>DASXXM010000260.1:0-37399 GCA_036503065.1 Pseudonocardiaceae bacterium | reverse complement strand
CCTGCGCGCGGCGATCGAGGCCAGGGTCGCCGTGCCGGGCCTGCCGGTGCTGGTGCTGTCGCAGTATGTGGAGCAGCTCTACGCGCGGGAACTGCTGTCCGACGGACACGGCGCGGTCGGCTACCTGCTGAAGGACCGGGTGGCCAACGTGGCCCAGTTCGTGGACGCGGTCCGCCGGGTGGCCGACGGCGGCACCGCGATGGACCCGGAGGTCGTGTCCCAACTGTTGGCGCGCAACGCCGGCAACGAACCGATGCACCGGCTCACCCCGCGCGAGCGTGAGGTGCTCGGCCTGATGGCAGAAGGCCGGTCCAACGCGGCGATCGCCACCAAGCTGTTCGTCACCGACAAGGCGGTTGCCAAGCACACCAACAACATCTTTGCCAAACTCGACCTGCCGCCGTCCTCGGACGACAACCGTCGGGTGCTGGCTGTACTGGCCTACCTGAACGCTTAGCCGTCTTCGTCAGAAACTCCGGATGGCCATCGTCAGCTCGGCCGGGTGAGGGTGTATCCGCCCGGGACGGATGTGGCAATCTTCCCTTTCATGACGACCATCGACCGGCCGGAGCCGGACGGCGACCTGGAGGTTCGGGCGCTCGCCGCGGAGCGGCTGACCTTCTTCGCCGACGCGGTCATCGCCATCGCCGTCACGCTGCTGGCACTGGACCTGCCGGTGCCGGCCGGCAGCACCAACGGCGAGATGCTGCGGTCCGCGCTCGACCATCGGACCGAGTACCTGGCGTTCTGCATCAGCTTCCTGGTGATCGCGTCGCACTGGCGCAGCCACCACACCGTCTTCCGGTACGTCAACCGGCTGGACGGCCACCTCACCGGCCTGACCATCGGCTGGCTGTTCCTGCAGGTGGTGACGCCGTTCGCGACCAGGGTGATCACCGGCAACGGGGCGTTCCAGGTCAGGTTCGGCTTCTACGCGATCGTGCAGATCGCGGCATTCGTGCTGTTCGCCCTGATGGTCAACGAGATCGAGCGCAAGCACCTGGCCCGTCCCGACACACCGCCGGGGGCACTGCGGCGCACCCTGCTGCGGACCGCCGGGCTCTCGGTCGGATTCGTGGTGTCGATTCCGGTGTCGTTCTTCACGGACTACTCGTACTGGTGCTGGATCGCCGGTCCGCTGGTGGCCAGGGTCGTCCGACACCTGCACAACCGTCGCGCGGCCGGCTGACCGGTTCGTGCCGTGTGCACCGAACCGCCGCTACGGCAGGCGACTCACGCTGTCCACAACGGACCCAGCCGCCGTGGTGCCTTCTCACCGAGAAGACACCACGACAGTGCGGTCACCTCAGTTCAGTGCGGCCAGCAACGCTTCGCGCTGCCGTTGGCCGAGACCGGCGACGCGCCGTTCCTCGGGGATGCCCGCCTTCTCCAGTAGGGCGGTCACCTTCGCGGGGCCGTAACCGGGCAGGGCCTTGACCAACTGCGCCACCTTGGTCTTGCCGACCACGGTGTCTTCCTTGGCGCGGGCAAGGACTCCGGAGATGGTCTCCTTGCCGTCCTTGATGTCGTTCAGCAGCTTGGTGCGAGCCTGCCTTGCCTCGGCGGCCTTGGCCAGCGCAGCCTGGCGCTGCTCGGGGGTCAGGTTAGGGAGAGCCACTCGTCGTCTTCCTTCCATTCAGGACAGTCCATCCGCGCGTGTCACGCGTGGTCGGCACCCCCATCATGACGGTTCCCGGCGAATCCGCCATCAGCGACACGTCGTTGTCCGGTGTTGACCTGCCCGGATCCGGGTTCGTTAGCCGGGAGTTCCGCGTACGCAGCGTGTTCGCCGGCACCGATTGGATGGCCGCGTTGGTGCCGCGGTGTGTGCACGGCAACACTGGCTCACCAGAACGAGGGACGGCGGCGCGGTGACGGTCGCCACAGGATGACACAGATGTGACACTGGCCGGTCACTGAAGCTCTCTACTGTCCGCCCGGTCGGGTACATCCTGTGTAAGGATGCCAGAGGTAGCCGGCCGAGCACCTAGCGTCGTTCGCGACTCACGGCGAGTACGCGACGGTGCCGCGGTCCATCGGGCCGGTACCGGGCGGGGTGCGAAGGGACTAGTTGGGGCGAGGTGGCTGCGACGCGGACGGGCATGCGGGCGGTACTCGCGGTCGGCGAGTTTCGTGCCCTGTGGCTGGCTGAGGCGGTGTCCATTGCCGGCGACCAGCTGGCCAAGGTGGCGCTCGCCCTCGTCGTCTACGCCAAGACCGGCTCCGCGCTGTGGTCCGCGGTCGTCTACGCGCTGAGCTTCCTGCCCGCGCTGGCCGGCGGACTCGGCCTCGCGCAGCTGGCCGACCGCTATCCGCGCCGGACCGTGATGGTTGTCGGTGCGGTGCTGCAGGCGGTCTTCGTCGGCGTGATGTCCGTGCCCGGCATGCCGCTGGCCGCCATGTGCGCGCTGCTGGTCGGCGTCGGCATCGCACAGGCACCCGCGCTCGCCGCGCAGAACGCCATCACGCGGGACGTGTTCACCGACGACGACCTCTACTACCGCAGCCAGGACATCCGGGGCATCACCACCAACACGGTCATGCTGCTCGGGCTCGCGGGCGCAGGCCTGCTCGTGGTCGCGGTCGGCAGCTCGACCGCGCTGCTGCTCGACTCGGTGACCTTCGTGGCGTCGGCACTGTTGGTCGGCCTCGCCGTGCGCGACCGTCCGCTGCCCGACCGGACCGAGAATCCGTCGTGGCTGGCCGGATTGCGCTACATCCGCGACTCGACCCGGCTGCGTACTTTGCTGTGGCTGTCGTGGTTGGTGGGGCTGGCGGTGGTGCCGGAAGGCCTCGCCGCGCCGCTGGCCGCGCAGCTCGGGGCGCCCAGAGGGGCAGTCGGCTGGTTGCTCGCGGCCGACCCGTTCGGGTACGTGATCGGTGCGTTCGTGTTGTCCCGCTACCTGTCCACGGCGCTGCGCCAGCGACTGCTCGGCCTGTTCGCGACCGCGTCGGTCGCGGTGCTCGTGGTGTTCGTCGTCCGGCCGTCGCTGGCCGGCGCGCTGGTGTTGTTGGCACTGGCCGGCGCGACCGGCGCCTACCAGATCACCGTCGGCGCCACGTTCACCAGTTGGGTGCCCAACTCCGTGCGTGGCGGGGCATTCGGCATCGCGCGGACGGGACTGCGCGTGGCACAGGGGGTCGGCGTCGCGGCGGGCGGCGCGCTGGCACAGGCGATCGGCTCGCCCCGGGGCGCGATCGTATTGGCCGGGATCGTCGGTGTCGTCCTTGCCGTACCGGCTGCGGTGGCCTGGGGCCGTCAGTATCGTTCGGACCCGACGGTCCAAACCGGCTGATCGGCCCACAGCGACGCGCTCGACGATGGGTAAACTTTGCTCGACCCAACACGATCAGTGGCACGATTGGGTCTTGGCGGCGAGAAGCCGGGGCGGTTCGCCGCCGGGCGCCCGTTCCGGCAGTCGTGGGGTGGGCCACCGGGGGAGAGGGACGCGGGAGGGAGGGTGGCAGATCATGGCAATCAGTAGTCGCGGTCGGACACCGTCGACACCTCCTCGGGGTACCGCGGCGGACACGCCGACGACCCAGGGCACGGGGGAAGGGGAAGAGCGAGCGGCAACCGGGAAAACCGGGCCGGTCAGTAGTCGCGGTCAGACACCGTCGGTACCTCCTCGGTGGAGACGGAGATGGAACGGCCGGCGTGCTTTGCGGCCCCGCCCGCAGGCCGAGCGGACACATCGCTCGGGTGCGATCGGTGGAGCGCAGCAGCTAGCTGAAGACATTGTCGCTCGTGGCGAGCGTTTCTGGGAGGGGGTGTGGGCATCAACGCGGCATCCTCGTAGCTGGGCTCTCTGGTCGCAACCACGGCTCGAGGTCGCCTATGTACTCTGCGTCGAACTCCTGACCGTCGTGGCCATCATTCTGACACTTCGGTGGCAGGGCGAGACCACCGGCGCCGACTGGGCCAGGTTCGGCGTCCTGCTCGGCTTCGCGAGCGTGCACCTGTTCCTGTCCAGGCGGCAGGAGGAGACCCGCCGTAACCGGATGGACACCGTTCACGTTGACCTGACCTCGATGTGGAACTTCGCCGCCGCGCTCATCCTGCCGGTCCCGTTGGCTGTTTTGTCCATTGTGGCCATCCGCTACCAACGGTGGTTCGTTGCGCGCCGGCCACTGTATAGGTACGTGTTCGGTACGGCCACGATCACTATCTGCGTACTGGGGGTGCGCACCCTGCTGTATGCGGCCGGTGCACCGAACTGGACCGCGTTGGCCGTTTTCGCCACCCTGCGTGACTTCGGCGTGGCAACGGGCGCGGCCGGAATCTATGTCATCGGCCAGATCGCGCTCGTCGGTGTGGCGGTCGTGTTGCACCGACAAGGAAAACGGACCGACCTGAAGACCGCTGTGGGCAGTTGGTACGACAACGGCCTGGAAGCGCTGACTGTCGCACTCGGACTCGTCACCGCCGTGCTGCTGATGGACGCGCCGCCGGTGCTCGTCGTCATGGTGGTGATCGGCGTGCTCGGCAACCGGCTCACCGAGATCCGCCAGCTCCAGGTCGACGTGCGCACCGACTCGAAGACCGGCCTGCTGAACATGCGCGGCTGGCAGGAGGCCGCGGCCAAGGAACTCGCGCGGGCCGACCGCACCCGTGGGCCGGTCGGCCTGCTCATGGTCGACCTCGACCACTTCAAGTTGATCAACGACACGTGGGGCCACCCGGCAGGCGACGACATGCTCGTCGCCGTCGCGGACGTCCTGCGCACCGAGACCCGCCCGACGGACGTGGTCGGCCGGTTCGGCGGCGAGGAGTTCGTGGTGCTGCTGCCGGAGACCGACCGCGCCGCGGCCACCGCCGCGGCGGAGCGGATCAGGGCGCGCATCGCCGGGCTCAACGTGATCAGCACCGACAAGCGTGGCGGCCCCGCCCTGATCGCCAACCGAACGACGTCGATCGGCGTGTCCAGCCGCCCGGAGAACGCCCAGTCCCTGCCCGACCTGCTCCAGATCGCCGACGCGGCCGTCTACGCGGCCAAGGAGGCCGGCCGCGACCGGGTCTGGCTCGCGTCCTCCGACATCGAGTTGGCCTCCTGAACGGTTAACATCCACTCCGCGCGACGACACTAAGGAGTGGGCTGGTGGGCAGCGACGCTACCTCGATCTTCCGGGCGGCCCGGGACTTTCTGCTCGAACACCGGGACGAGTACGACCTGACCTATCGTGACTTCCGCTGGCCCGAACTGACCGAGTTCAACTGGGCGCTGGACTGGTTCGACAGTTTCGCCGCCGGTAACGACAATCCGGCGCTGTGGATCGTCGAGGAGAACGGCAGCGAGCAGAAGCTGACCTTCGCGCAGATGTCCGCCCGGTCCAACCAGGTGGCCAACTGGCTGCGCGGCCTCGGCGTCGCGCGGGGCGACCGGCTGATTCTGATGTTGGGCAACCAGGTCGAGTTGTGGGAGACGATCCTGGCCGCGATGAAGCTGGGCGCGGTCGTCATTCCGGCCAGTACCCTGCTCGGCCCCGCCGATCTGGTTGACCGGGTGGCGCGGGGCAATGCCCGGCACGTGGTCGCGCGCGCGGCGGACGCGCCCAAGTTCGCCTCCGTCGCCGGTGAATACACCCGGATCGCGGTTGGTCCGTCAGTGTCCGGTTGGCAGTCCTATGGCGCTGCCTACGATGAGTCGGTTGCCTTCACGCCGGACGGCGTCACCATGGCCACCGACACTTTGTTGCTGTACTTCACCAGTGGCACCACGGCCCAGCCGAAGCTGGTCGAGCACACCAATGTGTCGTATCCGGTCGGTCACCTGTCGACCATGTACTGGATCGGCCTGCGGCCCGGTGACGTGCACCTGAACATCTCGTCGCCGGGATGGGCCAAGCACGCCTGGAGCAATGTGTTCGCGCCGTGGAACGCGCAGGCCTGTGTGTTCCTCTACAACTATCAGCGGTTTTCCGCGCCCGCGCTGCTGGCCACGATGCAACGTTGTGGCATCACCAGTTTCTGTGCGCCACCCACCGTGTGGCGAATGCTCATCCAGGCCGATCTCACCGCGTTGCGTACGCCTCCTCGTGAGGTCGTCGGGGCCGGCGAGCCGTTGAATCCGGAGATCATCGAGCAGGTTCGCCGGGCTTGGGGGGTGACCATCCGGGACGGCTTCGGTCAGACCGAAACGACCGTGCAGATAGCCAACACACCTGGTCAGGTCGTCAAGCCCGGGTCGATGGGGCGTCCGGTGCCCGGTTTCACGGTGGCTCTCGTCGATCCGGTGTCCGGTGCGGTCGGCACCGAGGGCGAGATCTGTCTTGATCTGCGTGCGCGGCCGACCGGGTTGATGGTCGGTTATCGGGATGATGACGAACGGACCGCGGAGGCCATGCGGGACGGCTTCTATCACACCGGGGATGTCGGTTCCCGGGACTCGGACGGCTACATCACCTATGTCGGCCGGTCCGATGACGTGTTCAAGGCCAGCGACTACCGGATCTCGCCGTTCGAGTTGGAGAGCGTGCTGCTGGAGCACGACGCGGTGGCCGAGGCCGCCGTCGTGCCGTCGCCCGATCCGCTGCGGCTGGCCGTGCCCAAGGCTTATGTCGTGCTGGCGGCCGGTTGTGCGCCGGATCGGGATACCGCCTTGGCCATCTTCCGGTTCGCTCGGTCGAATCTGGCTCCGTACAAGCGCATTCGCCGGTTGGAGTTCGCCGACCTGCCCAAGACGATCTCGGGGAAGATCCGGCGGGTCGAACTGCGGGGGCGGGAGTCCGATGTGCACGCCGATCCGGCCGCGTCCGTGGCCGGGGAGTTTCGCGAAGAGGACTTTCCCGAACTGAAGGAGTGAGCCGGCGTGGCGAGCTGTGACGCAGCCAGACCAGGCTCAGCTCACCCGAGCGTCTCCCATTCCGGTCCGGTGAAGGGGCTGTAGCCGGCTGGTACGTGGCCCGAAAGCTGGACCAAAAGTCGAAGGTTCGGCGGGGTGTCGTCGCCATTGACCTGATGGACATGAACGACCGGTGGGGCCACCGTCAGAATGTGCTGGACGTACTCGGCAAGCACGTCAGGAACCCAGCCGAGCACCTGCTCGTCGTCAGTGGTGACCAATACGGCGCGTTGGTTGAACGGATTGTCCGGCTCCGGCCTTACTGACAGCTCCTCGCCCGGGTGGAGATGCCCAATTCGGGCCATCGCCGCGCCGTCCAGGTATCGCAGGCCGTGAACGAAGAAGATCGTGCGCGTCGTCCCGTCCGTTGCGACGTCTGGTTTCCGGAACAGATAGATCGAATCACCGGGTCGTCGCCCGCCCGACCTGTCGAGGACGGCTAGCGGCGATGCACCGGCGGCCAGTCCAAGCGCGCTCAGGTACTCATGGAAGTCAGGGCGGTCTTGAGCCACGATCCGTTGCCGGAACAGCGGGAAGAGCTGGGCAGAGACATAGCGGCCGTGCAGATCGCCGAACCCCAGGAAGGGACGGAAGTCTTTGACTGTAAGGGCTCGCCCGAGATAGGCGAAGGAGTACTCATCCTCGTGTCGCGTCAAAACGCCTACGGGAGCGATGGCGCGCGTCTGGGGGTTCTGCCATGCGACCAGCAGGTACGGGGGATCACCGGCATCGGGGGCGACGTGGCCAGGATCCAGGCTGGTCAGGCTAGACATCGAGCAGCCTCCCTCGGTTGACGGTGAGCAGGTACCTCGCGAACCTACGTGACAAGTCTGACATTACTGGAACCCTTGCCACGACGGAGTCAAGTTGATCTTCATCCGTGCTGGTCAGGCGATCCAGCCAGTAAGCACGCACCGAGTCGCCAGCCATACCCAGGGCAGTGTGGGCACAGCCGACCAAGGTTGCCTTCTTGCCGTCTTCAAAACGGTGGGCGGTGCCCTTGCGCAGGAACGCGTCCATCATGTTGCGGTCACGGAAGAGCAGTTGGCGCCGTTCGTCCAGGAGATTGAAACCGAGCGCACTGGCGTGGTCGTACGATGGCGACAGTCGCTGGTCTGGCTCGTTCGGACCGCGCAGAACCGCCCAGTTCTCGGAATGGCGGTCCCGGTTGGCAATCAGTGCATCCAGCATGAGGTAGCCGCAGAACACGTCGAAGGCACTGAAGTCGGCTGGGCCCTGGAAACCGGGAGGTGCACCGTAGCCAGCAAGCGCTTGCTGGATGTTCATCAGCGTGTGTCCCCGAGCGGCCGGGTCTCGTGGATCATGATCGAAGCCTATGATCTGACTCAGCAGCACAGCGCCTGGCTGCAGTTCCCAGCCTTTCGGCACGACATCGTACGAGATGCAGCCACGACAGTCGCCGCGCTGCGCCAAGTCAATGCGGGCGGCTGGTACACCAAGCAAGGCCGCCAATTCGGACGTGAGCTTCTCCGCCCAATCCTCGCCCTGCTCGTGGCCGTTGTGCGGCCGATTCGGCTTGAATAGGGCACGACTGCATACGTCCGGCGTGGCCAACCACATCTTCGCGTCTGAGCCGGCCGGTTCGAACTCGTCTACGGCCCAATCGGACACATCGACCACTGACAGCAGTGAATTGACCCGTGGCACTGTCGTCATCACGACCGCCCGGGTGTCATGTTGCGATAGATCACGACCGGCCTCACGCCAACAGGCTCCTGATCTGCCCCACCGACGTGCGGCGTTCGCAGGTAGGGCCAGTGGACGATGGTCAGCGTATCGGGCACCACCTTCCAGTGCTGTCCGGCATCTGAAGACACAGGATGCCGGTCACACCGCGGCGGCCGGGCATCACCCGACATAACCTGTTCGGGCGACCGCTGCACGGGTTGCCGCGCCTGCGCATCAAGGCGCATGGTTGCATAGGCCAACTACCTGGAAGCGACCTGTTGGAAAGGCGGGGCGATGACCGCCACGGAGGCGCAGCGGACAGCAGCTCAGAACGCCGCACGGAACGGCGCGCCGGGTGCCACGGCGCCCGGCGACGGCTCGCTCACCCATCGGCAGATCCTGCTGGTGTTCAGCGGCCTGATGCTGGGCATGTTCCTCGCCGCGCTGGACCAGACGATCGTCGGCACGGCGATCCGCACCATCGCCGACGACCTGCATGGCCTTGACCTGCAGGCATGGGCGACCACCGCCTACCTGATCACGGCGACCATCTCGACGCCGCTGTACGGCAAGGTCTCCGACATCTACGGCCGCAAGCCGTTCTTCATCGCCGCGATCAGCATCTTCCTGGTCGGCTCGATCGCTTCGACGTTCGCCACCTCGATGTACATGCTGGCCGCCTTCCGCGCGGTCCAGGGCCTCGGCGCGGGCGGTCTGATGTCGCTGGCGTTGGCGATCATCGGCGACATCGTGCCGCCGCGCGAACGGGCCCGCTACCAGGGCTACTTCCTGGCCGTGTTCGGCACCAGCAGCGTGCTCGGCCCGGTCGTCGGCGGGTTCCTGGCCGGCCAGTCGCAGATTCTGCACATCGCGGGCTGGCGCTGGGTGTTCCTGGTGAACGTCCCGATCGGTCTTGTCGCGCTGGTCGTGGTGACCAAGGTGCTGCAGATCCCGCACACCCGCCGGGACCACCGGCTGGACTGGTGGGGCGCCATCACCATCACGATCGGCCTGGTGCCGCTGCTGATCGTCGCGGAACAGGGGCAGTCCTGGGGGTGGTCCTCGCCGCGGGCGTGGGTCTGCTACGGCGTCGGCGCGGCCGGCCTGCTGCTCTTCCTGCTCACCGAACGCCTGATGGGCGACGACGCGCTGATCCCGCTGCGGCTGTTCCGCAACGGCGTCTTCAGCATCACCTCCAGCGCCAACCTGATCATCGGTATGGGCATGTTCGGTGGTTTGTCGGTGATCCCGCTGTACCTGCAGATCGTCAAGGGCGCGTCGCCGACCAAGGCGGGCCTGCTGTTGCTGCCGCTGGTGCTCGGCATCATGATCGCCTCCATCCTGTTCGGTCAGATCACCGCACGGACCGGCCGGTACAAGATCTTCCCGATCATCGGCACGTTCAGCATGACCGTCGCCCTGCTGCTGCTGAACACGATCAACGCCGACACTCCACTGTGGCGCACCGACATCTGGATGTTCATCTTCGGGTTCGGACTCGGCGGCTGCATGCAGACGCTGGTCATCGCAGTGCAGAACGCGGTGCCGGCGCGGGACATGGGCGTGGCGACCTCGTCGGCCACCTTCTTCCGGCAGATGGGTGGCACGCTCGGCACGGCCGTGTTCCTGTCGATTCTGTTCAGCACGGTCGGCAACAAGATCGCGGCCGCGTTCGCGAGCATCTCGCAGACGGCACCGTTCCAGGCCGCGCTGCACGATCCGACCGTCACCGCCAACCCGAACAACGCGCCGGTGCTGAACCTCATCAGCGGCGGTGGCGGCACCGGCGGCGCCACCAGTTCGGCGCTGCAGGACTCGTCCTTCATCCAGCATCTTGATCCCCGGCTGGCCAGGCCGTTCCTGGTCGGCTTCGCCGACTCGATGCACCCGGTGTTCCTCACCGCGGCGGCCGTGGTCGCGATCGCCTTCGTGCTCGTGCTGTTCATGAAGGAACTGCCGCTGCGCACCCAGTCGGGCATTCAGGCCAGAATGGCCGAAGACGCGGGCCCTGGTGCTCCGGTGCCGGACGCCGCCGAACTCGGCGCACCGTTCGAACCGGAACGCAACGGCCACCAGACCAACGGCGCGGGAGCGACCTTGATGGGAGCTGAGGACTTCGTGCCGCTGTCCGACCAGCTCGGCGGCGCGGTGCACGGCCGGGTGCGCCGGTCGGACGGCACCGGGATCACCGGCGCCGCGCTGACCCTGATCGACTCGGCAGGCCGGCAGATCGGCCGCGACGTGTCCGGTTCGGACGGCGAGTACCACCTGCCGGCGCCGGAAACCGGCTCGTACGTGCTGATCGCGTCGGCGGGCGCGCACCAGCCACAGGCGACGGTCGTCTCGGTCGGCGGCGGTCCGGTCGCGGTGGACGTCGTGCTCACCGGGACGAGCAGCCTGGCCGGCCTGGTGACGGTGGCCGGCGCCGGCACGTCGGTGGCCGGGGCGGTCGCGACGCTGGCCGACGGGGCGGGCGACGTGGTCGGCACGCGGGCCACCGGTTCGGACGGGAGCTACCTGTTCGACGAGCTCGTCATGGGCGCCTACACCCTGGTGATCAGCGCGGAGGGCTACCAGCCGGTCGCGCTGGGGGTCACCGTGCCGGGGACCGGGCAGCACCGGCAGGACGTGGCGCTGACCGGCGGGTCGCGGCTGCGCGGGGTGGCGACGGTCGGCGACGGGCGGGCCGTGCCGGACGCGCGGATCACCCTGCTGGACCGGGCCGGCAACGTCGTGGCGATGACCACCACCGACGACACCGGCGAGTACGCCTTCTCCGACCTGCCGGAGGGCGACTACACGGTCATCGCCAGCGGCTATCCGCCGGTCGCCAGCACGCTGCGGATGAACGGCGGCGAGACCGGCCGGCACGACGTGCGTCTCGGCCACCCGGAGGCCTGATGGTGCCCGGTGCGCGGCGCGGCGTGACGGCGCAGGCGCGGACCACGGACGGCTGGCCGGTGGCCACCGCCGTGCTGACCGTGACCGACAACGCCGGAACTCAGGTCGCGCGGGTACCCGCGGACGAGGACGGCCGGCTGGCCACCGAGCAACTGCCGGCCGGCTACTACACCGCGATCCTCACCGCGACCGGCTTCGCGCCGCTGGCCCGTACCGCCGTGGTCACCGCGAGCGGCTCGGCAACGCTCGGCGTGTTGGCCCTGGCCAGGATCGCCGGCGACGATCTGCCGGAGCCAGGCACCTGGACGATCGATCCCGGCCACTCGCAGATCAGCGTGACCGCCCGGCACCTGGGTATGGCGAGCGTGCGCGGCAAGTTCACCGAGTTCGGCGGTCGGATCGAACTGGCCCGCCCGATCGAGCGGTCCACGGTGCACGCCGTGATCCAGGCGGTCAGCATCGACACCGGCAACAAGCTGCGCGACGACCACCTCCGCTCGGCCGATTTCCTTGACGTGGACCGGAATCCGGTGATCGAGTACCACGGATCGTCGGTCACGCCGCTGGGCGACGAGCGGTGGCGAATGGACGGCGAGCTGACCCTGAACGGGATCACCCGACCGGTGCCGCTGGAGTTGACGTACTTCGGCTTCGGCCCGGACGCGTGGGGCGGCACGCGCGCGGCGTTCCACGCCGTGACGGATCTGCGTCGCGAGGACTTCGCCATCACGTACAACCAGATCGTTCGCGCCGGGGTCACGCTGATCGGCGCCACCCTGCGCGTGGAGATCGACGTGGAGGCCGTACGCGGGGACACGTTGCCGACCGCGTGACCTTCTTCCCGGGTGCCCTGTGGGAATTCTCACCGCCAAAACTGCTTGTACTAGGCAAACAAAATTAGTTAGCCTAGGTGAAGTAGTTTTGATGGAGGTCATGTGGTGCACAGAGGGCAGGAACCGAACAGGCGGACACGAACGCTGGCCGAGCTCGGCCCGCGCTACAAATGGATGGCGTTGTCCAACACCACGTTGGGCATGCTGATCGCCACCATCAATTCTTCCATCGTGCTCATCGCACTGCCCGACATCTTCAAGGGCATCGGCGTCGATCCGTTGAAGGCCGGCAACACCAGCTACCTGCTGTGGATGATCATGGGCTTCCTCGTCGTCACGGCTGTCCTCGTGGTCAGTTTCGGGCGGCTGGGCGACATGTACGGCCGGGCCAGGATGTACAACCTGGGCTTCGCCGTGTTCACGGTCTCGTCGATCCTGCTCGCGGTCACCTGGCAGCAGGGCGCGGCGGGCGCGTGGTGGCTGATCGGCTGGCGGATCGTGCAGGGCATCGGTGGCGCGTTCCTGATGGCCAACTCCAGCGCCATCCTCACCGACGCGTTCCCGTCCAACCAGCGCGGCCTCGCCATGGGCATCAACGGTGTCGCGGCCATCGCGGGCTCGTTCCTCGGCCTGGTCATCGGCGGCGTGCTCGCCCCGGTCAACTGGCACTGGATCTTCCTGGTGTCCGTGCCGTTCGGCGTGCTCGGCACGATCTGGGCCTACCTGAAGCTGCACGACACCGGCATCCGGCAGAAGGCGAAGATGGACTGGTGGGGGAACGTCACCTTCGCCGTCGGCCTGATCGCCGTGCTGGTCGGCATCACCTACGGCATCCAGCCCTACGGCACCGCCACCATGGGCTGGGCCAACCCGTTCGTGCTGACCTGCCTGATCGGCGGCGTCGCGGTGCTGATCGCGTTCGCCGTGATCGAGGTTCGGGTGCCCAATCCGCTGTTCAACCTGGGGCTGTTCAAGATCAGGTCGTTCACCGCGGCCAACGTGGCCAACCTGGTGGCCTCGCTCGGGCGTGGTGGTCTTCAGTTTATCCTGATCATCTGGTTGCAGGGCATCTGGCTGCCGCAGCACGGCTACAGCTTCAGCCAGACGCCGCTGTGGGCCGGCATCTACATGCTGCCGATGACGGTCGGCTTCCTGCTGTCCGCGCCGCTGGCCGGCGTGCTGTCCGACCGGCTGGGCACCAGGGTGTTCGCGTCGGTCGGCATGCTGATCACCGCGGGCACGTTCGGCCTGCTGATCATGCTGCCGGTGAACTTCAGCTACCCGGCGTTCGCCGGCATCCTGGTGATCAACGGCATCGGCATGGGCATGTTCGCGTCGCCCAACCGGGCCGAGATCATGAACAGCCTGCCGAACAACGCCCGTGGTGCCGGCGCCGGCATGGCGGCGACGTTCCAGAACTCGGCGATGGTGCTGTCCATCGGCGTCTTCTTCAGCCTGATCATCACGGGCCTCTCGGCGCACCTGCCGGCCGCGATGAACGCCGGGCTGACCGCGCACGGCGTGCCGGCGGCCGCCGCCAACCAGGTGGCGCACCTGCCCGCGGTCGCCGTGCTGTTCGCCGCGTTCCTCGGCTACAACCCGATCCAGCAGTTGCTCGGTCCCGTGCTGCACCAGCTGCCGGTCGCGCAGGCCAACTTCCTGACCGGGCGGAGCTTCTTCCCGAACCTGATCTCCGGGCCGTTCTCCGACGGGCTGGTCGTGGCGTTCCTGTTCGCCATCGTGGCGTGCCTGATCGGCGCGGTCGCCTCGTTGATGTGCAGCCCGCGGCGGACGCTGACCGTGGTCGACTCGTCCGAGTCCGAATCAGTAGGCGCGGAGTTGGCTGCCGTTGCCGCGGACGCCGGTTCCGTGCCTACCGAACTGGTGGGACCGTCGCGTGACGCGTCGTGAACCCTGGGTAAATGGCGATATACGGCCGGTTGCGTTCGGTGAACGGTAGTCGCGGGTCGTGATCGACAGTGCCGGACGGCGAACAATTCGCAGTCCGGCGAGCCGACCGGCGCGGTGGCCGCGTCGCACCCGGAGAACTGACGAAGTGCCACCGATCACGGCCGACAATCACCTCATGAGCTAACAGATCGCGAGTTCGATGCGACGCTCATGATGGAGGTACCGGACAGACATGCAAACCGAGACGGAATCACCCAGCGATCAGTGCGGCGCCGCGGCCCCTCTGCCGACGGCGCCGTGCAGTGTGGTGTGGAGTCGAGGCCACGCCTACGTGCTCGAACCGATTCAGGGTCGCCCGCGATGGATGGGGATGGACGACCGCGGCCGCCCCGAGGAGTTGAGCGGCGCCGACCTGCAGCGCCGCGGCTGGACCCGCACGTGTAAGAGGTAGTTCGCCCTGACAGCGGTGCCCGTGTGGCACGCTGTCGGCGTGGCACGGACCAGTGACGTCGACACCGCGGCACGCGGCGATCGGGTGGTCACCGTCCCCAACGCACTGAGTGTGCTGCGACTGGCAGGCGTTCCGCTGTTCCTGTGGTTGCTGCTGGGCCCCAGAGCCGACGTGCTCGCGCTGATCGTGTTGATCGCGAGCGCCTTCACCGACTGGCTGGACGGCAAGCTCGCCCGCTGGCTCAACCAGACCAGCCGGATGGGCGCCCTGCTCGACCCGGCGGCGGACCGGCTCTACATCATCGCCACCCTGGTGGCCTTCGTGGTGCGCGGCATCGTGCCGTGGTGGCTCGCGGCGATCCTGGTCGGCAAGGACGTGGTGGTCGGGCTCTGCCTGCCGCTGCTGCGTCGGGCCGGCTACGCGCCGCCGGAGGTGCACTACGTCGGCAAGGCGGCCACGTTCGCCCTGCTCTACGCGCTGCCGCTGCTGCTGCTCGCCCAGGGCGGTTCGGCCCTGGCGCATCTCGCTCGCCCGGTTGGGTATGCCTTCACGGTGTGGGGCACCGTGCTGTACGTGTGGACCGGCGCGCTGTACGTCGCGCAGGTGGTGATCGCCGTACGGCGATCACCGCGCGTTGGATAGGTTGGGCGGCGAACGGCCAGTTCAGAGTCGGTGAACCAGAAAGGAAGGCCCGCGGTGGTACCCGAGGACCTCAAGTACACCAACGAGCACGAATGGGTGGCCCGCACCGGCGCGGACACCGTCCGGATGGGCATCACCGACTTCGCCCAGACCCAACTCGGTGACGTCGTGTTCGTCCAGCTCCCCGAGCCGGGCGAGCAGGTGACCGCCGGGCAGACGATCGGCGAGGTCGAGTCGACCAAGAGCGTCTCCGACCTGTTCTCGCCGCTGGACGGCGAGGTCGTCGCCCGCAACGAAAGCCTTGACGCCCAACCGGAACTGGTCAACGCGGAGCCGTACGGCGATGGCTGGATGATCGAACTGCGGGTGGCCGACGCGGCCGCCGTCGACGGGCTGCTGGACGCGCAGGCGTACCAGAAGCTCACGGAGCAGGGGTGACGACGATCTTTCCGCGACTACGGGGATGGTTGGGGAGCCTGCGGCATCGGCAGAGGTCGGGCACGGTACGTTGGGACCGGTACGACGAACCGAGCAGCAGGAGGAGAGCGCAGGTGAGCACGAACGACGGGTCCGGCGTTCCGCCGGAGCAGGCCGCGGAGTCAACGTCGGTTTTCCGGGCGGACTTCCTGGCCGAGGTCGAAGGTGCGCCCACCGAGGCGGCGCCGTCCGGGCCACCGGCGGTGGCCGGGGTCGACGCGCTGCCGGCCGGCTCCGCCCTGCTCGTGGTGAAGCGCGGGCCGAACGCGGGTTCCCGGTTCCTGCTGGACCGGGACACCACCAGCGCCGGCCGGCACCCGGACAGCGACATCTTCCTCGACGACGTCACGGTGTCCCGCCGGCATGCCGAGTTCCGGCGTGAGGGCGGCGAGTTCGTGGTGATCGACGTGGGCAGCCTCAACGGCACGTACGTCAACCGCGAGCCGGTCGACCAGGCCGTGCTGGCCAACGGCGACGAGGTGCAGATCGGCAAGTTCCGCCTGGTGTTCCTCACCGGCCCAGGGGCCGACTGAGCGGCAGTTCGAGTCGAGACTGCGGAGCTGTGGGGGGCATCTGTGACCGCGGCATCTGGGCCGGATGGCTGGGAAAGGGCACTTGGGCGGGATGGTCGGGATGGTCGGGAAACGACACCTGGGCGGGATGGTCGGGAAACGACACCGCCCGAACGGGACGGGCTGAGCATCGGGGCGGTATTGGCGCGACTTCGCCCCGATTTTCCCGATGTCACCATCTCGAAGATCCGGTTCCTCGAATCGGAGGGCCTGGTCCGCCCGGCCCGCACGGAATCCGGCTACCGCCAGTTCACCGAGGCGGACGTCACCAGGCTGCGCTTCGTGCTGTCCGCGCAGCGTGACCACTACCTGCCGCTGAAGGTGATCAAGGAGCAACTGGACGCGGCCGACGACGACGGTGCGCGGGCCCGGCCGCTGGTGGTGGTCGAGGGACTGCCGACCGCGGACGACTTCGCCACCCCGGACCGGGCGCCGCTGTCCAGGGACGAACTGCTCACCGAAGCCGGGCTGGACGCCGACCTGTTGGCGGAGTTGGAACAGTTCGGCCTGATCCGGCCGACCGCGACCGGCTCGTACGACGCCGACGCGGTGGCCGTCGCGGCGACCGTGCGCGCGCTGACCGGGTACGGCATCGAACCACGGCACCTGCGGGCGTTTCGCGCGTCCGCGGACCGTGAAGTCGGCCTGCTGGCCCAGATCGTCGCCCCGCTGTACCGCCAGCGCGATCCGGGCGCGAGGGCCAGAGCGGACGAAATGGGCCGCGAACTGGCCGCGTTGTCGGTGGCGCTGCATACCCTGTTGGTCAAGGCTGGGTTGCGTGCTGCCCAGAGAGGTTGAGAACCCACCGCCCCTCCGTCATCGTAGACATGGACCATCGAGGACATGTACCAGTCTCGCCAGGGGCGAGCGCCGGGGACCTCCGGCGGGTAGCGTCGAACATGGTGGGATGGATGTTCCTCGCGCAGCGGGGAAGCATGGGTTGCGCTAGCTGAGGAGGTGACACAGCGATGAGCGAGATGCGAGTCGTCGGTGTTCGAGTCGAGCTGCCGGCCAACCAACCGATCCTGCTGCTGCGCGAGACCGAGGGCGACCGGTACCTGCCGATCTGGATCGGCTCGGTCGAGGCCACCGCCATCGCGCTGGAACAGCAGGGCGTTCGCCCGCCGCGGCCGTTGACCCACGACCTGCTCAAGGAGATCATCACCGCCCTTGGCCGTGAGCTGGAGCAGGTGCGGATCACCGACCTGCAGGAAGGCACCTTCTACGCGGAGCTGGTCTTCGACGGCGACATACGCGTGTCGGCCCGCCCGAGCGACTCGGTCGCGCTGGCGCTGCGGGTCGGCGTGCCGATCCACGCCGAGGAGGCCGTGCTCGCCGAGGCAGGCTTGATCATCCCGGACGAGCAGGAGGACGAGGTCGAGAAGTTCCGCGAGTTCCTCGACTCGGTCTCCCCGGAAGACTTCCGCGGCGCCGACACGTAAGTCGGCTTCGTCGGGCCTCATCCCGCGCGTCGCGTTGACCGGCCCGCCGGCCGGACCTACCGTCGATGTCACCGCAACACGGCGGTACGGACCACCAAACGGGCCCGCACCGCCGTGGGAGCGCGAGTGCCTTCCCAGCAGGGGACGGCGGTTCGCGTTCACCGGCCCGCACGGGCCGGACGAGGGGAGGCAGGCGTGGTGCACGAAGTGCCTGACCAGGCCGGCGGCGGTGTTGGTCCCCAACCGCCCCGTCCGGGTGTCGCCGAACCGGGCGAGCAGGCCGCACTGTTCCCGGACGCCTCACTGCCGGATGAGCTGGTCGGCTACCGTGGTGCGGCCGCCTGTCAGATCGCCGGTATCACGTACCGGCAGCTCGACTACTGGGCCCGCACCGGGCTGGTCGCGCCGTCCATCCGTACCGCGCACGGCTCCGGTTCGCAACGCCTGTACTCGTTCAAGGACATTCTGGTGTTGAAGGTGGTCAAGCGGCTGCTGGACACCGGTGTCTCGCTGCAGAACATCCGGGTCGCCGTCGACCACCTGCGCCGACGCGGCGTCGCCGACCTGGCCAGGATCACCCTGTTCAGTGACGGGACCACGGTCTACGAGTGCACGTCGCCGGAAGAGGTCGTCGACCTGTTGCAGGGCGGTCAGGGCGTGTTCGGCATCGCGGTCAGCGGCGCGATGCGCGAGATCAGCGGCACGATCCACGAGTTCCCGGCCGAACGGGCCGACGGCGGCGCCATCGAGCTGGTGCCGGAGGACGAACTGGCCCGCCACCGCCGCGCCCGCCGCATCGGTTGACCCGCGGAGTAGTTAACCGGTAGGGCACGTACGCGGACGATCTCCGGTAATCGCCCGGAGTAGGCTTTGGCGTGTAGTCGTGAAACCCGTGCGGGAGAGTTCGGACGGATCGTGATCCGTTCGGCGCCGAAGGAGCAACTCCTCCCCGGAACCTCTCAGGCGGCAGGGACCGCGCGGGCGAGACGCCTCTGGAAAGTGGGCCGCGAGGCCCCGCCGACGGTGCAAGGCCGGTACCCCGGCCGAAGCTCTCAGGCACCCGCGTTCGCGGGTACGGACAGAGGGGGAGGGCGGTGTCGGACATAACGTCCGGCACGGCAGCCCCGACCCCCGTTCACGCGACGCCCGGAGGCACGAATGAGCGACGAACGAATTCCACTCGCCGCCCTCGAACACGGCATGTCCTTCGCCGACCGGCACGTCGGCCCGCGCCCGGCCGAACTGGCCGCGATGCTGGACGTGATCGGCGTCGGCTCCCTGGACGAACTGGCCGACCGGGCGATCCCGTCGTCCATCCGTGACACCGACCTCACCATGGACATCCCGGCGCCGGCCACCGAGGCCGAGGCGCTGGCCGAACTGCGCGCACTGGCCGCGACGAACCGGCCGATGGTGCAGATGATCGGCCTTGGCTACCACGGCACCACGACACCCCCGGTGATCCGCCGCAACGTGCTGGAGAGCCCCGCCTGGTACACCGCGTACACGCCCTACCAGCCGGAGATCTCGCAGGGCAGGCTGGAAGCGCTGCTGAACTTCCAGACCATGGTCGGCGACCTCGCCGGCTTGCCGGTGGCCAACGCGTCGATGCTGGACGAGAGCACCGCCGCCGCCGAGGCGATGACCCTGCTGCGCCGCGCCGGGCGGTCGAAGTCCAACCGGTTCCTTGTCGACGCGGACACGCTGCCGCAGACCATCGCGGTCATCCGGACCAGGGCGGAACCGCTCGACATCGAGATCGTCGTCTTCGACGATCTCCCCGACGGCGACTTCTTCGGTGTGCTGCTCTCGTATCCGGGTGCGTCCGGTGCGGTCCGGGACCACGCGGCGCTGATCACGGCCGCCCACGAGCGTGGCGCCATGGTCGTGGTCGCCGCGGACCCGCTCGCCATGACGCTGCTGCGCCCGCCGGGCGAGATCGGCGCGGACGCGGTCGTCGGCTCGACGCAGCGCTTCGGCGTGCCGATGGGTTTCGGCGGCCCGCACGCCGGCTATCTGGCGATTCGGGCCGGTCTGGAGCGCAACCTGCCCGGCAGGCTGGTCGGCGTGACCGTGGACGCCGACGGCGCGCTGGCCTACCGGCTGGCGTTGCAGACCCGTGAGCAGCACATCCGCCGCGAGAAGGCGACCAGCAACATCTGCACCGCGCAGGTGCTGCTCGCCGTGATGGCCTCGATGTACGCGGTCTACCACGGCCCGGACGGGCTGCGCGCGATCGCCACCAGGGCCCACCGCATGGCGGAAGCCCTGGCGTTCGGCTTGCGGGACAACGGGATCACGGTCGAGACAACGGCGTTCTTCGACACGATCGTCGCGCACGTACCCGGCCGCGCGGCCGACATCGTGACCGCGGCCCGTGCCCGTGGCGTGAACCTGCGTCGGGTGGACGACGACCGCGTCGGCATCGCGTGCGACGAAACCACCACCCGCGCGCACCTGCGTGCGGTGTGGGCGGCGTTCGGTGTCGACGACCTCGACCCGGACCAGATCGACGCGGCAGCGCCGGACGTACTCGCGTCGACCGGACTGCGGCGGACCAGCGAGTTCCTGACCCACCCGGTATTCCACCGGCACCGGTCGGAAACCGCGCTGCTGCGCTACCTGCGGGCGTTGGCGGACAAGGACGTGGCGCTGGACCGCAGCATGATCCCGTTGGGCTCGTGCACGATGAAGCTCAACGCGACCGCCGAGATGGAGCCGATCACCTGGCCCGAGTTCGCCGACCTGCACCCGTTCGCGCCGGTCCAGGACGCCGCCGGCATCCTGCGGATAGTCGACGACCTGGCGCACTGGCTGGCCGAGATCACCGGCTACGACGCGGTCAGCCTCCAGCCCAACGCCGGCAGCCAGGGCGAACTGGCGGGCCTGCTGGCCATCCGCGCGTACCACAGGGACCGGGGAGCCATGTCCCGTGACGTCTGCCTGATCCCGTCCAGCGCGCACGGCACCAACGCGGCCAGTGCGGTCATGGCCGGCATGCGCGTGGTCGTGGTCAGGTGCGACGACGCAGGCAACATCGACATCGCCCATCTGCGCGAAGTGGCCGCGGCCCACCGCGACGACCTGGCCGCGATCATGATCACGTACCCGTCGACGCACGGCGTGTACGAGGACACCGTCCGCGAGGTCTGCGCGGTGGTGCACGATGCCGGCGGCCAGGTCTACGTCGACGGCGCCAACCTCAACGCGCTGATCGGCGTGGCCCGCTTCGGCAAGTTCGGCGCCGACGTGTCACACCTCAACCTGCACAAGACGTTCTGCATCCCACACGGCGGCGGCGGCCCCGGCGTCGGCCCGATCGGCGTGCGGTCGCACCTGGCGCCGTTCCTGCCCAACCACCCGCTGCAGCCGACCGCGGGCCCGGCCACCGGCGTCGGCCCGATCAGTGCCGCGCCGTGGGGGAGTGCCGCGATCCTGCCGATCTCGTGGGCCTACGTCCGGATGATGGGCGCGGACGGCCTGCGCAGGGCCACGCTGACCGCGGTCGCGGCGGCCAACTACGTGGCCCGGCGCCTGAACGACCACTTCCCCGTGCTCTACACCGGCATCGACCATCTCGCGTCGGGCCCGGGTTTCGTGGCCCACGAGTGCATCCTCGACCTGCGCCCGATCACGAAGGCGACCGGCGTCACGGTCGACGACGTGGCCAAGCGCCTCGCCGACTACGGCCTGCACGCCCCGACCATGTCGTTCCCGGTCGCCGGCACCCTGATGGTCGAGCCGACCGAGAGCGAGGACAAGGCGGAACTGGACCGCTTCTGCGACGCGATGATCGCCATCCGCCAGGAGATCGAGAAGGTCGCCGACGGCATCTGGCCCGCGGACGACAACCCGCTGCGCAACGCCCCCCACACCGCCGCGTCGGTGGCGGTGAAGTGGGACCACCCGTACACCCGCGAGCAGGCCGCGTTCCCGGCCGGCACCGCCGGTCCGAAGGTGTGGCCGCCGGTCCGCCGCATCGACGGCGCCAAGGGCGACCGCAATCTGGTCTGCTCGTGCCCGCCGTTGGAGGCCTACAGCAGCTGACTCATCCGGTATACGGTGTCGCCATGCACGACGACCCGGCGCCCGACGGTGGCCATCATCGGCGCCCGGACCCACCTGCGGTGTCGAGTGGGCGTCGGGTCAACGCCAACTACCGCCATTTCGGCACGATCCTGTTCGTAGGCGCGCTAGCGATGATCCTGCTGATGGTTCTGCTCCACCGCTGAGCTCGGCGGCCTCGCTACGATCGACCACATGTGGGGCCAGCCTGCTGGTCACTGTCAGTATCGGATCTCGGGTCTCCGATCAGGCCGAGTGAACAGCGCACCGGGTCGTGATGTCCGGTGTGGTCGATGTGGTGCGGGGCATCGGCGTCCATCGGGCGCGGATCTGACCACGATCCGTGCGGAACGCTCAGAACGTTCCGTACGCGACGATGCCAGGCGGCGAATGCCTTAACTCACCGGTTCTGTTATGAGAACACTCAATCGAATAACACGGTCGCCGAGCTATTTTCGCTTTGTACGGTCAGCCAGCGCGGCCGCGGGTGCCGGGTGGCATGATGCCGCGAGTTCGCGCGACGGACACCCACTTGTGCGCTGTGCGCGGTGAGACACTGGCCAGCTCAGCGATCGTCGGGGCGGGAGGTAGGCCTTTTCTCAGGCACAGTGCGTAACACCGCCTGACCTGGACGAGGAATTCGTCCGTGATCCGGCTTCCTTGTGGAGGCTCCAGCACTGGGAACTCCTCCGCCTCCGTTGCGGGCGGGGCCGGGGAGTTGGGCATCGCAACCTGTGGGATGCCGGAATCCGGAAACTGCGCATACCAACTCTCGGCCACCCAATTGTCCAACGCTCGTGACCCAGTGTGACGATCTTTGCGTCGGCCCAGCAGAGGGCTGCCGCAGCTATCGCAATGCTCGCCGCTGTAGGTGCTCGAGCCCCATGTGGTGGCATAGTGGGCAGCAAGCCTATGGAGGTCTGGTCCTGCCACGCCGAGTCTGCTCTCCAGCCTAGCGGGCTCTTCGAGAACTGCTGCCTCAATGGCATCGAGCGCCAGTTGCCGTATCGTCGCTACGGGCAGGGGTTCACCCTCGCCGTCAAGGTAAAGCTCGACCACCCGCCATCGGCGGTCGACGCCTCGCGCGAAGCGGGCGTAGGCCGGCCCGGGCAGCCCGCTCCCATCGATTCGAAGCCAGCCGCCGTTGCCATAACCGATCTGCATGGGAGCAACTCTACCCTCGATGGTAGTAACTGGAGGATAGATACTCTGCCTTGAGGATCCTACCGTTGACACATGTGTTGGCGTCGGACTGGTTGGAGTTGTGGTGGCCGTGCTCGTCTTGGTGCTGCCGTTGTGCTTCGGTATTGCCATTATTTTGGCTGTCGCGGCGGCAGTTCTCCCGCGGTCTTCGAATCGTCGCAGGGACGGATTGAATGCTCTTGCCCTGCTCGTGCGGGCAGGCCGACCTTGTCGATGCGCTACGGATGGTCACCTCAAGAGCGATGGCGGCAATGAGAGCGAAATTGTCAACAGAACTTGAGTTTCACTTGCCCTCGACAGAACTCAGGGTTGCTGTGAGCCACATCAAACAACAAGCTTGAGGCTCAGACCGCCGACCCAGGACTCGCGGTGGGCAGCCCCGCATTGGCGGCTGCGGCGAGAAGTCGCTTGTCGTAGGTGACGAAAGCGCTGATCGAGGCGCCGTCCAGCACGAGGCTGTGCGCCGAGGCGAGGTGAATCGCGTCCAGCGATCGCAGTTGCGGATCCTGATATGCGGCGGCCGTGGCACGGACCGTGTTGTCGATCTCGATCTTGTTGATCCTCGACAGAACAGTGGGGACCGCCGCCAGACGACCGGGATCCGCTCGCCGCAGGGCGCGAGGCACCTCGATCTCCGCCAGGGTGGATGAGAGCAGTGGCTGGTCATGATTTGCCCGCAGCCACTCGTGCAGTGCGTCGGTTTCCCGCTCGGGTCGGATGAGTTTCACGATGGCGGCACTGTCGAGGTAGATCACCAGCGCTCCTCGCGGAGTTCGGAGATGATGTCGGTGGAGTCGATCGAGGTGTCGACCGGGCCCGCGGGCCGCGGCATCGGGCCGCTGCTGGTGGCCGGCGTGATACGGCCTCGTGCCACCAGATCATCGAGTTCGGACGGCTCGACCGGCACGAGGCGGGCGACGGCTTGGCCATTGACGGTGACTTCCAGGAGTTCGCCGTGCTGCACCCGAGCCAGCACCGCACTGGTGTGCTGGTTCAGCTCACGAATCGGGATGCGTTCCATGCGGTCAAGTGTAGAACATGATGTTCTACGGTAGCCATCCTTCGCGCGGCCCCCGGTTACCGGCCGTTCTGGCGGTCCAGGAACCAGTGCTTGGACACCGACGACAGCCATCTGTCCTCGCTGACCGGGAATGCCGCGAACCGGGTGATGGTGCGCTGGCCGCCCTCATGGTCGGTGTAGAGCAGATGGATGATGAGCGCCTCGCGGTTCTGGATCGCAGCGCGGGCGATCTGGTAGTGCTCCTCGTGCTCGTCGCGCAACCCGGCCTGCCAGAAGCTCAGGTCGCCCGGTGGCACGTACAGGTCGCGCGTCTGTTCGCGGAACAGCGCGAGGTCACTCGGCTCGACGGCACTGAGGTTCGAGTTGCGGGCCTCCACGTGCCAGCCCTGGAGTACGCCGATTCCGTTGCCCACGTTGCGCACCGACATCGCCAGGTAGATGCTGCCGTCGACAATCTCCGCCACGACCTCGCCACCGGCCAGCTTGGCGTGGTGGTTGTCCACCCAGAAGATCTTCTCCACCCGGTCTTCCAGTCGGGAGGGCACCAGCACCGGTCGCAGCCCCACCGACAGCGCACGCTCGGCGATCCTGGCCGATCGGTTGGCCGAGCGCACCGAGGCGAAGGTGGCCAGGGCGAGCACGAGGGTGCCCGCGCCGGTGGCCCCGTTCGAGATCGCCGACCAGTCCGTCATACCCGAACTCTAAACGCAGTCGTCACTTGGCCGGCTGGCCGGCCGCCAGCCACGCGGCCACCAACTGCTGGTAGCTGCCCACGTCGGTCGGCGTCGGGCCCTGGGACGCGCTGCCCCAGTCGATGCCGGGCGACGGATCGGGGTGCGTGACACCGTTCGTCACTCGCAGCCCGGACCGGGCGAACTGGGTCTGCTCGGCCGGGGTGAGCAGGAAGTCGCGGAAGTGTTCCGCCGCGGCCACCTGATCGGTGCCGTTGCCGGCCAGCGGCGTGAACGGGAAGTCCAGGTACGGGGTCGGGCCGCTCAACCGCACCTCGTCGAGTACGTTCACCGGCTTGGCGGTGCCGTCGGCGCCCAGGTTTCGTTGGTAGAGATCCAGTTCCGTGACCGGGACCGCACTGAACGGCGCGGCGTGGATGCCGTCCGCGCGGCCGAGGGCGAGCAGCGTGTCGTGCGTGGTGTTCCCGGTCGACGCAGGCTGGCCGAGCGCCAGGTTGTCCAGGTTCTGCTTGACCGGCGTCGAGTTGAGCAGGTCCGCGGTGACCGGCGCCTGACCCTGCGGTGTTGCCGGGTCCAGCATCGCGGTCACGGCCAACGTGCTCGCGGTGTTGGCCGCCGGACTGGGCAGCGCGAGCGTGAACTGGCCCCATGCCGGCTCGTTGAAACCCGCCCAGCCGTTGGCCTGCGCGACCAGTGCGGGCAGCGCGGCGAACGTCGGCGGGCCTGCCGACATGACCGCCTTGGCGGCGTCCGGCGGCATGGCCAGCACCACCGGGCTGGCCGCCACCGACTGCGGGGCGTCACCGATCACATTGGCCGCGGTCGCGGCCAACTGGTTGGTCCACAGCGTCGAGTCCGCGATCCACGCCTGCGGCCGCGGGCCGAGCTTGGCCGCGTCCCACCCGTGTTCGAGCGCGCTCAGCACCGCCTGCGGGTCGACGGCGGACACGTTGATCCGCACGCAGTGGTCGTTCACCACCGGTTTGGACTCGGTATAGGCGGCGGCCGCGCGGCCGATCACGTCTGCCATCGACCCGACCACCGCCACCTGCACGGTTTCCGGACCGGCCGGGCACGCGGCCGCACTCGGTGTCGCGCCATGGGACAGCTGTCCGTGCAACCAGGACCAGCCGAACCAGCCGGCCACGACCAGCAACGCGGCGGTCAACGCGGCCACCGGCCACCGGCGGCCGCGGCGAGGGACGCGGCCGGGTCTGAGCGGGCGTATGTCGGACGTCTCCGCGCGGTGACGCCCCATCCGACGGCCTCCCCAAGGTCACCTACCGTATGTGGTAGGCGCTTGCCGTCACGCTAACAGCCGATTGCGGATGGTCAAGGTTCGTCACGAAGTGCAGTGGACCGGTTACGCCCCAACGTGAGTCGCGTCCCGGACCGGACCGACGTACTCCTCGACCACGTCCTCCAACGCCACCACGCCGACCACGGAACCGTCCGGCCGCACGGCCCTGGCCAGGTGGCTGTGCGCCCGCCGCAGCGCCGCGAGCGCGTCGTCCAGCCGGGCGTCGGTGGGCAGTTCCGGCAGGCCGCGCACCACCGACCTGGGCACCGCTTCGCCCGGATCACCGCCGAGCAGGCCGAGCACGTCCTTCATGTGCAGGTAGCCGACCAGCCTGCCGTCATCCGCGCGCAGCGGGAACCGGGAGAAACCGGTCGTGACCACGGCGGCCGACACCTCGCCGACGGTGGGTGCGGCCGGCAGCGAGAACACGTCGTCCAACGGTACGACCACATCGGCCACGGTGCGCCCGGCCGACGACAGCGTCTGCGTCAGCCGCCGTGACTCCGCGCCCTCCAACAGGCCCTCGTCCCGGGACTCCGCGATCATCGAGGCCAGTTCCGCCGACGTGTACGAGCTGTCCAACTCCTCTTTCGGCGTCACGTGCAACAACTTCAGCACGCCACCGGCCAGCGCGGTGAACACGTCCACCAGCGGCCGCGCGAACCGGCAGAACGCGTAGTGCACCGGCACCAGCCACATCGCGGCCCGTTCCGGCCCGGCCAGCGCCAGGTTCTTCGGCACCATCTCGCCGAGCAGCGTGTGCAGGATCGTCACGATGCCCAGCGCCAGCGCGAAACCGATCACGTGCACGACCGCACCGGTCACGCCGAGCGCGTCGAACGGGCTCGCCAGCAACGTCGACAGCGCGGGCTCGGCCAGCGCGCCAAGGCCGAGGGAACACAGCGTGACACCGAGTTGCGCGCCGGCGATCAGCAGCGGCAGCTCGTGTCCGGCCCGGATCGCCGTCCTGGCCCGCGTTTTGCCTTCTTCCGCCAGGATCTCCAGCCGGTCCCGGCGCGCGGAGATCACCGCGAACTCGGCACCGACGAAGAAAGCGTTGCCCAGCAACAACAACACCGTGAGGAACAGGGCGAGGCCGATGTTCATGCGTCGGCTCCTTCGACCACTTTGGACAGTCGTAGGTCGGCGATCCGGTGTTTGTCCATCAGCATCACGGTGATCCGCCAGCCGTCCACCCGCACCTCGTCCCCGACCGCCGGGATCCGCCCGAGTTGGGCCAGCACCAGGCCGGCCAGCGTCTCGTACTCGCCGTCGGGCATCCGGAAGCCGGTCGCCTCGGCCACCTCGTCGTCCCGCAGCAGTCCGGACACCAGCCAGCCGCTGCGCCCGAGCGGGCGCACCGGCAGACCCTCGGCCCGGTCGTGCTCGTCGCGCACGTCGCCGACGATCTCCTCGATCAGGTCCTCCATGGTGACCAGCCCGGCCGTGCCGCCCCACTCGTCCACCACCATGGCCACCTGCAGGCCCGACCCGCGCAACCGCTCCAGCAGCGCGTCCGCCGGCAGCGTGTCCGGCACCGTGGGCACCGGCCGGGCCAGCGCCGCGACCCGGGTCGTCGCCCGCTGCGCGGCGGCCACCCCGAAGACCTGCTTCACGTGCACGACCCCGCGCACGTCGTCCAGGTCCCCGTCGTGGACCGGGAACCGGGAGAAACCGGTGCGCCGGCACGTCTCGATCAGGTCGAGCACGGTGGCGTCGGCGCGCAGCGACTCGACCCGGACCCGTGGCGTCATCAGGTCCTCAGCGGTGTGCTCGCCGAACCGCAGTGACCGATCCATCAGCGTCGCGGTGCCCCGGTCCAGCGTGCCGTGCTCGGCCGACGAGCGAACCAGCGACACCAGCTCACGCGGCCCGCGCGCCGACCGCAGCTCCTCAGCGGGCGCCACCCCGAGCCGCCGCACCACCCAGTTCGCCGAGCGGTTCAGCGCGTTGATCAGCCAGCGGAACACGGTGGAGAACGTGGTCTGCACCCCCGCGACCGCACGCGCGGTGCCCAGCGCGTGCGCGATGGCCAGGTTCTTGGGCACCAACTCGCCGAACACCACGGACAACGTCGTGGCCAGCAGCAACGCCAGCACCAGCGCGACCGGTTCGGCCGCACCGTCGGGCAGGCCGACCCCCCGCAGCACCGGCCGCACCAGCCCGGCGATGGCCGGTTCGGCCAGGTAGCCGGTGGTCAGGGTGGACAGCGTGATGCCGAGTTGGGCGCCGGAGAGCTGGAAGGACAGCGAGTGCTGGGCGCGGGCCACCTGGTGCGCCCTGCGGTCGCCGACCTCCCGCACGTGCCGGTCGACCTGGACGCGTTCCAGCGTGGTCAGCGCGTACTCGGCGGCGACGAAGATCGCGGCGCACGCCGTCAACACCAGGACGGCGACGATGGCGAGCACGTCGAGGAGGGTCCCGGTCACCGCGCGACTCCGACCGCACGGCAAACCGGGCTGATATGGCAGCCGGGGCTCGACCCCGGCTGACTATCGCCACCGGGCGAAGGTGCGTGCCGCACCGAAGGAGTCACTCCCTCTTGAACAGGTTCCACTGTGCTTCGAGCCAGTCTAGCTAGTGACATGGCGCGCCGGGGCGACCGGGCCATCTGGTCGTTTTGGCATCTTGCGCTCCATGTCGCAACGGCCGTGCTTGGAGGTACCTTTGAGGGGTGAGGTGGCGCAGGCGGCGGGACCGCGACGGCGACGAGCCCGAGGAGTGGCAACCGAAGCCCCGTGCGGACCTGATCGGTGTCGAGCTGGACTCCTTGTTCGGTCCGTCCCGCAAGCACATCCACGAGCGCAAGGAATGGGTCGCCGTCGCCAAGATCGACGACCGCGAGGCCGGCGCAGGCCCGATCGACCTCGAATCCGGCGTCGTGCAGCTCAACCTGCCCGAATCTACGAACTGAGCAGCGTCCGCACGGCCGTGCCGCGCACCGGCAGCTGCCGGACGCCTCTGATGTTGCGCGACCGACGCCGTTTGATCCCGCCCGCGACCCGCAGATCCGGGTAACGCCGGAACAGGGCCCGCAGCGCCACCGCGGCCTCGATCCGGGCCAGACCGGCGCCGAGGCAGTAGTGGATGCCGGCGGAGAACGCCAGGTGCTCCCGGTTGTTCGGCCGGGTCGGATCGAACCGGCCCGGGTCGGCGAACACCTTCGGGTCGCGGTTCGCGCCGGCCAGCAGCAGCACCACCGGGGTGTCCGTGGGCAGGTCCGTCCCGGCCAGGTTCACCGGTTCGTGTGACAGGCGCATCGTGTACTGGACCGGTGGGTCGTGCCGGAGGACCTCCTCCACCAGGTCGTCGGCCCGCTCCGGGTGGGCCAGCAGCCAGTCGCGGGTCTCCCGGTCGCGCAACAGGGCCAGCACGCCGTTACCGATCAGGTTCACCGTGGTCTCGAAGCCGGCCACCAGCAGCAGTTCCACCGTGGCCAGCAGGTCGTCCACGGCAGGCGGCTCGCCGCTCGCGACCAGTTCGCTCACGACGTCGTCGCCGGGGTGCAGCTTGCGGTACTCGACCAGGTCGGTGAAGAACTCGGACATCTCGGCCAGCGCCACCCGCAGTTGCCGGTAGTCGCCGAGCGTCCAGACGCTGTCCAGCGCCAGCGCCACGATCGCGCCCCAGCGGATGAACCTGGCGTACTCGGCGTCCGGCACGCCGAGCAGGTCGCAGATGACCTGGATCGGCACCCGTACCGCGAAGTCGCCGATCAGGTCGAACCGGTCGCGGCCGGCCAGGTCGTCCAGGAATCGGTTGACGATCGCCTCGATCCGCTCGGTCCGGTCGCGCAGCGCGCGGGGCGTGAACCAGGGCGCGACCATGCGGCGCAGCCGGGTGTGCCGGGGCGGGTCCAGTGACAGGAACGAGTCGTCGATCGGGTGCACTGCGCCGTTGACCTTGCCGCTGGCCATCTGCCACTCGTCCCGGCCGGCGCCCCGGCTGGTCTGCACGCCGAACCGGCCGTCCCGCAGCACCGAGTTGACCAACTCGTGCGACGCGCTGAGGTACACGCCGAGGCGGCTGGGCACCAGGTCGCCCTCGGTCCGCACGCGCTCGTACCGGCCGTACGGATCGGTGTTCGGTCCGCGGCCGAGCACCCGGCCGGCAGGATCGCCCAGGGCGTTCTGCACCTGGAGCGCGGCGCGCCCGACGAACATCATCGTGCCGAGCCGCACGTCACCTGGCATCGTCATGTTTCCCTCCACCATCAAACATGGCCCGTCGCGCGGCCTTTCTCAAGGCTGTTGCCACGCTGTTGACGAATCAGGCGATCCGGGGAAGAATCTCGGCAACTAAGAAGACTGGTCGATGAAGGAGTGAGTGGGTTGGGGACACTCCCAGAACGGTCCGCCGAGATGACCGTCGTGCCGATGCCGGTCCCGCCGCCGTCACCCGAACTGCGGCTGTCCGACGTCGAGCGGGAGCGGGCCGTCGCGGTGTTCAACGACGCGGTCGCGGACGGCAGGCTGACCTGGCCGGAACATGCCGAGCGGGTCGAGTTGGTCTGGACGCTGCGCACCCGTGACCAGCTCGCGCCCTACCTGGCCGACCTGGGCGTTGTCGGTGCCGGTGTGGTCGGTGCCGGCCGCGAGCCGCAGCGCGTCGTGGCCAGGGCCAGCAAGATCATCCGCAAGGCGGAGCGCGGCCGTCGGGTCGAGGCGCGGTCGTTGTTCGGCGCGGTGTACGTGGACCTGACCGACGCGGCGCCGGGGGAGGAGCTACAGGTCGACGCGACGTCGTTCTGCGGCAAGGTGGTGCTCACCGTCGGCCGGGACGCCACCGTCGTCGACGAGGGCGAAGCCGTGCTCGGCAAGCGGAAGATCCTGGTGTCCGCGCCCGATGCCGCAGGCGGCCCGCTGATCCGGATCACCGGCCGCAGCACACTGGGCCACCTCAAGGTGTACGGACCGGGTCGGCGCTGGTGGTGAGCATGCCGGCCACCGCGGCCACCAGCTGACCGCAGGCGGCCAGCAGGATCATCCCGGTCGGCCCGAGCGGTCCGGTCAACGCGCCGGACAGCACGGACCCCAACGCGAACGCGCCGATCTTCAGGCTGACCCCGGTCGTCGCCACCTGCGCGAGCAGTTCACCCGGCGAGTAACGCTGCCGCGCCACGAACACCGAAGGCAGACAGGGACCCTCGGCCACCCCGGCGACGACGGCCACGCCGATGGCCGCCGCGAGCGTCGGCGCCACGGCCAGCACGGCCAGCCCGGCGCCGTACCCGGCGACCGCGCCGAACACCACGTACTCCGGCCGGAACCGCCGCAACACCGGCGTCAACAACAGAACGCCGGCCAGTCCGCCGACCTCCAACGCGGTCCACAGGTACCCGGCGGCCGCCCGTGGCACGCCCAACTGCACCACCTTCGCGGGCAGCGCGACGATCAACAGTCCGACGCAGCCGTAGCTGATCATGCTGGCCAGCGTCGCCGCGCGCAGCGGTGGCGTGCGGGCCAGGTGCGCCAGCCCGTCCCGCGCGACCTTCAGCAGCGGCGGCCGGGTCCGATGGGTGCTCCGGTGCGCCGGCAGCGCGACCGTCGCGACCACGGAAAGCAGGGCCACCACCGCGATCGTGCCCACGGCCGCACCCGGCCCGAACGCGGCCGCCAACGTGCCGGCAATGGCAGGCCCGGCGATGGCCGCACCGTTGATCGTGGTGGCGTCCACGGTGTTCGCCCCTGGCAGACCGGCCGCGCCGACCATCGGGGGCAACAGGCTGCTGAAGCCGGCGCTGGTCAACGGCAGGCTGGCACCCGCAAGGACGGTCAGCGCGACCACGACCACCGCCGGCACCCGCCCGACGGCCGCGGTCAGTCCGGCGGCCACCCCGGCCAACACCAGTTCGTTGGCCGCCAACGCCAGCTTCGGCCGCCGCGCCCCACCCAGCCACGCGCCCAACAGCGGCCCGGTCAGCACGGCCGGCAACGTATACCCGGCCACGGTAACGCCGGCCAGCCCCGGGTCGCCGGTCCGACCGAGCACGAGCAACACGACGGAGACGCCCACCATCTCGTCCGCGATCCGGGCAAGCCCGGCGGCCAGGGCATAGCGGACCAGCTGCATGGCGGCCGATTGTGCGTCAGCCGCGCCGGTGCCGGCGAACGCTTTCTTCCACCAGGTCCAGCACGGGCTCCAGATCGTCGGCCGGCAGCCCCATCGCCAGGTGCGAGACAACGCCCTCCAGGACGAGTTCGAGGTAGGCCGTGAGGACTTCGACCGGTACGTCGTCGCGCAGCTTGCCGGCGGTGCGTTGCCGCCAGAGCCGCTCCCGCGTGGCGATCGTCAGCTGCTTGGACCGCTCGGCCCACCGGGCCCGAAAGTCCGGATCGGTCCGCAGCCGCCGCGACACCTCCAGCCGCGTACCCAGCCAGTCGGCCGGATGCTCACCGTCCGGCTGGCCGGGCTCCCTGGCCAGCAGATCGCGCATGACCTGCACGAGCCCCTGCTCGGCCACGACATCGGCCATCCGGTGCGCGTCGTCCTCGGCGAGGGCGAGGAAGAGCGACTCCTTGTCCCGAAAGTGATGAAAGATCGCTCCCCGGGACAGCCCGGTCGCCTCCTCGAGCCGGCGAACCGTGGCACCCTCGTAGCCGTAGCGCGCGAAGCAGGACCGCGACCCGTCCAGGATCTGCCTGCGCCGCGCGTCGAGATGGTCCTGACTGACCCGAGGCATCCTAGGATCGTGTCAGTCCGGCCCAGCCCATTGCAAACCGTACGTACGGCGTCTTATGCCATTCCGGCTGTCCAGCCCAACTCGCACATCTGTGGACAACGACCAACCTATCCACAACTCGCCGGTAACCCACCCATTTGGGGCTTGACAGGCATAGGGTTGAAAAGGGCCGAAGCCCCCAGGGATGGGCGGGGGTGTGTCCGTGCGCTCGTGGAATCGCGTGGTGGGTGGACGTGCCGGGTCGGAGCTCTGTCGGCTTGTTCGAACTTGCGGAAATCGTTCCAGCTCGTGACCCGAGCCGTCCTGATGTTGGGAACTTATCGGATTCCGATGATCGTCGTTCCGAGGCCGGGACCAGCACGGAGCGCCTGCTCATGGCCATGGCCGTCGGTCGGCCGCCGCCGGCGGGTTCGTTGCCGGACACCCGGTGTTCAACCTTGGCTTCGTGCGAGTGTCAGACCTCGCGGGTAGCGTCGATCGTCAGCCCAACCGGAACAACGACTCCCCAAGGATGGTCGGGACATGACCGCGCTACGGGACACGGCGCCCGTCTCGCAACTGCACGATCGTGCGGCCGCTGAGACGTACGTCGCATCTGTGTGTTTCAAACACGGCCCACCGCGCCTCGTCGGCGTCGAGCTGGAATGGACGGTGCACGACGCCGTCGATCCGTGCCAGCCGCTCGATCTCCGACGCCTTTCCGACGCGCTGGGCACACATGCTCCACCCACCGTCAACCCGGACAGCCCGAACCTGCCGATGCCGCGCGGTTCGCTGGTCACCGTCGAGCCGGGCGGCCAGGTCGAGATCTCCGCACCACCGCACGCCTCCCTGGCCGGGCTCATCAGAGCAGTGTCGAGAGACACGGCCACCCTCGCCGCACTACTGGCCGAACAGGGCCTCGTCCTGGGCGAACACGCCCTTGACCAGCAGCGCGACGTGCGACGGTTGCTGGACACCCCCCGCTACGCCGCGATGGCCGCCGCCTTCGCGCCCAACGGGCCGGACGGGCTGGCCTGGATGTGCGCGTCCGCGGGCCTCCAGGTGTGTCTCGACGCCGGTGAACCGGACCGGCTCGCGGCACGCTGGGCCGCACTGCACGCCCTCGGGCCGGTGTTGTCCGCCGTTTTCGCCAACTCCCGCCAGTCGTTCGGCCGGTGCGCCACCTGGGCGTCCGGCCGGATGCGGACCATGTTCCGTGTCGATCCGACCAGAACCCGACCCGCCGCGGTGACCGGCGACCCGGTCGAGCGGTGGGTGCGGCGGGCGCTGGAGTCGCCGGTGATCTGTGTCCGTCGCCCGGACGGGTGCTGGGAACCACCCGGACGGATGAGCTTCGCGGACTGGATCGACGGCGCGCTCCCCGACCGGCCGCCCACCGTGGACGACCTGGACTACCACCTGTCCACGCTGTTTCCGCCGGTCCGCCCGCGCGGCTACCTGGAGGTCCGCTACCTGGACAGCCAGCAGGGCGACAGCTGGGTGGTGCCCTCCGTGGTGCTGGCCGCGCTGATGGCCGACGAGGCCACCGTCGACGCGGCACTGGCCGCCGCGGAACCGGCCACCGGCCGGTGGCTGCACGCGGCCCGCTACGGCCTGGCCGACCAGCGGATCGCCGCCGCCGGCAGAGCCGTGGCCGACCTGGCAGGCGCGGCACTGGGCAACGGGTCACGGGTCGGCACCGACATCGGGCCAGCCCTGGCACAGCGGGTGATCGAGGAACTGGGGCAACGGATCGAGATCGGGGCTGGATCATGATCTTGGAACTTGACGACGAAAAGCTGCGCGACGCCGTCGAACGGGCGTTGCGCCGGGCGCGGGCGCGCAGTATCGCGCTGACCGACGCGGTGGACGACGACGACCTGGTCCGCCAGCACTCGAAGCTGATGTCGCCGCTGGTCTGGGACCTGGCACACATCGGCAACCAGGAAGAGCTCTGGCTGGTCCGCGATGTCGGCGGCCGCGAACCGGTCCGGATCGACATCGACGAGCTGTACGACGCGTTCCAGCACCCACGGGCCAGCCGCCCGTCCCTGCCGCTGCTCGGCCCGGCCGAAGCCCGTGGCTACGTGCGTGAGGTGCGCGACAAGGCGCTGGACGTGCTGAGCAGCGCCAGACTGGCGGGTCGGCCCCTGCTCGAGCGTGCGTTCGCGTTCGGCATGGTCGCCCAGCACGAGCAGCAGCACGACGAGACCATGCTGGCCACCCACCAACTCCGCGCGGGCGCCCCGGTGCTGCACGCCCCACCGCCGCCGCGGCCGCCGGGCGGCCGCCTGCCCGCCGAGGTGATCGTGCCGGCCGGGCCCTTCACCATGGGCACGTCCACCGAGCCGTGGGCGCTGGACAACGAGCGCCCGGCCCACCAGGTGCACGTCGACGGGTTCGCCATCGACACCGTCCCGGTGACCAACGGCGCCTACCAGCGGTTCATCGCGGCAGGCGGCTACGACGACCCGCGTTGGTGGCACGAGCAGGGCTGGGCCCACCGCGTCGAGGCCGGCGTGACCGCGCCGAGGTTCTGGGTGCGGGACGGCGACGGCTGGCTGCGCACCCGGTTCGGCGTGGTCGAGCCGGTGCCGGCGGACGAGCCGGTGGTGCACGTGTCCTGGTACGAGGCGGACGCGTACGCGCGCTGGGCGGGCCGCAGGCTGCCCACCGAGGCCGAGTGGGAGAAGGCGGCCAGGTTCGACCCGGCCACTGAACGTTCGCGCCGTTTCCCCTGGGGCGACGAGGAACCCACCGACGACCTGGCCAACCTGGGCCAGCGCCACCTGCAGCCCGCCGAGGCCGGCGCGTACCCGGCGGGCGCGTCGCCGCTGGGCGTGCACCAGCTCATCGGTGACGTGTGGGAGTGGATCGGCAGCGACCTCGCCCCCTACCCGGGCTTCGTCGCGTTCCCGTACCGGGAGTACTCGGAGGTGTTCTTCGGGCCGGACTACAAGGTGCTGCGCGGTGGCTCGTTCGGCACCGACGCGGTCGCCTGCCGTGGCACGTTCCGCAACTGGGACTACCCGATCCGGCGGCAGATCTTCGCCGGCTTCCGGTGTGCCAGGGACGTGCGTCCGGACGAACTGGGCTGACCGCCACGTGTGCCGACACATTGCCTACCTGGGTCCGCCGCGCGCACTGGCCGACCTGTTGCTCGACCGGCCCAACGCCCTGCTCCGGCAGAGCTGGGCACCGTGCGACATGCGCGGCGGCGGCACGATCAACGCCGACGGGTTCGGCGCGGGCTGGTATCCCACCGCGGGCGCCGAACCGGTGCGCTACCGGCGCGCAATTCCGATGTGGACGGACGCGTCGTTCCCGGGCATCGCCCGCGCCACAACGAGTGGCGCCGTGCTGGCCGCGGTCCGCTCCGCGACCGTGGGCATGCCCGTTGTCGAGACGGCATGCGCCCCGTTCACCTGGGACCGTTGGCTGTTCAGCCACAACGGACGCATCACCGGCTGGCCGGACTCGGTGGCCAAGTTGGCCACCGAGCTACCGGTGACCGACCTGCTGACCATGGACGCGCCAACCGACGCGGCACTGCTGGCCGCACTGCTGCGCCACCGCATCACGGCCGGCATGCCACCCGAGTCGGCCGTGCGCAGCCTGGTCACCGACGTGGCCGCGGCAGCCCCGGCGTCCCGGCTGAACCTGATGCTCACCGACGGCGACACGATCCTGGCCACCGCATGGGACCACGCGCTGTCGGTACTGACCGGCGACGACCTGGTGGTCGTCGCCTCCGAACCGTGGGACGACGACCCGGCGTGGGCCGCGATACCGGACCGGCACCTGGTGCTGGCCACCCGATCCGGCGTGCGAGTACGCCACCTGGACAACGAGACGGGGACACCGTGAACGACATCACTGTCGACGTACACCTGAGCCCGGGCTACGTGGCCGAGACGCTGCGCTCGGACGTGCTGGCCGGCCTGCTCGCCACACCGAAGTCCCTGCCGCCCAAGTGGTTCTACGACGCGCGCGGCAGCGAGTTGTTCGAGCGGATCACGGAATTGCCGGAATATTACCCGACCAGGGCGGAACGTCAGATCCTGGCGACCTACGCGCCGGAGATCGCGTCGGTTACCGGGGCGCGGAGTCTGGTCGAACTGGGCTCCGGTTCGTCGGAGAAGACGCGGCTGTTGCTGGACGCCCTGCAGGTACGCGAATTCGTCCCGCTGGACGTCTCGGCAACAGCACTGCGGGAGTCGGCCGCCGCCATCGCGAAGGAATATCCGCGCCTCGCGGTGCACGGGGTGGTCGGCGATTTCACCGAACACCTGGATCTGTTGCCGGGTGACCGGCCGCGCCTGGTCGCCTTCCTGGGCGGCACGATAGGTAATCTGGTCCCCGGTGAACGCGCCAAGTTCCTGGCATCGGTGCGGTCGGTGTTGTTCGAGGGGGAGTGGCTGCTGCTCGGCACCGACCTGGTCAAGGATCCGGCCGTGCTGGTTCGGGCTTACGACGACAGCGCCGGCGTGACCGCCGAATTCAACCGGAACGTGCTGCGCGTGCTCAATCGGGAATTGAACGGCGATTTCGACGTCGAGGCTTTCGAGCACGTGGCGCTGTGGGATGCCGAGGCCGAATGGATCGAAATGCGCCTGCGCGCGACAAGGGCGATGCGGGTTCGGTTGGCCGGCCTGGACCTGGACGTGACCTTTGCCGCCGGTGAGGAACTGCAC
>DASXXM010000259.1:0-13959 GCA_036503065.1 Pseudonocardiaceae bacterium | reverse complement strand
CGCAGCTCGTGTGTGGCTGGGAGGACGACCCGGACCGCTTCGCCCAGACCTACCCGATGGACCTGCGGCCGCAGGCGCACGACATCATCCGCACCTGGCTGTTCGCCACGATTCTGCGCGCCGACCTGCAGACCGGCATGCTCCCGTGGCGGCACGCGGCGCTGTCCGGCTGGATACTCGATCCGGACCGCAAGAAGATGAGCAAGTCCAAGGGCAACGTCGTGACGCCGATGGATCTGTTGGCGCAGTTCAGTTCCGACGCCGTCCGCTACTGGGCGGCCAGCGGCCGGCCGGGCACCGACACGGCGTTCGACCAGGGCCAGATGAAGGTCGGCCGCCGGTTGGCCACGAAACTGCTCAACGCCAGCAAGTTCGTGCTCGGCATCGGCGAGCCGGGCGCTGGCGCGACCGTCACCGAGCCGCTGGACCGCTCGATGCTGGCCGCGCTGGACGAGGTGATCAGGCAGGCGACCACGGCCCTGCACGACTTCGAGTACACAACGGCTCTCGAACGCACCGAGCGCTTCTTCTGGTCCTTCTGCGACGACTATCTGGAACTGGTGAAGCAACGCGCCTACGGCCCGTCCCCGGACTCGGCCCGGCTGGCGCTGCGGACGGCCCTGTCGGTGCTGCAACGGTTGTTGGCCCCGTTCCTGCCATACGCGACGGAGGAGGCCTGGTCATGGTGGCACGACGACTCCGTGCACACCAGCCCGTGGCCGGTCCCGTCCGAGTCCGGTGTGGACTGTCTGCTCGACGTGGCCGGGGTGGTCATTCGGGCGGTCCGGAAGGCCAAGTCCGATGCCAAGCTGTCCATGAAGGCGCCGGTCGATGTCGTGCGCGTGATCGGGTCCCAGGTCGAGCTGGTCGATGCCATTCGTGTGGATCTGCTGGCTGCCGGCAATGTCACCACGATCGAGTTGGCGCCGTCCGACGAGCCGCTGCGGGTCGAGGTCTCGCTACACCCTGCGCATGACGTGCAGTAGGTACTCCTTGCGGTTGAGCGGATTGTGGTCGGCCCGCGATCGGGTCGGGGCCGTGCCGCGCACCGGCTGGTAGTGGTCGAATGCGGCGTCCAGCATGCCTTCGCCGCGGGTCAGCGACGGTAGCTGCCGCTGCAACTCGTGCACCAGAGCGGCCGGCACGTCACCCGCCACCAGGCACGACGAGCCGTGCACCGACTGCGTGAGCGGTACCGCGCCGGACCGGATCAGCACGGGCAGCACCGCGCCCAGCGTGTCGGCGGGCACGTCCAGGTGGAAGCGGTGCATCGGTTCGTACACCTGGGTTCCCGCGTCGCGCAGGGCCGCCATCAGCACCAGCGGCGTCAGATTACGGAAGTCGCCCGCAGTGCTGGACATGCTCTTGTCGAACGTGGCGTGGGCGTGGCTCTGCCTCGGCCAGTAGCCCGACCGCACCAGCGTGACCGTGCAGTCGGTGACCTGCCAGCCGCACAGTCCCTGGCGCAGGGTCGCGGTCACCGTCTCCTCGACGGCCTTGATGAACGCCATCGGCAGCGAGCCGAGTTCGATGCCCAGCCGGAACGTCACGCCGTCACCCGACTCGACGCGCAGCCCGATCGTGGCCAGGAACGGGTTGCCCGCCTTCTTGATCGTCTCCATGGCGGTGCCGACACCAACCGGCCGTTCGATGTGGAGGGTCGTGGTCTCGCGGAACGTCACGGCCACACCGAAATCGTCGGCCAGCGTCGCCTGGATGACCTCCTTCTGCACCTCGCCGTAGAGCGACAGGAAGATCTCGCCGCGCACGTCGTCCTGCCGCAGGTTGATCAACGGATCCTGCTCGGCCAGCTGGGTCAACGCGCTGTGCAGCGCGCCGCGATCCGCCCGCCGACCTGGCACGACGACCGTTTCCAGGGTCGGCGGCGAGAAATGCCGTTCGGTCGGTGTGCGCGGCTCGCCGATCGCGTCACCGATATGGATGTGGCCCAGCCCCCACAGCTTGCCGATCTGGCCGGCCGTCACGGCACCGCCCTCGATCGCGGTAACCTTGCCGCCCCGGATCTGGTCCCGAATCCGTACGGTGCCGGAGAACAGGCGGACGTAGGCGATCTTCTCGCCCGCAGGCCCGCGTTCGACCTTGAACACCGTGCCGGACAACGGTCCGTCGGCGTCGTCGGGTGCGGACGGCAGCAGTTCGGCGATACCGCCCATCAGCTCGTCGACACCGGCGCCGGTGATCGCCGAACCGAAGAACACCGGGTGCACGAGCGCCCGTCGCGTCTGCGCCACCAGTTGTGCGCGCAGATCGGACACCGGGTGACCGTCGACGTAGGCGGCGAGCAGGGTGTCGTCATGCTCGGCGAGTACTTCCACGAGCTTGGACTCGCCGGTCACGACAGCGGGCGACAGCTTGTCGGCGATGTCGCGCAACACACGCGCGCAGTCCGCGCCACGACGGTCGATCTTGTTGATGAACAACAGGGTCGGGATGCGCAGCCGCCGCAGCGCCCGGAACAGCACCCGGGTCTGCGCCTGCACGCCCTCGACCGCCGAGATCACCAGAACCGCACCGTCGAGCACGCCAAGGGCCCGCTCCACCTCGGCGATGAAGTCCGGGTGGCCGGGCGTGTCGATCAGGTTGACCGTGACGTCCCCGACGGCGAAGGACGCGACAGCGGACTTGATCGTGATGCCGCGTTGCCGCTCCAGCGCCAGGGAGTCGGTCCGGGTACTGCCGTCGTCAACGCGGCCGACCGAGTCGATGACTCCCGCGGCGAACAGCAGCCGCTCGGTCAGGCTGGTCTTACCGGCGTCGACATGGGCGAGGATGCCCAGGTTCACCGTGCTCATCAAGCGTCATGTCCCTTGGATAGGCGGAAACCCCTGCCTGGATGGACATGAAAGCTCGGCGCATGGCTACTCCTCGTCTGATCGGACCGAGGCAGTCCAGCAGATGGCCGTTGGGCCGGCAACCGATTTACCGCGGCGCCGGTTTACCCAGGTGGCTGCTCGGTCACGTCACCTCGTAGAGGCGCAAAAACGCCCGCACGCCGGCGCTGACCAGATCGGCGATCTCGTCCTCCGCAACGGGAATCGCGCCGTAGCAGGACCTCGACACCACATTGACGAAGGTCAGCAGGTTGAAGTGGTTCGCGGCCTCCTGCTCGTCGATGATGGCGAGCAGGCCACGGTCGCCGATGGCCCGCAGATACCGGGCGAGTTCGTGCTGGAGCGCGCGCGGTCCGGCATTCTGCCAGGCTTCCAGCACGGCAGGCGGAATGTGCGACGCTTCCGCCTGAATGGTGCGTACCAGGGCGAAGTGGTCGGTGCACGCGGTCGGTGACGACGCCCATTCCATGCCGTACGAGATCAGGTCCTCTTCCAGGTCGAGGATCTTGCGCAGGTGTCGCTCCGCGATTCTGATGTGCGTGTCCGCGACCAGCGCCGAGCCTTCCAGAATGACGGACAGGAACAGCTGTTCCTTGTCGGCGTAATGGTTGTATATGGTCCGTTTGGAAACGCCCGCCTCGGCCGCGATGGCATCAACACTGGCCCTGGTGAAGCCTTCCCGGCCGAACACGGTACGGGCGGCCTGCGCGATCGCGCGGCGCTTTTCCGGCAGCCCACGATTCAACGCGGTCGGCATGACGTCCGGCGTGATCATCGGCGTCCTCTCCGCCCGTTGCACAACCGGGTGCAGTCTACCTGGGTGTGGCCCGCGTCACTCATCCGACGTTCAGCCGTGGATCACCGTGACCGGCTCCGCCGACGGCCGGGTCTCGGTGCCGATCTGGTGTTCCGCCGCCGCGATGGCCAGCACGTCGAGCAACGCACGCGCCTTGACCAGGGTCTCCTCGACCTCGTCGTCCGGGTCCGACTGCGCCACGATCGCGCCGCCCGCCCCGATGGTCGCCACGCCGTCGCACACCACCAGGGTTCGGATGACGATGCTCAGGTCGACGGTCCCGTTGAGCGAGAAGTAGCCGAGCGCCCCGGCATAGACGCCGCGGGCCCTGTCCTCCAACCGGTCGATGATCTCCATCGCGCGCAGCTTCGGCGCCCCGGTCATCGACCCGCCGGGGAACGCCGCCCGGACACACGCGACCGGTGACACGTCCGCCCGTAACCGCGCGCGAACCGTGCTGACCAGTTGGTGCACCGTCGGATACGACTCGACGTCGAACAGCGCCGGCACGTGCACCGAGCCGAGTTCGGCGCTGCGGCCCAGATCGTTGCGGACCAGGTCCACGATCATCAGGTTCTCCGCGCGGTCCTTCTCCGCGGTCCGCAGGTCGTGCGCGAGCGCCGCGTCCTCGTCGACGTCCGTGCCGCGCGGCCGGGTGCCCTTGATCGGCTTGGACTCCACGGCACCTGTCCGGCCGATCCGCAGGAACCGCTCCGGTGACGAGCTGAGCACCGCGCAGGACGGCAGCGCCAGGTAGGCCGCGTACGGCGCCGGGTTGACCTGCCGCAGGATCTGGTAGGTGCGGAAGGGATCGAGTGCCAGCGGAGCGCGGATCTCGTTGGTCAGGCAGATCTCGTAGCTCTCGCCGTCGCCGATGAGCCGCTGGCACTCCAGCACCAGCTCCCGATAGCGGTCCAGGTCGTGGTGTGTGCGGTGGTCGATCGGGCGGCTCGGTGCGAGCGGCGGTGTCTCGGTGTCGGCCGGTAAGCGCGCGAGGCGCCGGCCGGCTCGGCGCAGCCAGGCGCGCGCGTCGCGGTCGCTGGCCGGGTGTCGGCCCAGTGCGAGCAGCCAGCCGGCACCGGTCTCGTGGTCGATGACGACGGCTCGGTCGGCGAACACGACACTGCCGTCCGGTAGGGGCGAGCGGTGTGCGGCCGTGGCGCCGCAGTCGGCCTTCAGCTCGTAGCCGAGGTAGCCGACGTAGCCCAGGCTGAAGTCGCACGGCAGCCCGGCATCGGGTACCCGGCGGGCGGCCAGTTCTCGTTCCAGGTAGTCGAACAGCGATTCCTGGTGCTCGGACTTCGGCTCGCCGTCCGGGTATTCGACGACGACCCGACCGGTCGACACGCGATAGCTGACCAGTTCGCCCAACGGCCCGCAGGCCGCGCCGAGGACGGAAAAGCGCGACCCGCCGTCGCCGTCCAACCAGAAGGCCGCCCGGTGGTCGGCGAACAGCGCCTCGAACACGGCAGTGCCGTTCGGCATCGCCGTCACCGGCTCGACGTGCACGCGGTAGCCGGTGTCCCGCCGGTCGGCCGGTTTCGTCGTGACGATCGTGCGGCTCGTGGCCGGACGTGTTGACAGGTCACGGAAATTGCCGAACAGGCGGGCGCCGTGCTCGCTCGCGACGGACTCGGGGTGGAACTGCACGCCCCACTGGCGGTGCCTTCGGTGTCGCACCGCCATGACGAGGCCGTCCGCGGTGACCGCCGTGGTCTCCAGGTCGTCGGGCAGTTCCTGGGCGATCAGCGAGTGGTAACGCACCACCTGGAACGGCGACGGGATGCCGGCGAACAGGTCCGTACCGGCGTGGTGGACCGCGCTGAGCCTGCCGTGCACGGGTGTCGGCGCGTGCGCCACGGTCCCGCCGGCGAAATGGCAGAGCCCTTGGTGGCCGAGACAGATGCCGAGCAGTGGCAGGTCATGCCGTGCCAATGCCAGCCTGCTGATGCCGAAGTCGCGCTCGCGGTCGGGCCTGCCGGGTCCGGGGGAGATGACGATGTTGGCTATGTCGTTGAAGTTCAGCCGTTGCCATGCGGCTTCCTCGTCGTTTCGCAGCACGATCGGTTCGGCGTTGTTCACCTCGGCCAGCAGGTGGAACACGTTGTAGGTGAACGAATCGTAGTTGTCCACCAGTAACGTTCGCACTGCGAATCCCCCGTCCACCGCGACAAGCCGGTGTCGCCACCGCCGCGCAGCCTAGCCGCTGAGCTGGAGGTCGCGTAATCACGAAGGGGGACGGCGGCTGATTCGTCAGGCCTGGTCGGCCGTGCTCTTGTCGGCCGTGCTCTTGTCGGCCATGGTGTCCCGGTCTGCCATGCCGCGGTAGCCGGGGTGCACCATCGGCGTCAGGCCCTGCTCGGCTGCCATCCGCCTGAGCAGGGCCAGCAGTTGGGCACGTTCCGCGGTGTCGAGGCCGGCGCACATGGCCTCCTCGTGCTCCCTGCCGATGACGGCGAGCTGCTCCATGAAGCGGGCGCCCGCGTCGGTGAGGTACAGCGCGTGGTGGCGGCGGTCGTCGGGGTTGCGGCGACGTTCGACGAGGCCGCGCTGTTCCAGGCCGTCGACCATCGCGACGAGACGGCTCGGCGGCGTGCCCAGTTGGTTCGCGATGGCCTGCTGGCTCTGGCCCGGCCGCATCGCGACGACCCGCAGCAGCCCGGTCTGCGGCGGCGCGAGGCCCAGCTCCGCGATCCGGTCGGCGAACCGCTGAGCGGCATGGGCACCGAGCTGTGCCAGCAGGAACGCATTGCCGCCCACACGCCGTTCGTCGTTCATGCGAGCAATGGTACTCGAAGTGTAACTATTGACCCGACACGAGACCTCAAACAGCACGCGTTCAGCCCAACCGTGCCGGCCAGGACGGCACGGTGCCGCTGTGGCAGCCCGGCTGGGTCAGTGCTCGATCATCCGGCCCATTCGTCCAGGTTGCTGATGTGGATGGCGGCGAACCGCCAGCGGTCGCCGTCGCCGACGGCGATCATGGTGGACCGGAACCGGCCGACATCGCTGGTCCGGCCCTGGTAGCAGGTCTCCTGGGTCTGGATTCCGATCAGGATGGCCATCGCGCCGTACGTCCGGATCCGGTTGCCCTCCCAGCTGAACTTCAGGTGGACGAGGTCGCCGGACCGGTAGCGGTCCAGCCACTGCCGCTTGCTGAGCATGAACCCCAGCGGCCCGACGCCGAGAAAGTCGTCGGTGAGCATCGCGTCGAGCGTGACAGTGTCACCGGCACGCTCGGCCTCGGCCCACGCGAGACCGAGCTCTGGTAAGTGGTCGTACATGTCTTCCGGCTCCCCAAACGGACCGCGGCCCAAACGAGAATGCCAAAGATGAACGGCCGTCATCCCCCGGCCGGCGCAACCGTCGCGCGGCGCGCGCCCACTTCGACCAGATCGATACCGAGTGTGCGTGACGCCACGTCCGCCTCGAACGTCTCGGACACCGGTCAATAATGGCGGGCATGCCGGACGTGTACGTGGTCGACGGGGTTCGCACAGCGCAGGGCAAGTACGGCGGCGGCCTGGCCGGCGTCCGCCCGGACGACCTGGCCGCCATCGTGGTGCGCGAGGCCGTGCGACGCGCCGGGGTGCCCGACGACGCCGTGCACGAGGTCGTGCTCGGCGCCGCGAACCAGGCGGGCGAGGACAACCGCAACGTTGCCCGGATGGCCGTGCTGCTGGCCGGCCTGCCCGACCACACCGCCGGCTATACCGTGAACCGCTTGTGCGCCAGCGGTTTGACGGCTGTGATGACCACCGCGAACGCCATCCGGGCCGGCGAGTACGACGTGGCCGTCGCGGGCGGCGTCGAGTCCATGACGAGGGCACCGTGGGTGATGGCCAAGCCCGGCACCCCGTGGGCCAAGCCCGGCCAGGTGTACGACACGTCCCTCGGCTGGCGTTTCGCCAACCCGAAATTCGACAGCACGATCACGCTGTCGATGGGGGAGACCGCGGAGGAGGTCGCCGCCCTGGACGGCATCAGCCGCGCCGAGAGCGACGAGTTCGCCCTGCGCAGCCACCAGCGTGCCGTCGCCGCCATCGACGCGGGCCGGTTCGACGCGGAGATCGTGGCGGTCGGAGTGAAGGACGGCTCGTTCACCGTCGACGAGGGCCCCCGCAGGTCCACCACCCTGGCGAAGCTGGCCGCCCTGCGCCCCGCGTTCCGCGCGGACGGCATCGTCACGGCCGGTTCGTCCTCGCCCCTGTCCGACGGCGCGGCGGCGCTGGTCCTGGCAAGTGAGGACGCGGTCGCGCGACTGGGCCTGACCCCGCGAGCCCGCATCGTGGCGGGCGCGAGCGCGGGTGTCGCACCGCACGTGATGGGCCTCGGTCCGGTCCCGGCCACCGAGAAGGTGCTGGACCGCACCGGTTGGCACGTCGAGGACCTGGCCGCGGTCGAACTGAACGAGGCGTTCGCGGCACAGAGCCTGGCCGTCATCCGTCGCCTGAAACTGGACGAAGCCAAGGTCAACGCCGACGGTGGGGCCATCGCGCTCGGTCACCCACTCGGCTGCTCCGGTGCCCGCCTGCTGGTCACCCTGCTCGGCCGCCTGGAACGCGAGAACGCCACCCGCGGCCTGGCCACGCTGTGCGTCGGCGTGGGTCAGGGCGTCGCCGTCCTGGTGGAGCGCGTCTAGAAAAGTAACGCCGGACCGGTCCGGCACGACAAGCGGGCTACACAGCCTGGAGGCCCGCGATGGTCGTTTTACTTGCGCTGGGCCAAATGCTGTTCCTGGAAGCCGGCTTCGCCGTGGTGCAGTCGGCATGGCACAACCACTTCATCGGCCCGGCCGGCCGGATCGGCTCGATCGTGTTGGTGGCACTGGTAATCGGCCTACCGTGGCTGGTCCATCCGCGCGTCGCGTTCGGCCCGGTCGCCGCCAGCAGGGCGGCGCGCGCGGTGCGGTTCGGCGGCTACGCGTTGCTGTTCGTGTTGATTCCGGTCATCCTCGCCGTGGTCGGTTACGGCAACGCCCGGTTCGGCTCGGTCGCGCCGCACGGCGGTGGCGGCACCGCCGTGCTGCTCTCGGTGATCTTCGCCGGGTACGCGCTCACCATCCTGGGCCTGACGTCGCGTCGTTGGCCGGTGCAACCGGAAACCCTCGCCGTCGGCGGCGGTTTCGGTGTCGCCGTTGGCTTTGCCGTGTACGCGCTGATGCCGTTCGGTGGCACCCTGCACGTGCCGAACCCGGAGCTCGCGGCCGTTTACTTCGTGGCGATTCCGGTGGTGGCACTGGGCGGCCCGGTCGTGGCCGGCATGATGGCTGCGCGCCGGTCCCGGCAGGGCGTCGCGGCCGGCGTGGTGACCGCCGTCATAGCCGCACTCGTCATCACGGTGTTCTCGGTCACCACGATGCTGTTGTTCCCACAGCGGGTGACCCTGGCGGACGACTCGCCGGGCCACGCCAGCGGATCAGCTTACGACGTGCGGATGAGCGTGAGCGACACCGCGGCCGGCTACCTGATGTTGCTGTTGTTCGCGCCCTGGGTCGGCGCGCTCGCCGGGGCGTGCGGATCGGCCGTCGGCCGCAGGCGCGAGGTGGCCATGCCGGAACCACGCTCCGGCGAGGCGCCCTTTCCGCTTTCGTGACCCACTCCGACGCGCTAGCATGACTTTCCGAACGTTCGGTTGGTAATTCGGAGGGTGGCCCGATGTCGGCTCTGCTGCGCAGCTATGTCAGTGGCAAGTGGCACACCGCGCCGGACGAAGGCGTGCCGCTGCACGACGCGGCCACCGGCGACGAGGTCGCCCGCATCTCGTCCACCGGCATCGACATGGCCGCGGCCATGGCCTACGGCCGCGACACCGGCGGTCCGGCCCTGCGCGCGCTGACCTTCCACCAGCGGGCGGCACTGCTCAAGGCGCTCGCTTCGCACCTGCGGGAACACCGCGACGAGCTGTACGCGCTGTCGGCGCGCACCGGCGCGACGCTGGGTGACTCGAAGTTCGACATCGACGGCGGCATCGGCGTGCTGTTCAGCTACGCCAGCAAGGGCCGCCGCGAACTGCCCAACGACACGGTCTACGTCGACGGCGCGGTCGAGGCGCTGAGCAGGACCGGCACGTTCGTCGGCCAGCACATCGCGACCCCGTTGCGGGGCGTCGCCGTGCAGATCAACGCGTTCAACTTTCCGGCGTGGGGGCCGCTGGAGAAGTTCGCGCCCGCGTTCGTGGCCGGCGTGCCGAGCCTGGTCAAGCCGGCCAGCCAGACCGCGTACCTCACCGCGCGGCTGGTCGAGCTGATCATCTCGTCCGGCCTGCTGCCCGAGGGCTCGCTCCAACTCGTGGCGGGCGGTGTCGGTGACCTGCTCGACCACGTGACGCCGCAGGACCTGGTGTCGTTCACCGGTTCGGCGTCCACAGCGCGCAAACTCCGCACGCACCCGGCGATCGTGCGCAACGCGGTCCGGTTCAACGCCGAGGCCGACTCGCTCAACCTGTCCATCCTCGGCCCGGATGCCAACCCCGGCACCGCCGAGTTCGACCTGTACGTCAAGCAGTTGGTCACCGAGATGACCGTCAAGGCGGGCCAGAAGTGCACCGCGATCCGGCGCGCGTTCGTGCCCGCCGAACTGGTCGACGACGTGCTCGCGGCGGCCGCCGCGCGGCTGGCCAAGGTGACCGTCGGCAACCCGACCAGCGAGGGCGTCCGGATGGGCGCGCTGGCCAGCCTGGAACAGCGCGAGGAGGTCCGGCGCTCCATCAAGGCGCTCCAGGACTCCGGCGGCATCGTGTTCGGCGACCCGGAGCGGGTCGACGTCGTGGACGCCGACGCGGCGCGCGGCGCGTTCCTCTCGCCGATCCTGCTGCGTGCCGACCCGGACCGGGCCGAACCGCACGAGGTCGAGGCGTTCGGCCCGGTGTCCACCGTCCTGCCGTACACGTCGGTCGAGCACGTGATCGAACTGGCCGCGCGGGGCCAGGGCAGCCTGGTCGGCTCGGTCGTCACGGGTGACACCGCGTTCGCGCGGGACGTGGTGCTGGGCATCGCGCCGTGGCACGGCCGGGTGCTGGTCCTCGACGCCGCCGACGCGAAGGAGTCCACCGGCCACGGTTCGCCGCTGCCCCAACTGGTCCACGGCGGCCCCGGCCGAGCGGGCGGCGGCGCGGAGATGGGCGGCATCCGGGGCGTGTTGCACCACATGCAGGTCACCGCCGTGCAGGCGGACCCCGCGGTGCTGAGCGCGATCACCAACCGGTGGGTGCCCGGCGCGCCGCGCCAGGAGGGCGTCCATCCGTTCCGCAAGTCGTTGGCGGAGCTGCGTTTGGGCGACACCGTCGTGGCGGGGCCGCGTACCCTCACCCGTGCCGACATCGACCACTTCGCCGAGTTCACCGGCGACACCTTCTACGCCCACACCGACGAAGCGGCCGCCGCGGCCAATCCGCTGTTCGGCGGCATCGTGGCGCACGGCTACCTGATCGTCTCGTTCGCGGCAGGCCTGTTCGTGTCACCGGAACCGGGCCCGGTACTGGCCAACTACGGCCTGGAGAACCTGCGCTTCCTGACCCCGGTCAAACCGGGCGACGCGCTGACGGTCACGTTGACCGCCAAGCAGATCACCCCCCGCATCGACCAGGACTACGGCGAGGTCCGCTGGGACGCCGATGTCACCAACGCGACCGGCGAATCGGTCGCCAAGTACGACGTGCTGACCCTCGTCGCGAAATCCTGAGCTCCGGTGGACGACGTGCTGGTGCTCGGCGCGGGCGTGATCGGGCTCACGTCCGCCGTCTGTCTCGCCGAAGCCGGCCGGACCGTGCGCATCAGGACGGCCCAACTGCCGCAGGCCACCACTTCCGTTGTGGCCGGGGCGATGTGGGGGCGTGGGCCGGGCGTGCAGGAGCCGGCCGACCGGATCGACACGTGGATGCGAACGACACTGCTGGACCTGACCGACCTTGCCGACGATCCGGCCAGCGGTGTGCGGTTCGCCCGCGGCCGTGAGGTCACCCGTGCGCCCGAGGCGCCGACGCCCGTGGCCGGCGCGCGGGAAGTACAACGCTGCACCACGGCCGAACTGCCCGCCGGCTTCGAGGACGGCTACTGGCTCACCGTGCCGCTGGTCGACATGCCGTGCCACCTCGCCTACCTCGAAGCCCGCTTCCGTGACGCGGGCGGTCGGCTCGAACAGGCAACCGTGCACGACGCCGGCGCAGCGCCGGTTGTCGTGAACTGCACCGGTCTGGGTGCGCGGGAGCTCGTGCCGGACCCGGCCGTGGTACCGATCCGCGGGCAGCACGTCGTCGTCACCAACCCCGGGCTGACCGAGTTCTTCGTCGAGGAGACCGACGCGGCTTCCTGGGTCAGTTTCTTCCCGCACGGCGACCGCGTGGTGCTGGGCGGCGTCGCCGTGCGGGACAGCTGGGACCTGGCGCCCGACCCGCGCACTGCGGCCGCGATCGTCGCCCGGTGTGCCGAGGTCGAACCCCGGCTCGGGGACGCCGAAATAACGGCCCACCTGGTCGGGTTGCGGCCCGGCCGGTCCGCGGTGCGGCTGGACGAGGAGCATCGGAACGGCACCCGCTGGATTCACAACTACGGGCACGGCGGCATGGGCGTCACCCTGTCGTGGGGCTGCGCCCGTGACGTCGTGACGCTGGTTGAGCAGCCATTTCGGTAGGTATGACCGGACGGAACAGCCTAGAGTCGTCGCGTGGACCTCCCGGTGATGCCTCCAGTCAAGCCGATGCTGGCCAAGGCCGTGCACGTGATGCCACGCGCCGCCGGCCTCTCCTATGAACCCAAATGGGACGGTTTTCGTTGCATCGTGTTCCGCGACGGCGACGACGTCGAACTCGGTTCGCGTAACGACCGGCCGCTGACCAGGTACTTTCCCGAGCTGGCCGAGCTGCTGAAGGACGTGCTGCCGCCCCGCTGCGTGGTGGACGGCGAGATCGTCGTGGTCACCGGCAACGGTCTGGACTTCGACACCCTGCAACTGCGGCTGCATCCGGCGGCCTCGCGGGTGCGGAAACTGGCCGCGGAAACACCGGCCAGCTTCGTCGCGTTCGACCTGCTGGCCCTGGGCGACCGGGACCTGACCACCGAACCGTTCCACGTCCGCCGCCGTGAGCTGGAGGGCGTGCTGGGTGGCGCGCTGGCCCGCGTGCACCTCACGCCGACCACGGACGACCCGGACATCGCGCAGGACTGGTTCACCCGGTTCGAGGGCGCCGGCTTCGACGGTGTCATGGCCAAACCCGTCGACCTGCCCTACGAGCAGGACAAACGCGTGATGTGGAAGGTCAAGCACGAGCGCACCGCGGACTGCGTCGTGGCTGGCTTCCGCTGGCACAAGGACGGCAACGGCATCGGCTCGCTGCTGCTGGGCCTGTTCGACGACAACGGTACCCTGCACCACGTCGGCGTGGCCAGCAGCTTCTCCGCCGAACTACGCGAGCAGCTCAAGGCGGACCTGGCACCGCAACGGGAGAACGCGCTGGAGAACCACCCGTGGCGCGACTGGGCGGCCGCGCAGGAACACGAGGGCCGCCGCATGCCGGGCGCACTGAGCCGCTGGAGCGCCACCAAGGACATGTCGTGGGTGCCGCTGCGACCGGAACTGGTGGCCGAGATCCGCTACGAACACCTGCTGTCCGGCCGGTTCCGGCACACCGGCCGCCTGGTGCGGTTCCGCCCGGACCGCGACCCGGAGTCCTGTACCTACGCGCAGCTGGTCGAGGTGGCGCCCGCCGAACTGGCGGCGCTGTTCGGCACCGCGGCCCATGACTGACCTGACGCTGGACCTGGACGGCACCGAGGTCACGGTGTCCAGCCCGGACAAGGTGTTCTTCCCGGCACGCGGCGAGACAAAGCTCGACCTGGTCCGCTACTACCTGCGCGTGGCAGAGCCGCTGCTGAACACCGTGCGCGGCAGGCCGCTGCTGCTGGAGCGCTACCCGGCGGGCGCGGGCGGCAAGTCGTGGTTCCAGAAGCGGGTGCCGGCCAACGCGCCGGACTGGCTGACCACCACCCAGGTCGCCACGCCCAACGGCACCACGAGCGACGCGCTCGTCGCGGCCGACCTGGCGCACATCATCTGGGCGGTCAACCTGGGCTGCATCGGTTTCCACGTGTGGCCGATCCGCGCCGCGACCCCGTCGATCACTGACGAACTGCGCGTCGATCTGGACCCGTCGCCCGGCGTCGGCTTCCCGCAAGTCCAGCAAGCCGCCGCGCTGACCAGGGACTTCCTCGACGAACATGGCATCGCGGCGCACCTGAAGACGTCCGGCTCGCGCGGCCTGCACATCTACGCGGCGCTGGCACCGAACTGGGACGGCTACCAGGTCCGCGCCGCC
>DASXXM010000258.1:0-18226 GCA_036503065.1 Pseudonocardiaceae bacterium | reverse complement strand
CCGGCCATCGTCCGGCGAACCGGGAAGCCTTCGCCCTCAAGACCTGCCGGTGCGGTCGAGATCGCCAGCACCGGGCGCTCGGTGTCGCCGAGGCCGGCGCCGGTGACCCGTGGCAGGGTCAGTGTGTCCGCGGTAACGGCTGCCATGGCCGTACACCTCCTGACTAGGTGGTTGCGTGTTCAACTACCTCTGGAACGCAGGATACCGCGAAACGTATTCCCGGGCAGCCACAGCTGCGGAAAGCCCGGACAGTCCCCGGCGGCGGGTCGCCGACCTCACACCGCCACTCATGCTCTGACTGTATAAGGGTGCATATGGTTCACCATCCGGTGGACCGCGGGCCTGCGGACGGATCGATTCATGGCATTACGCGGCAGCGTGCACAGTCGCCGGGCCCTGGGCCGGTGGGCGCTGGTGGCGGCCACCGCGGTCGTCGCGTGCGCGGTCCCGACCGTGCTCGCGAGCCTGCCGGTGTCCGGCGCCGAACCGGGCGCGGGAGTGCTGCGGCAGCGCATCGTCGACTCGGCCGGCCAGGCGTACACCGGCTACGTCAAGACACAGGCCGAGTTGGGCCTGCCCAGCCTGCCCCAGCTCAGCGACGTGACCAGCCTGCTCAGCGGCTTCACCGACATCCGGGTCTGGTACCGGTCGCAGAACCAGAACCGGGTCGACGTGGTCAACACCCTGGGTGAGCGGGACGTCTACCAGACCCCCGAAGGTGTCTACACGTGGGATTACGGCACCAATCTGCTCACCGAGATCGTCGGCACCGAGCAGATCCGGCTGCCCAGGGCAGGCGACCTCGTGCCGCCCGACCTGGCCCGGCGGGTACTGGCGCTGGACCCGGTCGACCCGGTGGTGAGCCTGCCGACGCGGCGGATCGCCGGGATCACCGCGGCCGGGCTGCGCCTGCGGCCGACCGACCCGGCGACCACGGTCGGCCAGGTGGACATCTGGGCCGATCCGGCCACCGGCCTCCCGCTGCAGGTCGAGGTGACCGCTCGGGGCGGCGCAAAGCCGATCATGGTCAGCCAGTTCGTGGACGTGACCCGTGACAATCCGTCCGACGCGACGCTGAGCCCACCCGTCGACGCGGCCGGCGTAAGCCTGGCCGCGGCACCGAACGTGCTCAGCGCGATCAACCAGCTGGGCCGGTTCCCGTTGCCCGCGCAACTGGCCGGCCAGCAACTCCAGCCACAGATACCGGGCCTGCCCGGCGTCGGCCGGTACGGCGACGGCATGTCCACCTTCGTGGCGCTGCCGATACCGGACAACGTCGGGGAGTCGGCCCAGGACACCATGACCAAGGCCGGGGCGACCACGCTCCACATGACAAGAGGACACGCGGTGCTGATCCAGATTCCACTGCTGACCGTGATGGTCGTTGATCTCCGGTTCCGCACGTATCTGGTGGCCGGCTTCGTGGATCACACGGCTCTCCAGCAGGCGGCCACCGAACTGGCTGATTTCCGCCCCACGGTGAGGCCGGCCGGATGACCGACCTGATCGTGACGAGCTCGCTGACCAAACGGTTCGGCGCGACGGTGGCCGTCAACGGCGTGAGCATGACGGTCCGCGAAGGCGACCGCTACGGCTTTCTCGGTCCGAACGGATCGGGCAAGACCACGCTGGTCCGGATGCTGCTGGGGTTGGTCTACCCGACGAGCGGCGAGATCATGTTGTTGGGACACCGGGTGCCCAAACAGGTTCGCGCGGCCCTCCCCCAGATCGGCGCCCTGGTGGAAGGCCCCGCCGCGATCCCCCACCTGTCCGGCCGCACCAACCTGGCGATCATCGACTCGGCCGGCCCGTCGTCGTCCCGCCGAGACCGACGCAACCGGATCGAGGAGGCACTGGCCCGCGTCGGCCTGGCCGGCATCGACCGCCGCCCGGTGCGCACGTACTCGTTGGGTATGCGCCAACGTCTCGGCCTCGCCGCGGCCCTGCTGCGCCAGCCGCGCCTGCTGATCCTGGACGAGCCGACGAACGGCCTTGATCCACGGGGCATCCGCGAGATCCGGGACCTGCTGATCGAGCTGAACCAGAACGGCACCACGGTGTTCCTGTCCAGCCATCTGCTGTCCGAAGTAGACGAACTGTGTGACCGGGTCGGCATCGTGGACCGGGGGCGCCTGGTACTGGAGGAGGAACTGGCCACGCTGCACGCCCCGACCGGCAGGGTCGTGGTGGACACCCCGGACCCGGCCGCGGTCGTGTCCATGCTGGACGGCCAGGTCGAACTCCGCGACGGCAGCCGCCTGGTGATCCGTGCGACCGACCCGGCCGAACTGAACGCCCGCCTGGTCGGCGGCGGAGTCCAGGTCCGAGAGATCGCCCCGGAACGCCGAACCCTGGAACAGGTCGTCTTCGAGGTAACCGGGCACGGCGCGGACCGGGTGGGCACCGAGGGTGGCACGCCGTGATCAACCGCGTCCCGCACCCGGCGATCGGTCCACCCGGCGAGGGCTCCGACGAACCAGCCGCGCGGCCCGCGATGCGGGCACCGACGCCGGCCGCGGCTCTGCCCATGGTGCACCGCACACCCCGGCGCGGGCGGGCCGACCGCTGCGCCCCGGCTCTGCCCACAGCGCACCACACACCGCAGCGTAACCGGACCGGCCACTGCACCCCGGCTCTGCCCGGAGCGCTCCATACACCCCAGCGCAACCGGGCCGGCCGTTGGTCACAAAATGGTCATCTCGCATCAGCCTGTCGGGCAACGCGGCCGAGCACGTCGAGTCGGTTCGGCTCAGCGGCTCGGCCCGGGAGCGTACGCACAACCAGCCCGCTGGTGCACACAGATCAGCTTTCTGCGCAAGGTTTCCAGGGCCGCCCGGCACTCGTGGCCGAACGCGTCGAAGCCGTCCGGATCGACCGGATCGACCCGTTGCCGGCGCCTGCCGCGCGATGCGATCGGCACCATGATCACCGCGGCGATGGTGCCCCGCCGACTGGTGCGCTGCCCGACGGGCGAGCCGTGCCGGATCGCGGGCACAAATTGGCTGGAACGCTGGACACACCCCCGCCCAACCCTGGGGGCTACGGCCCTTTTCCACTCTATGCCTGTCAAGCCCCGAATGGGGTATGCGCCGGAAGGTTGTGGACAACCAAGTTTGCTGTGGACAGTTCGTTTGACTTTTCGAGCTTGTTGAGGGTGGTGCGTTGTGATCGCTGTTGAGCTGCGGAAGTTGTTTCTGCGGCCCAGGATGTGGGTCAGCGTCGTGTTGTTGTGTGCGCTGCCCGCGGTGGTCGCGGTGTTTCTGGCCACCACACATCTGACGCCGCCGCCGGGGCAGGGGGCGGCGTTCCTGTCGGCTGTGGAGCGCAACGGGTCGCTGTTTCCGGCGGCCGCGTTGGCTTTGGTGTTGCCGATCTTCCTGCCGATCGCGGTGGCCACGTTCGCCGGGGACGCGGTGGCCGGTGAGGCCGCGCAGGGCACGTTGCGTTATCTGCTGATCCGGCCCGTCGGGCGCAGCAGGCTGTTGGTGGCGAAGCTGATCGGTATCGCCGTGTTCATCGTGGTGGCGATCGGGCTGATCGTGCTCACCTCCTATCTCATCGGCGTCGGGCTCTTCGGCGTGGGACAGGCTGCCGCGGTCGGGCAGCCGGGTGGTGTCACGTCGTTGTCCGGCACGTCGTTGAGTCCGCTTGATCTCGCGTTGCGACTGCTGGCCGCGATCGGCTACATCGTCTTCGCGATGGTCGGTGTCGGCGTCATCGCGTTGTTCCTCTCGACGCTGACCGACTCGGGGCTCGGCGCCGCGTTGGGCACGCTGGCGATCCTGATCACCAGCGAGGTCCTGACCACGCTGGACGCGGCCGCGGTGATCAAGCCGTATCTGCCGACGAACTACTGGCTGTCCTGGATCGACTTCTTCCGGTCGCCGATCTTCTGGCACAACATCGAACGCGGCCTGATCGTCCAGGCCTGCTATCTCGTGGTGTTCCTGGGCGCCGCCTGGGCGAACATGTCGAGCAAGGACATCACGAGTTAGCCTGCCCCGCCGCGGTCAACTCGTGGCACTGGGCGGGTCGGGGCGCGCTGAGGACCGGGTTGTCCAACGCCGCCAGCACGATGCCGGTGACCAGCGGGTTGGCCGGCAACTCGCTGTGCGACACCTGGACACCGGGGCAGACCTGTTGCACCGGCACGTTCACCGCACCGGTGAGCCGGGCCGAATCCGGTGGGGTGACCGTCTGGTCGTCCTCGGTCCACAACGACAGCCACGGCAGGGCGGCCGGCAGCGGCTGGGCGTTCACCCCGCGCAGCAGCGCACTGTTGGGCACCAACTGCTGGCACGCCAGCGGGCACGCGCCCGGCACCAGGGCGGTGCCGGCGGCGGCGACCTGGGTGCCGTGCAGCGGCGCGCCGAGCGTCACCACCCGCCGAGCCCGGTGCTCGCCCGCGTCGCGCGCCACCCACAGCCGGGCGACCAGTCCCCCGGCCGAATAGCCGACCACGTCCACCGATACCGCACCGGCGGCAAGGGCCGTGTTCACCGCCGTGTTCAGGGCGTCGACCTGGGCCAGCAGGTCACCGGTGCCATCGCCCGGCAGCGACACGACATCGGCGGTTCGGCCCGCCACACGCAATCGACCGGCCAGGGTGGTGAGTGAGCCGGTGTTGCCGCCGTAGCCGGGCACCAGCAGCACCGTGCCCTGGCGCGCCTGGGACGGCAGACCGACTGGTGTCGGCGGCCCCGCCGATCCGACCGTCAACCGCACCACGACCACGCCGACCAGCGCGACCACCAGGGCCGCGATCACCGCCGTGTAGACCCGCCTGCGACCGCTCAGGCCACCTAGCCACGCTCTTAGTCGCACACCTCCATCATCACCGTTACCCGAAGCTTGAGCGAGTGTGAGCCGACTCTTCTCAGGCAGCCATCATCTTGCGGTGTCAGCCTTCGCCCGGCTCGTCCCGTGCCGCCCGCCGCCCCGGCGCCGAAATGCTTGTCACCCCATCGCGACCATCAGCGGGTTGTACAGGCGGTTTCGGTCACCTGGCAGGTCCTCGCCGTAGATCATCACCGTTGTCGTTCCGCTTGGCTGTAAGCCGTGCGCGGTTGCCCAGGTGAACTGTTCCGGGCGCTCGTGCACCAGGTCGAGGCGGACCGGGCCGGCCACCGACGCCGCGAGGTCGGACAGCAGCGTTCGGGCGGTCGGCAGGTCGTTCGCGATCACCGGGCCGATCACCGTGTTGTCCGTGTTGGGCCAGCGGCCGCCGTAGCCCGCAAGCCCGTCCTCGCCCTCGACCAGGCGGAACTCGTCCAGGAAGCTCGGCAGTCGGTGTAACACGTCGGGGCGCGGGGCGCCGAACACCTCGGCGTCCATGGCCTGGATCGCCGGGAGGTCGGCCTCGGTCACCGGGCGGGAGCCGGGACTTGTCGGTTCGTCCGGCTGGAAGTGGCCGCTGTAGTTGGTGCAGTGGTCGATCGCGCGGAAGCCGAGCTTCTCGTACAGCGGGCGGCCGTAGGCGGTCGCCGTCAGCCAGACGGTGGCGACATCGGCGTTGGCCAGTGCGTGCCGCATCAGGCGTTGGCCAAGGCCCTGTCGCTCGTGGCGGGCGGCGACCAGCATCATGCCGATGCCGGCCAGTTCGCGGCCGTATCGTGTACAGACGACGACGGCGGCCAGCCCACCGGCCGGATCGTCGATGCCGTACACGTCGCCGACGGCGAACAGCAGCCGCCACTTGTGTTCCTCTGCCAGCCACTGGCGGTCCTGTGCCAGCAGTTGGCAGCCGGGCAGATCCGTCGGGATGAGCCGGCGGATCGGCCAGGCCGTGCGGGCCAGTCGCGGTTGCGTGGTCATGACATCGACACTGCCCGAAGTGGACCGGGTGGCGCACCTCAAATTTCTGGCCTGTGGACAATTCGGTTTACGTTGCCGTCCAGACGAAGGTGGCGCTGCTGTCGGCGCCCCCGTTGTCGGTGGCGGTCACCGTGACCGTGTATGTGCCGGCCTGGCCGGCGGTGCCGGAGATCACGCCCGCCCGGCTGATGGCCAGGCCGGGCGGCAGGCCGGTCGCGGTGAAGGTGACGGTTCGGCCGGACGCGCTGTCCTGCGCCTTGATGGGCAACGAGACCGCTTTGTGCACCGGGCTGCTCATGCCGAACGGGTTGGTCACCGTGACGGTGGCCGGGCCGCCGGTGTTGGTCGGGGCGGCGCCGGTCACGGTGGTCGGCACGCTGACGGCGCCGGACAGCGGCAGGCTGCGGGACGAGTCGCCGACCAGGATGCCGTACGAACCCGCGGTGGCGATCCAGTTGGCGGCCGCGTCGTCCCAGTGCGCCAGGTCGTGCTGGGTCACGGTGAACGCGACGGTCTGGTTGGCGCCCGGTTGCAGGTCCACCCGCTGGAAGGCCTTGAGCTGGTGCGGCGGCTCGCCGACGGCCGCCGGTGCGTCCACGTACAACTCGGCCACGTCGGCGCCCTCGCGGCTGCCGGTGTTGGTCACCGTGGCCGTCACGGTCGCCGTGCCGTTCGTGAGCGCGCCGACCTGCAGGTTGCTGAACGCGAACGACGTGTAGGAAAGGCCGAACCCGAACGGGAACAGCGGTGTGATGTTCTGCGAGTCGTACCAGCGGTAACCGACGTTCAGCCCTTCGGAGTACTGCACCTGGTTGTTCGCGCCCGGCCACTGCGCCACGGTGTGCGCCGGCACGTCGGCCAGGCTGTTCGGGAACGTCACCGGCAGCTTGCCGGACGGGTCGATGTCGCCGAACAGCAGCGCGGCGATGGCGTCGCCGGCTTCCTGGCCGGGGTACCAGTTCTCGAACACGCCGGCCACCGAGCCCAGCCACGGCATGGTCACCGCGGAACCCGTGTTCAGCACCACGATCGTGCGCGGGTTGGCCGCGGCCACAGAGCTGATCAGCTGGTTCTGGTTGCCGGGCAGGTCGATGTTGGTGTTGTCGGTGCCCTCGTTCTGTGGGTACTGGGCGAACACGATGGCCACGTTCGAACTCTGCGCCAGCGCCACGGCCGACGCGACGTTCGAGCCGTCGTTGAACTGCACGGTGGCCCCGGTGCCGGCACGGTTCTGGATGCCGGTCAACGGCGACACGGTGCCCGACGACGTGACGGTGGCACTGCCACCGCCCACACTGGACACGCCTGCCCCGCCGTCGGCACCGATGATCGCGATCGACCTGGTCGTCGACGTGGACAGCGGCAGCACGCCGTTGTTCTTCAGCAGCACCGTGCCTTCCGCCGCGACCTGCTTCGCGGTCGCGACGTGCGCGGGCGTCGTGACGACGGTGCCGGTGTTGCCGGTCGGCTGCTTGTCGAACATGCCGAACGCGAACATCTGCGTCAGCACCCTGCTGACCATCGTGTCCAGCGTCGCCTGGCTTACCTGACCGCCCGCGACGGCACTGGCCAGCCCGGAGCCGAAGAACGCGGCGCCCGGCATCTCCATGGTCATGCCGGCGTTCGCGGCGGGCGCGGCCGAGTGCAGCGCGCCGAAGTCGGACGCGACGAACCCGCCGAAGCCCGCCTGCTGGTAGAGCGCGGTGTTGAGCAGGAACGGGTTCTCACAGTCGAAGATGCCGTTGACCACGCTGTAGCCGCACATCACCGATGCCGCGGCGCCCTGCCGGACGGCCGCCTGGAAACCGGGCAGGTAGATCTCCTCCAACACGCGGGTGTCCACGATCACGTTGTCGGCGGCCGAGTTCCGGTTGGTCTCCTGGTTGTAGGCGGCGGCGTGCTTGGCCTGCGCCATCACGCCCTGGCTCTGCAGGCCCTGGATCTCGGCGCCGGCCATCTGGCCGGTCAGGAACGGGTCCTCGCTGAACGTCTCGAAACCACGGCCCCACCGGGGATCCCTGGCGATGTTGAGTGTCGGGCCGAGTGAGACGTTGACGCCTTTGCCGGCGTCCTCGTTGCCGGCCACCGTGCCGTACTGCTTCTCCAGCGCGACGTCCCAGGTCGCGGCGCCGGCCACCGGCGCGGGCAGTTGCGTGACGCCGCCAACACCGTCACCGGGGCCGCCCGGGCCGTCCTGAAGGCCGATCGCCGGGATGCACAACGACGGGATGGCGCTGACGTTGCCGATGTAGGGCGACGAGTTGCCGTTGCCGTGCAGCATGGCGATCTTCTGGTCCTGCGTCATCTGGGCCATCACCTGTGCCACGCGGGTGGCGACCGGCGCCGTTGACCCGACCCACGGGCAGACACCGTTGCCGCCGCCACCGCCACCCCCGCCGGCCCCGACGATGTTGATGCCGAACTCCCACAGCGAGTAGCCGAACTGGGTCGCGCGGGCGGTGCCGTTCATCCGGACGAAGCGGCCGGTGCCGGTCACGGCCAGGTTCTGTGTGCCGCCGGTGCCGGTCGTGGTCGAGAAGATCGTGGTCCACGTCGACGCGTCCGGCGACACCTGGATCTGGAACGCCGTGGCGAACGCGGTCTCCCACTGCAACTGCACGCCGCAGACCTGTTGTGACTGACCGAGATCGACCTGCAACCACTGCGGGTCACCGAACGCACTGGACCAGCGGGTACCCGGGTTGCCGTCGGTCGCGTTGGCGGCCGGGAACGACGCGTTCTCGGTGGACGATGCCGTGGTCGGGTGGCCGACGGCGACGTTGGCGGTGTTGCACGTGGCGGTCGCGCCGGGGCCGAACACCTGGAACTCCCACAGCGAATAGCCGAACTGGGTCGCGCGTGCGGTGCCGTTCATCCGGACGAAGCGGCCGGTGCCGGTCACGTTCAGTGTCTGTGTGCCGCCGGCGCCAGTCGTGGTCGAGAAGATCGTGGTCCACGTCGACGCGTCCGGCGACACCTGGATCTGGAACGCCGTGGCGAACGCGGCCTCCCACTGCAGCACGACCTGGCCGATGGTCTGTGTGGACCCGAGATCGACCTGCAACCACTGGGGGTCGCTGAACGCGCTGGACCAGCGGGTGCCCGGGTTGCCGTCGGTCGCGTTGGCGGCCGGGAACGACGCGTTCTCGGTGGACGACGCGGTGGTCGGCCTGCCCTGCGACAGCAGGGTGCCGGCCGCGGCCGACGAGGCCGGCGTGCCGACGACGGCCATGGCGACGAGCGCCGACGCGGCCAGCAGCAACCACATCCTGCGCAGTGGGCGGACCGTGATCATGACTCTCCCTGGTCTAGGAGCGTCCGGTGTGGCGCGACCGGGAACCGGGCCGATCGCGCCACACCGGGTCTGCCAGGACTACCACTGCGCGACGCGCACGTAGTCGACCAGCATTTCGTTGGCTCTTCGAGTCTCGTTAAGAGCGCTCTCAGCCGTAGGGTCGCGCCGCTCACCGGAGAGTGTCAAGACCCACACAGCGGTTCCGACCTGCCGGAACGCCTCGTCCAACCACGTTGCGCAACCGGTTAAGACCAGATCGTTCCGGTTCCGGAACTTGTCGCCGACCGGTTAAAAATCGATGCAGAAAATCTCGAGGCGGACACTCGACCCGAACGACAGGCACTTCGGTGATCGGCCATCTAGCATCGTGGTAAGCGCTCTCAGTAGGGCGGCGGCAGGAAGGACAGGTATGGTCAGGGCGTCGGCGGGTCGCGGCAGGCCCACCCTGGACAGCGTGGCGGCAAGAGCCGGGGTGTCCAGGGCAACGGTTTCCCGTGTGGTCAACGGCATGCCGGTCACCCCGACCAGCGCCGAATCGGTGCGCAGGGCGGTCGAGGAGCTCGGCTACGTGCCCAACCACGCGGCGCGCACCCTGGTCACCCAGCGTACCGACCTGATCGCGCTCGTCCTACCGGAGACCACCACCCGAGTGTTCTCCGACGACCAGTTCTTTCCCGGCGTGATCCAGGGCGTCAGTCAGCAGCTCGAGCTGGCCGACAAGCAGCTCGTACTGATGCTGGCCGGTTCTGAGGCAAGTCACGCCCGGATCGAGCGGTCCGTCGCGGCACACCACGTGGACGGCGTGATGCTGGCGTCACTGCACGGCGCCGACCCGCTGCCGGCCGCGCTGACCAGGATCGGCATCCCGGTCGTATGCAACGAACGGTCACTCGGCCCGACGTCACCCCCCTGTGTTGGTGTGGACAACGTCGGTGGTGCCGCGACCGCCGTCCGGCACCTGCTGGACATCGGCCGTACCCGGATCGCCACGATCGCCGGCCCGCAGGACATGATCGGCGGCATCGACCGGCTCACCGGCTACCGGGACGCACTGCGCGACTCCGCCCGCAGGTCGATCGTTGCCGTCGGCGACTTCACCCTCGGCTCCGGCGCCACCGCGATGCAGCAGCTGCTCGAGGACGATCCCCGCCTGGACGCGGTGTTCGTCGCATCGGACCTGATGGCCGACGGCGCGCTGCAGGCGCTGCGCAAGGCCGGCCGCCGGGTGCCCGACGACGTGGCCGTGATCGGCTTCGACGACATCGCCCTGGCCCAGTACACCGATCCGCCGCTGACCACGATCCGCCAGCCGATCCTGGAGATCGGCCGCCAGATGGCCCGCCAACTGCTGCGCCTGGTACGCGGCGAGGAGATCGAGCAGACGATGACGCTGCCAACGGAACTGGTGGTACGACAGTCCGCTTAGGACTGGACCGGACCCGATTCAGGATCTGATGGCGCTGCCGGCCATCGAAAACGTAAGCCACTCCGAGAAAGCGAGCGATTCAGCCACGCCGCCGACCGGCGCATCGCGTCTCGCGACCGGTGACAGAAGCGAGCCGCTCAGCCAAGCCCACATTTCGACACCAGGCCCAGGATCCACCACCGGCCGCCCACTAGTCCAATCGGGACCGCCGCCGGGCGGCATTTCTGGCGCATTCCATTGGGGCGCCCCCCAAGTCCAGTCTAGTCCATTTTGGAGCTGTTGGTGGGCTGGCCGGGACGGCCTGTTGACAACTTTGGCTGGGTGTGGACAGCCGGGTGCGGGGTTCTCGATCCTTCGGGAAGGTGGTCACATGAACCGCACCGAACCCCGCTGGCAGGCCAAAGTCCGGAACCAGCCGCACCCGAGCTCAGGACCGAGGCAACGCCGCCCAGTCCAACACGCCATCCGCCAGATCCCGCACCGAAGCCAGCAGGCCGAGGCGGGCGGCCCGAACGTCCGGGTCGTCCGCCATCACGAGAACGTCGTCGAAGAAGTCGTTGACCGGCCCCACCAGCCCGACCGCGACATCGGCGAAACCGGCCAACGCGGTAGCGCCGGCCAGTGCCGACGTGACCTTGGCGACCGCGTCCGCCAGTGCCAGTTCCGCCGGTTCGGTCAGCGACTCAGGACGCAGGCCGCCGACCACGTCGGCCGGCACGATCCGCCGCACCCGCTGCAGAGCGGCCACCAGCTCGGCGAAGTCGGCCTGACCGGAACGGCGGGCCAGCTCGGCCAATGTCTCGTCGGCAATGGCGGGGCTGTCAGCCAACGGCAGCACCGCCGTCACGAAATGATGATCATGACCGGCGTCGATGAGCTGCTGTTCGTACCGTCGCACGGTGAACTCCCGCGCATCCGCCAGAGCCGTTGGCGGTACGTCGACCCGCAGTTGCGCGGCCGCGGTTGCCAGGCTCTGTGTGAGTGTCAGCGACCGCAACGCGGGCACCGCGCGCAGGATCGCCACCGCACCCAGGGCTGCCCGCCGCAGGCCGAACGGATCGGAACTGCCGGTCGGGCTGGCGCCGACCGCGAACAGGCCGGCCAGCAGATCGAGCCGGTCGGCCAGCGCGAGCAGCGCTCCGGGCACGGTCGACGGCAACCGGTCACCGGCGGTCCTTGGCAGTTCCATGTCGTACAGCGCTTCGGCGACCGCGGCGGGCTCGCCGGCCCGCAGCGCGTACTCGCGGGCCATCGTGCCGGCGAGGCTGGTCAGCTCGATGACCATCTGCGAGCCGAGGTCGAACTTGGCCAGCTCGGCGGCCCTGCTGAGGGTAGTGCTGGTCAGCCCGAGATCGTCGGCCAGCGACAGCGCGACGGCGGCGATCCGGTTCGCTCGGTCGGCCATGGAACCGAGCCGTTCCTCGAACGCCAGCTTGTCCAAATTGGACTTCATCGCCGCGGGCGCGGCGCGCAGGTCGGCGCGCCAGAAGAAGGCCGCGTCCTCGTAGCGGGCGCGCAGCACGTCCTCGTTGCCGGCGCGCACCACGTCCCGGTCGCAGGAACCGTTGGCCACCGTGATGAAGTACGGCAGCAGCGTGCCCGCCGCATCCCGCACCGGCAGGTAGCGCTGGTGCTTGCGCATCACCGTCGTCAGGATCTCCGGCGGCAGTTCCAGGTAACGCTCAGCGAACGAGCCGAGGATCGGCGTCGGCCACTCGACCAGGTTCGTGATCTCGTCCAGCAGCGCGGCTTCCGCCACCACGTCCACCGTGCCACCCACCTCCACGGCCAGTTCCCGTGCCGCCGTGACGATCCGAGCCCGGCGCTCCGCGGCGTCCACGAGAATGCCTTGTCCAGCAAGGAAATCCAGATAGCCCACCGCGGTGGGCACGGACACGGTCGGCGTGTCGGCGCTCCGGTGCACCCGGGTGGTTCGGCCGCCGGCCAGCGCGGACACCGCGATCGGCACCTCGACGTCGTCCAGCAGCGCGAGCAGCCAGCGCACCGGACGGGTGAAGGACAGCGCGGGATCGCACCACCGCATGTTCTTCTCCGCGCGCAGCTCCGCCACGACCTGCGCGAGCACCCCGGACAACACCTCCGCCGCGCCCCGGCCGGCGTCCCCGCGGACCACCGCGACGTGCTCGACACCCTGCACATCGACCCGCACCAGGTCGGTGATTGCCACCCGTTGCCCTGCCGCGAACCCGGTGGCGGCACGGGTCGGGTTGCCGTCGGCGTCGAAAGCCGCGGTGACCCGTGGACCACGCACGGTGCGCTCCGCGTCCGGCTCGCGCGGCGCGACGCCGTCGACGAGCGTGACCACGCGGCGCGGGGTGGCGTAGGTGCGGACAGCGCCGTGGTCCAGGCGGGTCGCGGCCAGCTTGTCGATCACGGCCTGCCGCACGCGTGCCGCAGTGCGGGTGACCTCGGCGGCCGGCAATTCCTCGGTGCCGAGCTCGAACAGCAGGGTCGACGAGTGGTCGATCTCGGCCGGCGCGACCGGCAGCACGGCCGGCGATGGCGGCTGGTACTCGCCGAGCGGGTGGCCCAGTTCCGCGCGCCGCTCCCGCCACAGCGCGGCCACCTCGCGGGCCAGCGCGCGCATCCGACCGAACGCCCGCGCGCGTTCGGTCGTGGACACGGCGCCGCGTGCGTCCAGCACATTGAAGGCGTGCGAACACTTGAGCACCTGGTAGTGCGCGGGCACCGGCAGCCGCAGGTCCAGCATCCGCCGTGCCTCGGCCGCGTACTCCTCGAACAGGCGCTTCGTCATGTCGACGTCGGCGTCGTCCAGGTAGTACCGGCTCATCTCGTACTCGGCCTGCCCGAACACCTCACCGTAGGACAGGCCGGGCGCGTAGGCGATGTCCCGGAAGTGGTCGACGTTCTGCAGAGCCATCATGATCCGCTCGACGCCGTAGGTGATCTCCACCGACACCGGATCGACCGTGATGCCGCCGGCCTGCTGGAAGTACGTGAACTGGGTGATCTCCAGGCCGTCCAGCCAGACCTCCCAGCCAAGGCCCCACGCGCCCATCGCGGGCGACGCCCAGTTGTCCTCGACGAACCGGACGTCGTGGGCGCGCACGTCGATGCCCAGCGCGGCCAGGCTGCCCAGGTACAGCTCCTGCGGGTCGCCCGGGTCCGGCTTGAGGATCACCTGGAACTGGGTGTGGGTCTGCAGGCGGTTGGGGTTCTCGCCGTAGCGCGAGTCGTCCGGCCGGACGCTCGGCTCGACGTAGCCGACCCGCCACGGCTCCGGACCCAGCACGCGCAGCAGGGTCGCCGGGTTCAGCGTGCCGGCGCCGACCTCCGTATTGAACGGCTGCACCACCATGCAGCCGCGGTCCATCCAGTACCTGGTCAGCGCGAGCAGCGCGTCCTGCATCGTCAACACAACTCGCGAGTCTATCGACGCAGCACGACACCCCTGACGAACGCCGCCTGGCCGACGTGTTGCAGGTCGTCGTTGACCACGCTGACCAGCCGAACGCCCAGCGTCACCGGCGGATCCCAGCGTTCGTCGACGATCCGGCTCAGGTCCGCGTCCGTCAGGCCACGCACATACTGGAGGGTCCGCTCATGCACGGCGTCGTAGTAGTCGGTCAACAACTGCGCCGACGCACCGGCCAGTTCGGCGACCTCGTCCGCGTCGTGTCCGTAGCCGACGTCGGACGCGTCGAAGGACAGCCCGTACCGTTCGAGCCAGCCGTCGGCCGTCCATGCCTGTTCGTAGCCGGCGACGTCGGCCACGTGGTCGTCCTGGACCCGGGCGAGATGCCAGACCAGCCACGCGATCGAGTTGGCCGCGGGGTCGGCGCGGTACGCCAACTGGTCCTGCGTCAGCCCGTCGACGGTGCCGTGGACGGAATCCCGAACTCGCCCGAACGCGTCGGCAAACACATCAGCGACACTCATTCGCGCCTTCCCTTCGTCTGTAGGCAACACAGCATCTGTAGGCCAAGAGCTTCCCACCGCGCTGCGCCATCCGGACCACCGGTCTACTGCGGCTTGGCGCCTTTCCCGCGGGTGGACGCCAGATCACTACACTTCGCCGGGCCGTGCACAACGGGTTTACTGATACCACCGAGGACTGACCACACATGGACTCCGCATCCGGCACCAGATTCGGCAACGCGGCACAGGCCTACCACCGGCTCCGGCCGACACCCCCGGCGGTCGCCGTCGACTGGCTGACGGCGGGCATCCCGACCCCGATCACCACGGCGGTGGAGCTCGGCGCCGGCACGGGCCTGTTCACGGCGCCGCTGGCCGAACGAGTACCGACGGTTTTCGCGGTCGAGCCGGATGCCCGGATGCGGGGCCGGTTGGCCGCCTACCGCCCCGGTGTCACGGTGTTGGACGGCACCGCGGAACGGATCCCGCTCGGCGACGGCGCCGTCGACGCCGTGTTCTGTCACTCGATGTGGCACTGGGTCGACCCCGAGCGGGCGTTTCCGGAGATCGCCAGGGTGCTCGTGCCCGGCGGGCTGTTGGCCGTCGGGTGGACCATGCCCGACCGCCGAGTCGGCTGGCGGGCCAAGCTCGACGAGATCGCCGGCATCCACGGCGGATCGGGCCGAGCACCCGGCCGGTTCGAGGTGCCGCCGACGGTCGGCTTCGACCAGCCCGCCGAGTTCTCGCAGTCGTGGACGCTGCGGATGACCACAGAAGACCTCGTTCTGTCGCTGGCCACGTACGATCACGTGCTCGGACTGTCCGAGATGGACCGGAACGCCATGCTGGACAACGCCCGCACCTACCTCAACGGCAACCCGGCCACGTCCCGCGGCACCATCGAGGTCCCGTTCCGCACCGTCTGCTTCCGCACCCAGCACCGCGCCCACCGCTGACGGAAACGGTGCCATCGGCGCCCCGGCGATGATCGTCCCGCCACAATCACCACGCCGTCCCCGCCGAGCAGGGAGTTCGACGTGACCACAACCGCCAGCACCGGGCGGACCACCGCCGCCGACGTGGGCCTGCTCATCCTGCGCGCCGCGCCCGGCCTGGTGGTCGCGGTGCACGGCGCGAGCGAAATGCTCGGCTGGTTCGGCGGGAACAACTTCGCGGCCGACGTCCACTACTACGCGTCGCTGGGCTACACGCCGGCCAAGCTGTGGGCGATCGTCTCCGGCGTGACCGAGATCGGCGGCGGCCTGTTGCTGACCCTTGGCCTGCTGACACCGTTGGCCGCGGCGGCCGTTATGGGCGTCATGCTCAACGCCGTCGTCGCAGGCCAGATCCCGTACGGCTTCCTGCGCAGCGGCGGCGACTTCGTCGCGGCCATCGGCCTGGCCGCGGTCGGCATTGCCTGCACCGGTCCCGGCACGATCTCGTTCGACCGGCGCCGCTCGTGGTTGCCGGGAAAGCTGAACTCGACCGTCTTCAGCCTGGTCCTCGGCCTTGGACTTGGCGCAGTCGTGCTCATCATCCGAGCCGCCAGGTGACCCGGGAGTAAGGTCTGGCTGGAGGGAGCCAGCCGACTACGCGTGCGGTATCCGCGCGCCACGACCGGGGAGAACGACCCTGTGAGTGCCGAGACGTTCTACGGGGCCGACGACCTGACGCATCTGGAGGGCCTGGAAGCCGTCCGGAAACGGCCCGGCATGTACATCGGGTCGACCGACAGCCGGGGGATCAACCACCTGTTCACCGAGGTGGTGGACAACTCGACGGACGAGGGCATCGCGGGCCACGCCACCAAGGTCGTGGTCACCCTGCACGCCGACGGCAGCATCCAGGTCGACGACGACGGCCGCGGTATCCCGACCGGTGTGCACACCAAGTCCGGCCTGTCCGGCGTCGAACTCGTGCTCACCCGACTGCACGCGGGCGGCAAGTTCGGCGGCTCCGGGTACAAGACGTCCGGCGGTCTGCACGGCGTCGGCGCGTCCGCGGTGAACGCGCTGTCCGTGCGGTTCGACGTGACCGTGAAGCAGGAGGGCAAGATCCACCAGATGTCGTTCGCGCACGGGGTTCCCGGCGAGTTCGACGGCGGTGGCCCCAAGGCGAAGTTCACCCAGCGGTCCGGCCTGCGGGTGACCGGCAAGATGAAGCGCGGCGAGTCCAGCGGCACGTCGATCCGCTACTGGTACGACCCGCGCTACTTCGACACGGGCTCGGCGCTGAACCGCGATGCCGTGCGGAACAAGCTGCGCAACACCGCGTTCCTGGTGCCCGGTGTCACGTACGTGCTGCGGGACGCGACCGAGGGCGCGATCGCCGACGAGACGTTCCACTACCCCAACGGCCTGTCCGACATGGTCGACTTTCTGTCCCCGGACAGCGAGAAACCGGTCACCGGCACGCTGATGGCGATCGGCACCGGCACGTACCTGGAGAACGCGGCCGACGAGAACGGCGTCATGCGGTCCAAAGTGGAGCGTCACGCCGAGGTCGAGGTGGCGTTCCGCTGGGGCACCGGCTACGAGCGCACCGTGGAGTGCTTCACCAACACGATCCACAACGTGCACGGCGGCACGCACCGCAAGGGCTTCGACCGCGCCGCGGTGAAGGCGATGCAGGAGGCGATCGCCCGCAGCCGCGGCCTGCTGAAGCCGAAGGAGGACCCGCCGACCCTGGACGACGTGCTGGAGGGCATGACCGCCGTCATCCACGTGCGGATTCCCGAGCCGCAGTTCACGTCGCAGACCAAGGACGAGCTGTCCACGGCCGGGATCACCAAGGTCATCCAGGCCGTGGTCGAGCAGCACATCAAGGCGTGGACCGAGGACCGCAGGACCAAGGCGGAGGCCAAGGTCGTGCTGCAGAAGGTCGTGGACGCCGCGCGCGTGCGGCTGACCCAGAAGCAGCAGAAGGACGCGGCACGCCGCAAGACCGCGCTGGAGGGCGCGGCCATGCCCGCGAAACTGGTCGACTGCCGCACCACCGGCGTGGCGCGCAGCGAGCTTTTCCTGGTGGAGGGTGACAGCGCCCTCGGCTCGGCCAGAATGGCGCGGGTATCGGAATACCAGGCGCTGCTTCCGTTGCGCGGCAAGATACTCAACGTACAGAAGGCGAGCATCGCCGACACGCTGCGCAATGTGGAGATCGCGTCCATCGTGCAGGTGCTCGGCGCCGGCACCGGCCGCACGTTCGACCTGCCGGCGATGCGGTACGGCCGCGTCATCCTGATGGCCGATGCCGATGTCGACGGCTCCCATATCCGGACGCTGCTGATCACGTTGTTCGCCAAGTACATGCGCCCGGTGATCGAGGACGGCCGGCTCTACTCCGCCATGCCGCCATTGCACAAGGTGGTCACGAAGGGCCGCAACACCGAGACCAATTTCACGTTCACCCAGCGGGAAATGGAACAGACCGTGGCGCGGTTGGAGAAGGCCGGCAAACAGGTCATCAAACCGGTCCCCCGGTTCAAGGGCCTCGGCGAGATGGATGCCGACGAACTGTGGGACACCACGATGAATCCGGCCACCAGGTCCGTCCGCAGAATCACGATGGACGACGCGATCGCCGCCGACGAGGCGCTGGAACTGCTGATGGGCGAGAAGGTCGAACCGAGGCGCAACTGGCTGGTCGAGGCCGCGGCGCGGGTGGACACCGAAGCAATCGACATCTGATTCGGGTTGGTTTGCGGGGAGAACGTCAGAGGGAGAACGATGGCACGCCGTAAGACCCCGGGTACCAAGGTCGATCCGTCCGCGTTCGACAACGCGGGCGCGACC
>DASXXM010000257.1:0-35080 GCA_036503065.1 Pseudonocardiaceae bacterium | reverse complement strand
GCCAACAGGATCGACTTGCCGCGCAGTTCCGCGGGCAGCGCGCCGGAGATCTCGAGGCGCCCACACATCGCCACGAAGCCACGGTTGAGCAACATCAGAAAGCGCCAGAACGCTGGTGTCGCTCGGCGTGTCGACTCGTCTGTCGCGGTCATCCGGGCAACCATGAGACAGGAGCATGGCACGTCCGACCGGCACCGCGGCGGCTGCTCCCGCCGATACCGGCCGATCGGCTCAACCGCCACCGTTGTTCCGCCGCACCGAATGATGCTGGTGGGTCAGCAGGTGAATTGGTGGCTCATGAGGTGAAAGAGACTACCGTGTGGGGTATGCCGAGCCGGACAACGCCTTCGAAACGCGGCACACGCAGCAGCAACAGTCGCGCCCGCGGCGGCACGAGCACGCGATCCACCGCGGGCCGGCAGAGCCGATCCGCCAAGCCGCGCACCACCCGACCCGCCGCACGCAGGCCGGGTGTCGGGCCGTTCACGCTGCTCGCCCGCGGTGTCGGCAGCGTGGCGAGGGCCATCGGCCGGACCAAGGAACTCGACCCGGCACACCGCAGAGACGGCATCGCGCTCGTCCTCGTCGCGCTGGCGGTGGTGTCCGCGGCCGGCGTGTGGTTCCTGGCGGCGGGACCGATCGGGCACTGGGTGGACATCGGGTTCCGCACCGTGATCGGCAGCGGCGCCGTGCTGCTCCCGGTCGCGTTGGTCGTCGCCGGCATCGTGCTGATGCGGTCCGAACCCAAACCGGAGGCGCGCCCGCGACTGGTGATCGGTGCGCTGCTGTTCTCGCTGGCGCTGCTGGGCATCCTCCATCTGGCCGGCAGTCTGCCGATCACCAATGCGGCCCGAATGCGGGCCGGTGGCGCGCTCGGCTATCTGGCCGGTGGTTTCCTGGCCCAGGGGCTGACCGAGTGGGTCGCGATGCCGTTGCTGGTTCTGGTGGCGCTGTACGGAATTCTGGTCTTCACCGGCACGCCGGTCCGCCAGATCCCGGCACGGTTCCGCGCCATGGGCGGCCAGGCACCTGCCGAGGAGACCCAGCAGGAGCCGGCACCGGAACTGGCCGGGCACACGGATGTCCGGCTGCGCAGGCCATCCCGGCGCCGGCAGGCCGCTGTGGACCCTGCCGACGCGGTGCAGCCGGAACTGCCGCTGGACGAGCCACCGGCCAAACCGGTCCGGCCGAAACCGGTTCCGATCGCCGCGGAACCGGCGGAAAAGCCGGCGAAAACGGCGGGTCAACGGCCGCCCGCGCGCGCGGTGGACGGCGATTACCGGCTGCCGTCGCCGGATCTGCTCACCAATGGTGATCCGCCGCGCGTCCGCAGCAAAGCCAACGACACCATGATCGAGGCCATTTCCGGCGTCCTCGAACAATTCTCGGTGGATGCTCAGGTAACCGGTTTCACCCGCGGCCCGACGGTGACCCGTTACGAGGTGGAACTCGGGCTCGGCGTGAAGGTGGAGAAGATCACCGCGCTGACCAAGAACATCGCCTACGCCGTGGCCACCGACAACGTCCGACTGCTCGCGCCGATCCCCGGCAAGTCGGCGGTCGGCATCGAGGTGCCCAATTCCGACCGCGAAATGGTCCGCCTCGGTGACGTACTGAAGTCGCAGCGGGCGCTTGGTGACACGCACCCGATGGTGATCGGCCTCGGCAAGGACATCGAGGGCCACTACGTCACCGCGAACCTGACCAAGATGCCGCACCTGCTGGTCGCAGGCTCGACCGGTTCCGGCAAGTCCAGTTTCGTCAACTCGATGCTGGTGTCGCTGTTGGCCAGGGCGACGCCGGAGGAATGCCGGATGATCCTGATCGACCCGAAAATGGTCGAGCTGACCCCGTACGAGGGCATTCCGCACCTGATCACGCCCATCATCACCCAGCCGAAGAAAGCCGCCGCGGCACTTGCCTGGCTGGTGGAGGAGATGGAGCAGCGGTACCAGGACATGCAGGCCAACAAGGTCCGGCACATCGACGATTTCAACCGCAAGGTCGCGTCGGGGGAGATTACCGCACCACCGGGCAGTGAGCGGGAATACCGGCCCTACCCGTACATCCTGGCCATCGTGGACGAGTTGGCCGACCTGATGATGACCGCGCCGCGCGATGTCGAGGATGCGATCGTGCGCATCACCCAGAAAGCCCGCGCCGCCGGGATTCATCTCGTGCTGGCGACCCAGCGTCCTTCCGTCGACGTGGTCACCGGGCTCATCAAGACGAACGTGCCGAGCAGGCTCGCGTTCGCCACATCGTCGCTGACCGACTCGCGGGTCATTCTGGACCAGCCGGGCGCGGAGAAACTGATCGGCATGGGCGATGGCCTCTACCTGCCGATGGGCGCGTCGAAACCGGTCCGCGTGCAGGGCGCCTACATCTCCGACGAGGAGATCGCCACGATCGTCGCTTTCGTGCGCGACCAGGCGCAACCGGATTACACCACCGGCGTGACCGCGGCCAAAGCGGGCGAGAAGAAGGAGGTCGACGCCGAGATCGGCGACGACCTGGACCTGTTGGTGCAGGCCGCCGAGCTGATCGTGACCAGCCAGTTCGGCTCGACGTCGATGTTGCAGCGGAAACTGCGGGTCGGTTTCGCCAAGGCCGGTCGGCTGATGGACCTGTTGGAGAGCCGGGGCGTTGTCGGACCGTCCGAGGGCTCCAAGGCCCGTGACGTGCTGATCAAGCCGGACGAGCTGGAATCGCTGCTCTACACGATTCGCGGCGGCGGGCCCGTCGCCGACGAGGACGACTCCGCCGAGTAGACGGTTCATCCACTTCCGCAGGCCTGGCCCGATCCTTCGGATCGGCTCAGTGCCAGCGGAAGTGGATGAACAGCCGGCCGAAGTTCTTCGAGTCCTTCTCCACCCGGTGGTAGAGGGCCTTGATGTCCTTGCGGTCCAGAAAACGCAGCACGTGCTTCTTGAGTTGTCCGGATCCCTTGCCGGGGATGATCTCGACGAGGGTGGCCTTCTTGGCCACCGCCTCGTCGATGATCTCCCGCAGGGCCCGGTCGATGTCCGCGCCGCGGTTGTAGACGTCGTGCAGGTCGAGCTTGAGCTTCACGCCCTACGGCCGCGCTGCCCGGTCTTGGCGGTCACGGTGGACTTGGTGGCCCTTGGCGCCTTGGTGGCCGCCCGGGGGGTCTTGGCGGCCGGCTCGGCCGCCTTGGCCGTGGTGGTCTTCGCCGCGGTCTTCGCGGCCGGCTTGGCGGTGGTCGCCTTGGCGGTGCCGGCCTTCGCCGGTGCCGCCTTGGTCGCGGCACTCTTGGTGGCCGGGGCCTTCGTCGCCTTGGCCGCGGCCGGCCGTGCGCCGCGGGCCGCCCTGGTGGCCTTGCCGGTCGGTGCGGTCGCCTTCGTCAATGCGGTCTTGTTGGCCGCTGCGGCTTTCGCGGGTGCGTTTGTCGCCCTGACCGGGGCTTTTGCCCGGCCACTACGGTTGGCGGCGTGGTAGGCGTCCACGATGTGCGATGGAATGCGACCGCGCTCGGCCAGCTCGTGGCCCTGTTCGCGCGCCCATTCCCGGATTGCGGGACCGTCGTTGCCGCTGCCGGCCGAACGGCCGCCTGCCGCCGAACCACGCTTCATCCGGCCGCCGATGCGCCGGGCGGCCGTGATGTAGTCGGCCAAACCGTCCCGCAACTTGCCGGCGTTCGCCTGATTCAGGTCGATCGAGTACGTCACCCCATCGAGAGAGAAAGTGACCGTAGCCACACCCTCGCTGGGCAAACCGTCCAGATCGTCGACAAGTCGCACGAGGACCTTACGTGCCATGGTTTCCTTCTCCCTCAAACACCGTGTCCGAGTCGCACCTGCGAACGGGTGCGCTCGACTGCCCGCTGGTATCGTTAGCAGGATAGCGTCGCATTCTCAAAAACGCCATTCTTTGGGTTTCCGGGCCAACCGGCTGTGCCTGCTTGCTGCTCCTGTGTAAACCACGACGGCCCATCGAGAACCCGGGCCGGTCAACGCGGGTGTATCGGCTGGTACCGGGGCCGGCGTCGTCGGCATGCCGAAAATCGTTGTGTGCCAACGTGATCTGGGTACAATCAGGTATGCAAAGCCGGGCGGCGTTGCCCGGCACCGGGCGGTATTGCCGCTACCCCGGCGAGGGCAGGATTTACCCGATCGGATCTCCGGCGGCGTCCGCGTAGCGGACACGCGTTAAGCCGGACGGCGGCAGCCGGGTGCCCGTGGTGATGCTTGTCCAGTTTAATCAACAATCGGACAACCGGCAACATTACTTGTCGGTACCGGCTCAATCCCCGGGTGATGTTGTGCGTGTCAACAACGTAATCCAGTTTCAGCAGTCGCCTAACGATCCACTGTGGACAGATAATCCAGTTGATCTTCCACACTGGAAAGTAACGGCAGCGTGTTCGCGGCTATTCCTTGGTGCGCTTGACATTGAGCAGGCTGGCCGGCCGGATCGCGGAACTACCGAACCGGGAACGCGCCTGATCCGCGGCGAGATCAGCATCCCGCCAGCCGTGTTCCGGGGCGTCCAGCGCCAACTGCTCGCCGCTCCCCGTCGTTCCGGCGAGTTGTTCCATCCGGACCCCGATCAGCCGGACCGCGCCGGCCGGAACCTGCTCGTCCAATAGCCGGCACGCGGTCCGGTAAACCTCCTGGGTGACATCGGTCGCCACCGGCAGAGTGCGCGAACGGGTGATTGTGGTGAAATCGGCGAACCGGACCTTGATGGACACGGTCCGGCCGCGCACCCCACGGGATCGCAGTGTCGCCGCGGTCCGCTCGGACAGCCGCAGCAGTTCGCGCCTGAGCAACACCCGATCGTGGTGATCGACGTCGAACGTCTCCTCGGCGCCGATCGACTTGTCCACCGACTCGGGCTCGACGGCCCGGGTGTCGTGCCCGTTGGCCAGCGTGTGCAGATGCTCCGCCGCCGCGACGCCGATGATCCGGCGCAACCGCGGCAGCGGACTGTCGGCCACCGCGCCGACCGTCGTCAAGCCGACCCGCGCCAACTGTTCCGTGGTGCGCGCGCCGACACCCCAGAGCGCCGACACCGGCAGCGGCCGCAGGAAGTCCAGCGTCTCGGCCTTCGGCACCACCAGCAGCCCGTCCGGCTTGGCCATGCCGGACGCCAGTTTGGCGATGAACTTGGTCGACGCGACACCGACCGAACAGGAGATCCGGTGATCCGCGGTGACCCGGCGGCGGATCAGCACACCCAACTCGATCGGCGTCAGCCGCGTGCGCCGCAGTGCCCCCGCCACGTCGAGGAACGCCTCGTCAAGGCTCAACGGTTCGACCAACGGCGTCAGCTCGCGAAAACTGGCCAACACACCCCGGGAAACCTCCCGGTAGACGTCGAAGTTCGGCGGCAGGAACACGGCCTGCGGGCACATTCGGCGAGCGCGCGAGGTGGGCATCGCCGACCGCACGCCGAACCGGCGAGCCAGATAATTGGCGGAACACACCACGCCACGCGGCCCGATGCCACCGACCACCACCGGCCGGTCCCGCAACTCGGGCCGATCCCGGATCTCGACCGAGGCGTAGAAGGCGTCCATGTCCACGTGCAGGATCGGACAGCCCGTGTCGGCAGGCCAACTGGTGGGATCGGATTCGTCGGCGAGGTAGCGGTCCACGAGACCGCGCGGCAGATCGCCACTCCTACCCACCGGCACTCACCACCCAACTCCGCACCGAAGCTTAACGACGAGGTCGGACAACGAGCGGTGCAATGCATCGCCCCACGATCCGACTTTGGACACAACGCCTTCAACGGTCCCGCGGTCCCGTCGTCGAACGGTCCGACTTCGGACGCATGGACATCGCCCGTCCGGGTCTGTCGTCGGAGATCTGACTCGGACGTATCGCCGTCGCCCGTCCCGGACCTGTCGCCGAAAGATCTGACTCGGACGTATCATCGTCCGCCCGGATCCTCGTCGCGCGCATCGATTTCGCGGCGTCCGCTCATGGGGCGCCCCCCAATTCCAGCCTATCGTTTTTGGGGCCGGCGAATCGGCGTCTGCCGGTGGGCTGTGGACAACTCTGTTGACTGTGGACAGTCGCGAGCGTCAGCCGGTTCGGCGTGCTAGGGCGTGCAGGCGGGCCGCCACGTCGCGCAGGGGTGGGCGGTTGGCTGCCGCCAACTCCAGTTGGGCCAGGGCTTCGGCCGCGCCGGGGTTGGCCTCCAGTACGGCGCCCGGCACGATGTCCGACACCACGCCGTGGCCCTGGAGGATCTCGACCACCAGGCCGGCCTCCTTCAGCGTGGTTTCCAGGCCGGCCACGTCGAACCGGCGTTGTACCGACTCGCCGGAGCCGGGCAGCTGGCCGGCTTCGGACTCCAGCAGGCGGCGGGCGTCGACCAGACGGCCGGCCAACGCTCGATACAGGATGGCGGCATAGCGGTTGGCCACCAGGATCGACACCGCACCGCCGAGCGCGCAGGCCGCCGTCAACGCCGCGACCGCGGCGGCCACGTCGTCCACGACCTCAAGCAGGCCGTGACCCAGCACCAGGTCGGCCTCGCCGACCGGGACGAGACGGTCCAGCGCGTCCGTGTCGCCCTGGATCGCGGTGATCGTGACGCCCGCCTCCGCGGCGCGGCGGTGCAGGGTGGCGAGGGCGTTCGGGCTCGGTTCGATCACGGTGACGGCGCAGCCGGCCGCGGCAAGGGGCACCGCCCACACGCCACTGCCGCCGCCGACGTCCAGCACCCGCGGCGGCTGACCGCTCCTGCGCCGCCGCGCGGCGGCCACCTCGGCCTCTAGCACGCGGTACACCGCGTCCGGTCGCATGGCGCGCAGTCTAGGTGCGGCCGGCCGCGGCCGATTGAGCTGGGGCAGAACCTCAACAGGACACCTTTAGCAACACATCTTGCGAAGGACTCCTTGATAAGGTTACCTTGACCATATGCCGGACCAGGAACAACCGCTGATCTCCGACCCCAAGCGTTTGCGCGCGCTGGCGCACCCGTTGCGCTGGAAGCTGCTGTCGCTGATCGACGCCGAGCAGACCGCGACGGCCACCCGCTGCGCCGAAGTGCTCGGCGAGAGCGTGGCCAGCTGCTCCTACCACCTCAACATGCTCGCCAAGTACGACTTCATCGAGGAGGCGCCGGGCGGGCAGGGCAGGGAGAAGCCATGGCGGCTGGTCAGCCGCGACCAGTCGTTCACCGCCGAGGGCCTCGGCGAGGAGGGGCAACTGGCCGCGGAGGCCGCCGGCGATGCCTTCCTCGACAACGAGTACAGCGTGATGAAGGAGCGCCTGCGCCGCAGAAGCCTGGAACCGGAGGAGTGGCGCAAGCGGTCGACCGGGTTCAACGCGTCGACCATCTACCTCACGCCCGCCGAAGCGATCGAACTGCGCCGGCACATTACGGAGCTGACCGACCGGCACGAGGACCGCTGGAACAACCCGGACCTCCGGCCGGCAGGCGCCCGCCAGGTGCGGGTGTTCCTGTCCATGTCCGTGGCGCCGCAGCCCCCGCGGAAGTAGGACGGTCATGGGTGTGCTGCGCGACCGTGCGTTCCGCAGGCTGCTGGCCGGCCAGGTGGTGTCCAGTTTCGCGGCCGGCGCGCTCTACCTGGCGCTGGGCATCTGGGCCAAGGACCTGACCCACAGCAACGCCTTGGCTGCCTGTGTCTTCCTGGCCCTCGGCGTGCCGAGCCTGCTCGGACCGCTGGGCGGCCACCTGGTGGACCGGCTGCCCCGCCGGACTCTGCTGGTCACCACGAACGCGGCCGTCGGCGTGGCCGAGCTGGCGCTGCTGGGCGTGCACGGCCGCGGCCAGCTGTGGCTGATCTACGCGGTCGCCGCGACCATCGGCCTCGCCAACACCGTGCTGGGCGCCAGCCGCAGCGCGCTGCTGCGGGACATGCTGGCCGACCACGAACTCGGCGCCGCCAACGCCGTGTTGCAGACCACCAGCCAGGGCCTGCGGCTGCTGTCCCCACTGGCCGGCGCCGGCCTCTACACCTGGTTGGGCGGCCACGGCCTGACCCTGGCCAACTCGGCGATGTTCGGCGTGGCCGCCGTCGCGCTGGCCACCGTGCGGGTCACCGAGTCGGTGGCGGAGCCGCGAACCGGCCGGCTGGCCGACGCGCTGCTGGCCGGATTCCGGCACGTCCGGTCGGTGCCGGTGCTGCTGCAGCTCACCGTCATGGGCGCGCTCGCGTTCGCCGTCGTCGGGCTGTTCGAGACGGTCGGGTTCGCCGTGGTGGACCAGGGACTGCACCGGTCGCCGTCGTTCTACGGGGTGATCGACTCCGTGCAGGGCGCCGGTGCCGTGCTCGGCGGGCTGACCGCGGCGGCGCTGCTGCGCAGGCTGGCGGAGGCCCGCACGGTCGGCATCGGGCTCGGCGTGGTCGGCGTCGGCGCGCTCGGGCTGATCCCGTCGTCGTTGCCGATGGTGCTGTTCGGGACGTTCGTGGTGGGCGTCGGCGTGCCGTGGTTCGTGGTCGGCTGGAGCACCGGACTGCAGCGGTACACGCCGCCCCGGCTGCAGGGCCGGGTGAACGCGACGGCCACCATGCTCCTGACCGGCCCGCAGACCGCGTCGATCGGCCTGGGTGCCGCGCTGATCGCGGTTGTCGACTACCGGGTTCTGTTGCTGGTGATATTCACCGGAATGTGCGCCAGCGGCATCGTGCTGCTGCTCCGTCCCGCAGGGACCGCACCGAAGCCGCAGGTCGAGCCCGTGTCGGCGGTCCGGGTCGGCTGACCGGGACGCGATCAAGGCACGATCCGATCGCGATCGGCCACCTGGTTGCCGCCGTGTGTTGCCGGATCACTCTAAGCTTCCTGGCGTGCATACGGTCGCGGTGCTGAGCCTCAAGGGTGGCGTGGGTAAGACGACGGTGGTACTCGGGTTGGCTTCTGCGGCGCTGCGCCGAGGCGTGCGCACGCTGGTGGTCGACCTCGACCCGCAGTGCAACTCGACGGCCACGCTGGATCCGGCCGATACCGACGGCAGCCTGGTCGACGTACTGGCCCGACCCAGCCTCGCGACCCTGCGCGCCGCTGTCGCGCCCAGCCCCTGGGGTGAGGGCCTTGACGTGCTGGTCGGCTCCGAGGAGGTCGAGGCGCTCAACCATCCCGAGCCCGGCTCGCAGAAGCTCGGCAAGCTCGCCAAGGCACTGGAACAGGTCAACGAGCTGGTGCCCGACGGCGAACCGGAGTACCAGCTGATCCTGCTGGACTGCCCGCCGTCGCTCGGCCAGCTGACCCGGTCCGCGCTGGTGGCCGCCGACCGGGCGCTGCTGGTGACCGAGCCGACGATGTTCGCCGTGTCCGGCGTGCAGCGCGCGTTCGAGGCGGTGCAGAACGAGCGGGAGTTGCACAACCCTCGGTTGCAGCCGCTGGGCGTGGTGGTCAACCGGGTTCGGCCGCGGTCGCACGAGCACCAGTTCCGGATCGAGGAGCTGCGCGAGCTGTTCGGGCCGCTGGTGATGCCGGTGGCGTTGCCCGACCGGCTGGCCGTGCAGCAGGCCCAGGGCGCCTGCCTGCCGATCCACCAGTGGAACACGCCGGGCGCGCGCGAGGTGTCGCTGGCGTTCAACCTGCTGTTGGCGCGGATCCTGCGGGCCAGCCGGAGCAGGCGGGCGGCCCGAGAGGAAGAACAGGTCGACTGAGGCGGCATGCCAGAGGGTGACACGGTGTTCCTCGCGGGCCGGCGGCTGGACGAGGCATTGTCCGGTGGCCGGCTGGTCCGCGCGGAACTACGGCATCCCAAGCTGGCCAACGCACGCCTGACCGGCCGGACCGTGCTCGGCGTGCGCTCGGTCGGCAAGCACCTGTTCACCCGGTTCGACGATGCCACGAGCCTGCACAGCCACTTCAAGATGGACGGCGCGTGGCACCTGTACCGGGCGGGGGAGCGGTGGCGCGGCCGGACGCACGACGTCCGTGCCGTGCTGGCCACCGACACGTGGACGGGCGTCGGGTTCCGGCTGCACGACCTGGCCCTGCTGCGCACCGACCGCGAGTCCGACCTTGTCGGGCACCTCGGCCCGGACCTGCTGGCCACGGACTGGGACGACACCATGGCGGCCGACGCGGTGCGCCTGCTGGCCGCGCAGGGCGATCGGGAGATCGGCGACGTGCTGGCCGACCAGCGGGTGACGGCAGGCGTCGGCAATCTCTACAAGGCGGAGGTGTGCTTCGTGCTGCGGGTCTCGCCGTGGACGCGGGTCGCCGACCTGCCGGCCGGGGCCGTCGGGCAGGCCGTGGCGCTGAGCCGGAAGTTGTTGCTGCGCAACGCATGGCGGCCGGAGCAGAGCACCACCGGCGAACTGCGGCCAGGGCGGCAGCACTGGGTGTACCAACGGACCGGCAAGCCCTGCCTGCGCTGCGGCACGCCGATCCGGACCGCAGAGCAGGGCTCGTGGGTACCGGCCCGACACACCTGGTTCTGCCCGAAGTGCCAGGTCGGTCCGGCGCCGGGCACCATGTAGGCCGTGTTCTACTCCCGACTGGTCCGGCCGGTCCTGTTCCGCGTCGGCGCCGGTGACGCCGAAGCCGCGCACGAGTTCACGCTGCACGCGCTGGCCAGGACGGGTGCCGCGCTGGCGCCGCTGCGGCGGTGGTTCGCGGTGCCCGCGCCGCGCACGGTGTTCGGCGTGCGGTTCCCCAACCCGGTCGGCCTCGCCGCCGGGATGGACAAGAACGGGATCGCGCTGCCCGGCTGGGCCGCGCTGGGCTTCGGGCACGTCGAGGTCGGCACCGTGACCTGGCATCCGCAGCCGGGCAATCCACGGCCCCGGCTCTACCGGCTGCCGGCCAGCGGCGCCCTGATCAACCGGATGGGCTTCAACAACGCCGGGTCGCAAGCGCTTGCGGACCGCCTGCGGGCGCAGGGTCGACCGCCGGTGCCGGTGGGCATCAGCATCGGCAAGTCCAAAGTCACGCCGCTCGCGGACGCCGTGACCGACTACCGGTCGTCGCTGCGCGTGCTCCACCCGTACGGGGATTACTTCGCGGTCAATGTCAGCTCACCCAACACACCCGGCCTGCGCGGCCTACAGGACCGGGCGCTGCTGGACGACCTGCTGGCGGTGCTCGTCGCAGAAGCGGCTGACCTGGCCGGCGGCGACACGGCCAAGCCGATCCTGGTGAAGATCGCGCCGGACCTGACCGACCATGCCATCGGCGAGGTGCTCGGCGTGTGCGCCGACCGCGGTGTTGCCGGCCTGATCGCGACCAACACCACGCTGGCCCGTGACGGCATCGCGCCGGGCGACGCGGCAACCGGTCAACAGGCAGGCGGGCTGTCCGGCGGCCCACTGGCCGCGCGGGCCAGGGCCGTGGTCGAGTTCGTGCACCGGGAGACCGGGGGCGCGCTGCCGGTGATCGGCGTCGGCGGCATCGGCAGCGTCGAGGACGCGCTGCGGATGCTGGACGCGGGCGCGAGTCTCGTGCAGCTCTACACCGGGTTCATCTACTCGGGCCCCGGTCTCGTCAGGTCAATTGGCCGCGCGGTCCGCTGACGGTCCGCGTCGCATGGTGCGCAACGTTCGCAACAGCGGGTGGCCGAGCACGATCAGCAGGGAGCCCCACACGATGCCGCCCAGCCGCATGCCGGCGACGTCGATGGTCACGTTGCCCGCGCCGGCCACGATCGCGGCGCCCGCCACCATCATGGTCAGCGGGTCGGCCAGGTCGACGTGGTTGTCCTGCCACACCCGGACACCGATCATCACCACCGTGCCGAACAGCACCAGCGACATCCCGCCGATCACGCCGGTCGGCACCGTGGCAACCAGCGCGGTGACCTTGGGGGAGAAGGCGAGGCAGATCGCGCCGGTCGCGGCGGCCACGTAGGCGGCGGTCGAGTACACCCGCGACGTCGCCAGGACGCCGACGTTCTCGCCGAGCGGCACCAGACCGGCCCCGCCGCCCGCGCCGGACAGGGCGGTGGCCAGGCCGCCCGCGATCAGCGCGTCGCCGACGCAGCCGTCCAGATCCCGGCCGGTGACCCGGCCGATCGCCTTGACGTAGCCGACGTTCTGGGCGGTGATCACCGCGACCGCCGGCAGCACGCCGAGCATCACCGACGAGCCGAGTTGCGGCTGGTGCAGCGCTGGCATACCCAGCCAGGCGGCGTTGTACAGGGCGGTCAACCGGTCCGGGTCGATGCCGCCGGTCACCGCGCCCACCAGCCAGCCGGCGACCACACCGGCCAGCACGCTCAGCCGGACCAGCAGGCCACGTGACAGCATCGCGCACAGGCCGATCACCAGCAGGGTGACCGCGGCCAGCCACGGCGACCGGGACACCGCCGCGCCGGCGGCCGGGGCCAGGTTCAGGCCCAGCAGCGCGATGACCGCGCCGGTGACCACCGGCGGCATCACCGAGTCGACCAGCCGGATGCCGAGGGCCTTCACCGCGATGCCGATCACCACGACCAGTATTCCGGCGAACAGCACACCGCCCAGTTGTGCCGCCAAACCCTGGTTGTGGGCGGCGACCAGTGGCGCGACGAACGCGAATGACGAACCGAGATAGCTGGGGATCCGGTTGCGCGTGATGAGCAGGAACAGCAGCGTCCCGACACCGGAGAACAGCAGCGTCGTCGATACCGGAAAACCGGTCAGTGTCGGTACCAGCAGGGTCGCGCCGAACATGGCGGCGATGTGCTGGAGGCCGAGACCCGCGGTCAACGGCCAGCTCAGCCGCTCATCCGGACGTACCACCTCGTCGTTGCCCAACCGCCGCCCGTCGCCGTGCACGGTCCACAGCGCCACGCGATGCCCCTCCCGACCGTCCGACCGTCCCGACGATAGTGCCACGCCAGGTAGCTGGAGTACCCACATCACAGTTCGATAATCACGCGAATGTCGGCAGCCTTTCCGGCAAAACGCCCATCCGGTTACCAGAAGTGATGGAATAGGGTCACGAGAGTCGCGATCGGAATGCGCGCCGGACTCGAATGAGCATCGAGGACCACCGGTGGTCGCCGGTCGGCGTGGCCTCGCACCGCGTCCGGGTTGGACCTTTCGCCCGAACAAAAGCCTCCGCCGGTCCAACAGGACCTGGCGGAGGCGTGCGCATGCCGACCGGGCACGGCTTGACGATCGGTTCAGCTCAGGATGCCGAACCGGCTTCCGGGGCCTTGTCCTGCTTCTGGGCGGACTGCTGGACGCGTTGCGCGATCTCCTGCTGGATGCTGGCCGCCGCCGAGTTGGCCGCGGAGTTGCCGCTGGTGATCTGGCCGGCCACCGGGCCGCCGTGCAGCGACGCGCGGATCTGCTCCAGCCGGTTGGTCCCGGCCATGTTGACCGTGGACGCCTGAACCTCCAACATGCGGCCCTGCACCGAGTTCTTGGCCAGGTCCGCGGAGCCCAACGCCGTGGCGTAGCGCTTCTCGATCTTGTCCCGGACCTCGTCCAGCGACGGGGTGTTGGTCGGCGCGGCCAGTTCGCTCATCTGGTTGAGCGACTTGGAGACCTGCTCCTGCATCTTGGCCTGCTCGAGCTGGCTGAGCAGCTTGGTGCGCTCGGACAGCTTCTGCTGGAGCATCATCGAGTTGCGCTCGACCGCGGTCCTGGCCTGGCCGGCCGCCTGGATCGCCTGGTCGTGCAGGGTCTTGAGGTCCTCGATGCTCTGCTCGGACGTGACGAGCTGCGTGGCGAACTGCTGGGCCGCGTTCTCGAACTCCGTCGCCTTGGCGTCGTCGCCCTTGGCGCGGGCCTCGTCGGCCAGCACCAGCGCCTGCCGCGCGGACGCCTGGAGCTTCTCGACCTCGCCGAGCTGTCGGTTGAGCTTCATCTCCAGCTGACGCTGGTTGCCGATCACGGCGGCCGCCTGCTGCGACAGCGCCTGGTGCGCGCGCTGGGCCTCCTCGATGGCCTGCTGGATCTGTACCTTCGGATCGGCGAGCTCGTCCACCTTCGACGAGAACGACGCCATCAGGTACTTCCAAGCCTTCACGAACGGGTTGGCCATCTCCTCCGCCTGCCTTCTCCCCTGCTGCGCCAGCCCTCGGTGGGGTGACCCCACCCGTGTCCGGGCAACGAGCTCGTACCGTCTGGTCTACATCGTGTCAGGTACGAGCGCGACCTTCCACCGCCCCTGGGCAAAACACAGCCACCGGCCCCGGCATATCAGCCCGGAGCCATCCCCGACCCACCGCCCTTGGGTGGCCGTATCGCCAATCTACCTGCCCGGATCGGACCGCGACGCGGTTCAGGCGGCAACCGTGATGCCGCCGCTGCGCGGCGTGATGGACGTGGTCAGGCGGTGGGACAGGACCGGTTGCAGCCGGAGGTCGGCCAGGTCGGTGCCCACGACGGCCGGCAACAGCCGCCCGCCCTGCAGGCCGGACCCGGAACCGGACATCGAGGCCGACATCGTGGCCGGCTCGCCGGTCCGCAGGTGGCCGCTCTCCGCCGGCACCGGCGTCGGCGCGGTCACGTCCTCCACCGTGTGCACGTCGACCATGCTGACGTCGGTGGCGACGCGGTGCAGCAGATCGGCCAGCGGCAGTTCCAGCGCGTCGCAGATGGCCGCCAGCAGTTCGCTGGACGCCTCCTTGCGACCGCGCTCCACTTCGGAGAGGTAGCCGAGGCTGACCCGGGCGGCCCGGGAGACCTCGCGCAGGGTTCGGTGCTGGGTGGTGCGGGCATGACGGAGCCGATCACCGATCGCCTCGCGCAGCAGCACAGCCATCGCGCGCCTCCCTTCGGGTTCGCTCGTACCGACCAGATTACCCAGCGAGACCGTCCGCCGGCACTGGCTTGCGAGCGCTACGCCAACAGCGAACGTGCCAACGACCCGGTCTGTTCCCGAGATCGACCACGACCAGGTGATCGTTACCGGCCCGACGGTGTTCACGCTCCGTGTTCCTGGACCGAGAATCAGCCGGTCAGGGCCACATACAGCGCGTCGATCGCGGCCCCGACCGACGCCGCTCGGATGGCCTGCCGGTCGCCGGTGAGGTCGAGCACATACGGAGTGACGGCGTCGAACTGAGCAATCGCGAGGTAGACCCGCCCCGGCGCCACGCCGTCCTGTGGGTCCGGACCGGCCACCCCGGTCAATCCTATGCCCCAGTCCGCGCCGCATACCGTTCTCGCGCCGCTGGCCAGCGCGGATGCCACATCCGCGTGCACGGCGCCGAACCTGGCGATCAGTTCGGCCGGCACCCTGGCCAGGCTCGTCTTGAGGGCTGTGGCGTACACCACGAGACCGCCGCGCACCACGGCGCTGGCTCCCGGCACGGTGGTCAGCGCCGCGGCCACCAGACCCGCGGTCAGCGACTCGGCCGTGGCCACCGTCTGCCCGCGCTCCTTGAGCAGTTCGACCACCTCGACCAGCCGGTCCGCGCGCAGGCCCAACGCCCTGACCAGGGGATCGCTCATGACGTCCCCGCGACGGCCCGTCGGCCACGGGCCCGCAGCCGAACCGCGCGGATCACGTAGTCGACACCGGTGACCACGGTCAGCACCACCGCGGCCCCGATGACGATCCACCGCACCACGTCGAACCAGTCCGGGAACGGCACCAGGTAGAAGACGATGCCGACGATCTGGACCAGGGTCTTCGCCTTGCCGCCCCGGCTGGCCGGGATCACGCCGTGGCGGATCACCCAGAACCGCAGCAGCGTCACGCCGACCTCGCGGACCGCGATCACCACGGTGATCCACCACGGCAGCTCGCCCAACAGGCTCAACCCGACCAGCGCGGCACCGGTCAGCGCCTTGTCCGCGATCGGGTCGGCGATCTTGCCGAAGTCGGTCACCAGGCCCCGGCTGCGGGCGATGTTGCCGTCGAAGTGGTCGGTGATGGACGCCACGGCGAACACGGCGGTGGCGATCAGCCGCCAGCCGGCCTGGTGGCCGCCGTCGGCGAACAGCGTCAGCAGGAACACCGGCACCAACGCCAACCGCGACACGGTCAGCACGTTGGCCACGTTCAGCAGCGGCACGGGGGGTGTCGCCAGCGCCGGGTCGCCGTCCGACGTCCCGCCGGCCTGCTCGGTCACGTCGACCTCGGTAGTACCTCAAGCGGCCGGACGACCAGATCCACCCCTTCCGCCGCGATCACCACGCAGCGCACCAGATCACCGACCACGAGGCCCGCGTGCTGATCGACGGAGTCGGTCAGCACACACTCGCCGTCCACCTCGGGCGCCTGGTGCGCCGCCCGGCCCGCGCAGTCGGACTCGTCGTCGGCCAGCCGCTCGATCAGCACCTCGACCGTGTCGCCGATCCGGTCCTCGGCGCGCTGCGCGGTCAACTCCTCGACCAGCGCCGAGATCTCGCTCACCCGCTCGGTGATCACGTCCGGGTCGACCTTGCCCGACAGGCCCTCGGCTTCGGTGCCGTCCTCGTCGGAGTAGCCGAACACGCCGACCGCGTCCAACCGTGCCTCGGTCAGGAACCGGGCCAGTTCGGCCACGTCGGCATCGGTCTCGCCGGGGAAGCCGACGATCACGTTGGTCCGGATGCCCGCTGCCGGCGCCAGCGCGCGGATCCGGCCGATCAGGTCCAGGAACGACTCGGTCGACCCGAACCGGCGCATCCGGCGCAGCACCGGCTCGCTGGCGTGCTGGAACGACAGGTCGAAGTAGTCCGCCACCCCGGGTGTGGTGGCGATGGTCGAGACGAGCTCCGGTCGGGTCTCGGCAGGCTGGAGGTAGGACACCCGGACCCGGTCCACGCCGGGCACCGACGCCAGCCGGGGCAACAGCTTCGCCAGCGCGTCCGCGCCGCCGGGCAGGTCCTTGCCGTAGGAGGTGGAGTTCTCGCTGACCAGATACAACTCGCGCACGCCACGCTCGGCCAGCCAGGCCGCCTCGGCCAGGAGTTCGTCCGCCGTGCGGGACACGAACGCGCCGCGGAAGGACGGGATCGCGCAGAACGAGCAGCGCCGGTCACAGCCGGACGCGATCTTCAGCGGCGCCACCGGCGCCGAGTCCAGCCGGGCCCGCACCACGCGGGGCCCCCAGCCGTGCCCCGGCACCGCCACCTGTTCCGCGGCGGCCGGGCGCTGGACGGGACTGATCGGCAGCAGCGTGCGCCGGTCCACCGGCTTGTGCGCCTCGATGTGGCGGCCGGCCAGCACGTCGTCCAGCCGGTCGCCCATGGTGCCGTAGTGGTCGAAGCCGAGCACGGCCGCGGCCTCCGGCAGGCTCTCGGCCAGTTCCGCGCCGTACCGCTGCGCAAGGCAGCCCACCGCGACCACCTTGGCGCCCGAGTCGGCCGCGGCCAGCAGGGTGTCCACCGAGTCCTTCTTGGCCGACTCGACGAACCCGCACGTGTTCACCAGTACGACGTCCACGTCATCGCTTTCCGGGACGTGCTCCCAGCCGTTGCCCGTCAGGCGGCCGGCCAACTCCTCCGAGTCGACCTCGTTGCGTGCGCAGCCGAGAGTGAGCAGGGCGAACCGACGAGCCGGGGTGGGAGAGGACACCGGCTCAGCGTAACTTGCGCGCGCGGCAGGACAGCCGGTACTCAGCCGGTCAGGTGGTCCGTCCGCGCATCCTCGACCAGCGACAAGGTCAACTCCGCCGCGTGCCGTACCGCGCAGGACATCGACCGGAGCCGGCCAAGGTCGGGTATCCGCTGTGCGCGTTCCGGCCGCCGTCTATGGTCGGGTGGTGTGGTTCGGGATGCTCTGCGCCCTGTTCGCGGCGGTCTGCTACGGCGTCGCGGCGACGATGCAGGCGGTCGCGGCCAGGTCGACCAGGGACGACGGAGCCGGGGTCGACCCTCGGCTGCTGTTGCGGCTGTTGGGCAACTGGCGCTATCTGAGCAGCCTCGTCCTCGACGTCGTCGGCCTGGTCGCCCAGGTCACCGCGTTGCGCTCGCTGCCGCTGTTCCTGGTGCAGGCCGCGATGGCGGCGAGCATCGTGGTGACCGCGCTGTTGGCGGTCCGGTGGTTCGGCCTGCGGCTCTCGCGGACGGAGTGGGCGTCGGTCGCCATCGTGTGCGCGGGCCTGGCGATGCTGGGCGCCGCGGCCGAGAGCCAGGGTGCCGGCCACGGCAGCCACCACTTCCACTACGTCCTGCTCGTGGCCGCACTGGCGCTGGCCGTACTCGGCGTCGCGGCGGGCCGGTTGCCCGACCCGGCCCGGACCGCTGTGCTGGGCCTGGCCAGCGGCATGGGTTTCGGCACCATGGGGACGGCCATCCGTGTCATGCCGAACCTCAGGCCGAGCTTCCTGATCAGTGATCCCGCCGTGTACGCGGCGATCATCTCGGGTGTCCTGGCCGGCCTGTTCCTCGCGGCGGCCCTGCAACGCGGCGGTGTGGTCGCGGCGACCGCGATGATGCTGATCGGCGAGACGGTGCCACCGTCGATCATCGGTGTGGTCCTGCTCGGCGACCACACCCGACACGGGTGGGTGCCGGTCGCGGGCGCCGGTTTCGTCGTCGCGCTGGCCGGCGCTCTACTGCTGGCCCGGTTCGGCGAGCTGAAACCGCCGTCGGCGGAGCCGGTCGCGGCGGGGGTGGCCGGTGCCTGACGGGCCAGTCATCCGGCGGGCCCGCACTCATGACGTACGGGACATCAAGGCGTTGGTGGACCACTACGCGGGCCGGGTGCTGCTGGCCAAGGAACTGGTCACCCTGTACGAGGCGGTCCAGGAGTTCTGGGTGGCGGACCTGGCGGACGCGGTCGTCGGCTGCGGCGCGTTACATGTGCTGTGGGAGGACCTTGGCGAGGTTCGCACGGTGGCCGTGGCCCGCCGGGTGCTCGGCCGCGGCGTCGGTCACGCCGTGGTGGACCGACTGGTCGACGTCGGCCGCGAACTGGGCCTGGCGCGGCTGTTCGTGCTGACCTTCGAAACCGAGTTCTTCGCCCGGCACGGCTTCGTCAAGATCGACGGCACTCCGGTCAGCCAACAGGTCTACGACGAGATGCGCCGCTCGGCCGACCTCGGCGTCGCCGAGTTCCTCGACCTGCCCTACGTGAAGCCGAACACCCTGGGCAACAGCCGAATGCTGTTGGAGCTGTAGGGAACTAGCGCCGGCCGCGAGGATGGCGCACCTTCACGCTGCCCATCCGGGCGCGGCCGTGGACGCGGAGTACCGGCTGGTCCGGGTCGGGTGGGTCGGTGGCCCTGTTCGACACGCTGCCCAGCCCGCTCGTGGCCTCGACCAGGACGACCTGCCAGCCGCGCGGGACGACGATCGTGATGTTGCCGCTCGTGACCGTGGCGCGCACGGTCACCTCGTGGTGCGGGCAGGCCGCTTCGGTGAAGTCGATGGTGATATTGCCCATACCGCACTCGGCGGTGATCGTGCGGGGGACGATCCAGTGGCCGCGTTGTTTGATGTTGCCGCTGCCCGTTTGGAGCAGTAGGGGCTGTTCTGTCGGGAGCACCTCGGGCTGGCGCAGGTCGGCGAGGTCCACCAGCACGCTGTTCAGTTCGCCCCTGGTGCGGGCGGTCAGGGCGCGGTCGGTCCGCTCGGTGAACTCGTCGAGGGTGATCAGGCCCCTGCCGACGGCCTTCTGCAGCAGGCCGGCCACGTGCTCGCGCTCCGCGTCGGACACCCGCATGTCGCGTGCGGCGACTTCGCTCGGTCTCGCGGCGTCCTCGGGCACGCGGTCACGCTACCGGACACGGAATACCGCGCAGGATGGGCATTTTGTCCGTTCCAGTGCTTCCGTGCGGTACCCGACGGTAGGCCAAGTGACTGGCACTCGGCGCATTGCCACGTCAGGATCGCGCATCGGGTAGTCGGCGGGACTTCCGGATCGTATCCTTGTTGTGACGACCCCATGCCGGGGCGCCCGCCGGGCCCGGTGCGACCGTGAGCACCCGGCGCACGACGCAGTGCCGGAGGAGGAGCCATGCCACTCTCCGAGCACGAGCAGCGGCTGTTCGACCAGATCGAGCGCGCGCTCTACGCCGAGGACCCGAAGTTCGCGTCCACGATCCGCGGCGCGCGACTGCGTCCGTCCCGACGTCGGCGTGTTCAGGGGATCGCGCTGTTCGTCCTGGGGATCGCGCTGCTCGTGTGTGGAATGCTCTTGCCGCTGAAGGTGTTCGAAATCCCGGTCGTGAGCGTCGTCGGTTTCCTGATGATGTTCGTCGGCGCCGTACTGACCTGGGCCGCCATGCGGCACGGCGACGTGGCAACCGGGAAAGACGGGCGCGAGGAGACCAAACCACATCGAAGCGGGTTCACCCAACGCATGGAGGAGCGCTTCCGCAAGCGCTTCGAGGGCGAGTAGCACCACGGGCTGCACCAACGGTCAGGCGGGAGCCCGCGGCGCAAGCCGCGGCACTGCCATGACATCCGACGTCGCTCCACGTTTCGCGGAGCGACGTCCTGCGTTTCATGAGCCCGGTCCGCCGCGCCGCCGGCATGACTTTCTCTGCCCTCTCGAGGTCCAACCAAATGGGCTTGGTCGCAGTTTGGGTGACATGCTCTGGCTTCGCAGCAGGAAGAAATGATCAAGAGACCATGCCGCGAGGGAGGCGCTCGGCCCAGGCCAGACCAGTCACGACCCGACAAGCAAACGGGGCCCGCCGGACGAACAAGACCAGGCTCCCAACCGAGGCGCACCTTCGCTTCTGGGGACCATGCCTAAACCACGCGGCGTTCCGTCGCTTGCCCAGTCCTTCTGCATCATCCCGATACGGGCAGCTTTAAAGCGATTGTTGACGGTTTGTCAAGGTACTCTTTCCAGCCTTGACAAACCGTCAACAATCGTTACCGACAATAGAGTATCGGGGTGATGCAGAAGCCCAAAGCGTGAGGACCAGCCAAGCAGAGGACAGCAACCAAAGCCGCCCACGAAGCCAGCCAAGCCGAGCGCGCAGACCCCCACCCAACCTCGGGGGCTACGGCCCTTTTCAACCCTATGCCTGTCAAGCCCCGAATGGGTGGGTTACTGACAAGTTGTGGATAACTCGCCGAGTTCGTACCCGAATGGGGCTCAAGCACCGCCCGATTCGTCCCCATCGCTCTCGGTCGGGCGGCGTTTCGAAGGATGTAGCACGGATTTCGGCAACAGTCGGGCCCGCAGAGCCAGCGGCGCGTTCCGATGCAGGCTGCGCCGCACCTTGTCGAATGACTCCACCACCACCGGCGACACCGCCGCATCCCCGCCGTACCAGGCCCGCTCCACCTCCCCGACCAGCGTGCGCAGGCTCTCCCGCCCCTCCGCGTCCAGATCATGTTCGCGCACCATCCGATGCGCGGCCACCCGCAGAGTGTCGCTCGGCGGCACGGCCATCCCCCGATCCAGCGACTCGGCCAGCAACTCGGTCCACGCCGCATCGGCGGCAGTAGGCCCACGTTCGGCGATCGCGTGATGGTGCCGGCGCCGACGCGACTCGCGAACCACGGCCGGTGCGACGGCAAGACCGAGCACGAGCAGCAACACCGCGAGCCACCACGAGAACAGCGCAACAGCGAAGAACACCAACAAACCAGCGCTCGTCAAAGCCGATGTCAGCCAGCGCCGGGCGACCACCCCGGCGACCGGTCGCGACGTGCGGCGGGCCATGTAAGTGCTAGCCACAGCGACCAGCGCCAGCAAAGCCACCAGCCACAGCTGCCAGGCCGCCGGGCCGGTCGGGCCGTGGCTGGTGATCGTGCCCGAGTCGCCCGTCGGCGACGGGATCGGCTTGCCCGCCGATGGCGCGGTGGACGTGGCGCCGGGCTGACGGTCCGGCTGCTGGCGTCCCGCGCTGCCGGACTGGCCCGTGTTGGCGCCGTTGTTGAGGTAGCCGGGCACCTGCTGCCGGCCGTCGCCGAGCGGGGTCGGGTCGAAGTTCACCCAGCCGTAGCTGGGGAAGTAGGCCTGGACCCAGGCGTGCGCGTCCTGTGAGGTGATGGTCTGGTGGCCGCCGGACCCGTAGCCGTCGGTGAAGCCGATCGCCAATCGGGTCGGGATGCCCACCGAACGCAGCAGGACGCCCATGGCCGACGCGTACTGCTCGCAGAAACCGGTCTTGCCGTAGAGCAGGAAGTCGACCAGGGGGTCGCCGGTGACCGGCTTCGCGGTCTGGGTGCTGTAGCTGAAGTCGTTGGCCGAGTCGTGGAAGTAGTTGTCGACCGCCTGCACCTTGTCCAGCTCGGTGACGTTGTTCGCGGTGATGTGCTGCGCCAGCTGGGTCACCCGCGGGTCGACGCCGCTGATCTTGCTGTACTTCGGGTCCACCCTGCTGTAGTCCTCGCCCGCGGCCTCGAGTTCGGCCTGGGTCGGCACCGTCAGGTCGGCCGTCTCGGTGTAGGTGCCGGGGCGGTTGCTGTTGAGGCTGTAGACGATCCCGGAGTTCGAGTCGTACCGGTAGCCCGACGACACGTCCTGCAGCTTCTTGGGCATGCCGAACACCGGCAGCCAGACGTCCTGCCAGTTGACCCCGGTGATGGTGATCTTGTTGGTCCGGTCGCTGCTGGACCCGCCGGGCGCCTCGGGGAGCGCGCCGTTCGCCGCGACACCGGGCGACATCTGGGTGTCGGCCTCCCAGCCCTTGCTGGCGGTGTAGGTCGGCAGGGTGAGCGCCTGCAGGTAGGGCGGGCTGCCGGGCAGGCCGGTCACGTCGAACAACTCCGTCGTGCCGCGCTGGCCGAGCATGCCCTGCAACACCGTGAACGGCTTGATCCCGAGTTGGCCGGTGCCGCTGGTGCCGTTGTCCGCGCCGGGCAGCCGGCCCACCGTGCCGATCAGGGTGAACGTGGCGCCGACGAACAGCGCCAGCAGCGTGGCGACCGTGGTGACGGCGACGGTCGCCGGCGCCACCCCGGTGGTGGCCACCGCGGGCAGGCCGAGTTTTCCGCGCCACGCCTGGTGTCGCTGCACGCCGTCCACGGCCAGTAGCACCGTGAACGCGGCCGCGCCGAGCACGAAACTCCACCACGGCAGCAGTTGGTCGTCCAGCGACGCGGGCACCGCGTAGACGCACAGCAGGATCAGGCCGGCCGCCGCGGGCACCTTGGCGGTCACCGCGAGCGTGTCGACGGCCACCGCGACCAGGCCGATGGACATCACGATCAGGCACAGGATCGGCTGGTCGCCCGCGACCGGCGGGACACCGTTCTGGATGTCGGTGCCGGCCTGGCCGAACACCAGACCCAGGTCGTGCCACGCGGTCGGCCCCGGCAGCACGACCAGGAAACCAGAGCTGGTGAACAGCGTGACCATCAGGCACAGCAGCACGAACACCTGGCCGAGCCAGATCACCGGGCCGGGGGTGCGCAGCGCGCGCAACGCGGTGCCGGCGGCCACGACGACCACCACCGACACGATCGAGTAGGACAGCCAGTTGAAGCCGGTGACGACACCGGAGATCGCGGTGGCCGAGCAGATCGACGCGATGGCGCCCATGGCCGGCATGGCGAGCGTCGACCCGGCGGTCGGGCCGCCGCTCCCGTTGCGGGTGGTCGACGGCGGCCGGGTCAACGGCCGCTGGCCGACCACCGGCCGGTCGCGGGTGGGTTTCGCGAGATCGCTGGTCACCGGAAGCCTCCCTGCCTCATCCCGCCGCGGACCGCGCCGATCCGGCACAGCTCCGTCCATGCCGCGGCGATGCCGATGTCCTGGCTCGCCACCACGACGCCCCATCCCGCGTCCCGCAGTACGTCCGCGCCGTCGTGCGGACTGTGGGACGCGCCCTCACCGGGCACGGCCCAGCCGGACACGTCCAGCAGCACGGCGAGGCTGCGCGACCGGCGAGTGCGCACCCGGCTCAGTTCGGCGGCCTCGGTGGCGGTGATCGAGCCCATGATGGCGATCAGCTCGTGGCCGCCGCCCGGGTCGACGCCGCAGGCCAGCTCACGGCGTTGGGTCGGCTTGAGCATGGCGAGCGAGTCGAGCACCACGTCGTCGCTGTGCGCGGTCTCCGGGTTGTCGCCGACCAGTACCTGGCTGTCCTCGGCGACCAGCCGGACCTGCTGGCCGTGGTGGTGCAGGTGCAGGCAGACGCTGGCGCAGAAGCTGACCGCCCATTCCAGGCTGGCCGTCGGGCCGTGCCCCCGGTGCGCCGGTCCGCGCCGGTCCAGCAGCACGGTGGTGCCGCCGCGCCACGGCCGTTCCTCGACCCGGACCATCAGCTCGTCGCGCCGCGCGGTCGACCGCCAGTGCACCCGCCGCAGGTCGTCGCCCTGCCGGTACTGCCGGACCACCGCGTCGTCCTCGCCCTGACCGGACCGCAGGCGCACCGAGCCGTCGTCGCCGACCCCGGTGCCGGCACCGCCGGGTAACCCCGCCAGCGCCACGGTCCTGGGCACCACGACCACCCGGCTCTGGCCGGCGAGTTCCCGCTCGAACTCGGCCAGCCCGAACGGGTCGGTGATCCGCGCCCGCAGCGGCCCGAGCTGGTGCACGCCCCGCATGGTCGGGTGCACCCGGTAGCCGAGTCGGGCCGTGCCGCGCCGCCGCAGGCGTTCCACCACGAACCGCGGCCGGCCGCCCAGCGTGTAGGGGACGGTGTCCTCCAGCAGGAGGCCGCCGGAGGGCACCCGGCCGTGCGCGTGCACCTCGAGGACCACGTCCGCGTCGTCGCCCGCCGGCACGCGAGCCGGCAGCAGATGACGCCGTGCCGAGAGGCCGACCCGGGCACTGGCCGCGAGTCCCGCCGACAGCATCGGCAGCGCCACCACGAACACGGCCACCCGTAACAGGTCCCGTTCGTTGAGCACGGCCGAGCACAGCGCGGCCGCGATGCCCGCGGCGAGCAGGCAGCGACCTCGGGTGGTGAGGCCGGACAGCGCACCGCGCATCAGTCGCTCCGCCAGTTGTCGTCGTCAGTTACTACGCGGGCCGGTTACCGGGGATTGCGGATGCCGGCACCCCATTGCGCGTTCGTGTCGGTGGAGCCGTGCGGTATCGGGATCCGCTGCAGCAGTGCGCGCACCAGTTCCGGCGCCGACCGGCGGGCGGCCTGTGCCTCCGCGGACAGCACCAGCCGGTGCGCCAGCACCGGGATGGCCACCAGTTGCAGGTCGTCGGGCACCACGTAGTCCCGGCCGGCCAGCGCGGCCTGGGCGCGGCAGGCCCGCACCAGGTGCAGCGTCGAACGGGGCGAGCAGCCCAGCCGTACCTCGGACAGGCGCCGGGTCGCGGACACGAGTTCCACCGCGTACCTGCGGATCTCCGGGGACAGGTGGATCTGGCGGACCGTGGTGATCAGGCCGTGCACCTGGTCGGCGTTGGACACCGGCTGCAGTTCGGCCATCGGGTCCGCGCCGGCATGCTCGTCCACCATGGCGAGTTCGGCCGCCGGGTCCGGGTAGCCGATGGACACCCGCGCGGTGAAGCGGTCGCGCTGGGCCTCGGGCAGCGGGTAGGTACCCTCCATCTCCACCGGGTTCTGGGTGGCGATGACCATGAACGGCGGGTCGAGCGGGTACGCGGTGCCGTCGATGGTGACCTGCCGCTCCTCCATGCACTCCAACAGCGCGGACTGCGTCTTGGGCGACGCCCGGTTGATCTCGTCGCCGACCACGATGTTCGCGAACACCGGGCCGGGACGGAATTCGAAACCGCGGGTCTGGCTGTTGTAGATGGACACCCCGGTGATGTCGCTGGGCAACAGGTCCGGGGTGAACTGGATGCGGTTGACCGAGCAGTCGATGGACTTCGCCAGCGCCTTCGCCAGCGACGTCTTGCCGACCCCCGGCACGTCCTCGACCAGTAGGTGGCCTTCCGCCAGCAGGGTCACCAGTGTGATTCGTACCACATCTGGCTTGCCCACCAGGACGCGTTCCACGTTGGTGCCGATCCGTTGGGTGACCGTGTGCAGGTCAGCCAACGCCTCGGTGAGGCGACCCGGCACCGGCGGGCTGCCCGGGGGCGGCACGGGGTGGTTGTTGGCGCCGTGGTCGTACAGCGCGGCGGGTCGGCTAGTCGATGTCACTCGACCTCCTGGGACATTCGTCGGCAATCGGTGGATTGCCGAGGCACTGTGCCGTACCGCCGGATCGAGGTGGCGTACCGGGTAGCGGATCAGCGCTCCGCGACGGTGCTCGCCTCCGGGCAACCGGGGTTCGTTTACAGCCTGCCATGAAGATTGGTCGACGTGGTCGGCTGTGTGGTTCCTGGATTCACCACTTGGCCCCACGTCTACCACGATTCGGGCCCGCGGCGGTCCGGATCGCATCACCTCAGTGGTCTGGACGACTCCCGGCCGGTCGACGTGCCGGTTGGAGCGGGTTGGCCGCCCCACCGGCGCCCCACTCAGCCCCACCTTCCCTACCTGCGGAAACGCCCCTATCGGGGGAGGCTTGACCGTCGATCTGCCGTTGACTGTGGTGAAAAGTGGGGTACTGTGGCGGCAAGTGGAGCAGACGGGGGCTCCATGGCCGGCTCGACCGGGTCGGTGGGAGGTGAGGGCCGATGTTTCTCGGCACGCACAAACCCAAACTCGACGACAAGGGGCGGCTCACGCTGCCGGCGAAGTTCCGGGACGCACTGGCGGGGGGTCTCATGGTCACCAAGGGCCAGGACCACTGTCTGTACGTGTTTCCCAGGGCGGAGTTCGAGCAGATGGCCCGCAAGGTCGCGGAAGCGCCGTTCACCAACGAGGCGGTCCGCGCCTACCAGCGTTACCTGTTCGCCGGCACCGACGAGCAGCGACCGGACAGCCAGGGACGGATCTCCATCGCACCGGAGCTTCGTCAGTACGCCAGTTTGGCCAAGGAGTGCGTGGTCATCGGCGCGATCACCCGGCTGGAGATCTGGGATGCCGAGGCGTGGCAGCGGTATCTCACCGAACACGAGGACAGCTACTCGCAGGCCAGGGAGGAGGTCCTACCCGGCGTGTTCTGATCGGAGGCCGGCCTTCGGGCCGCACCGGTGACCGGATGCCGTTTGGCCTCGGTCCGCTCGGCTTATCGACCCTGACGCAACTTCCCCGGCGCCAGGTCCGACGAGCGGGCGGGGACCTGACCGCATCCGGTCAGTTGTCTGTAAGTGCCTTGCATGCCGGTAGGAACTGGCCCTGCCGCTGCGGTGTCTTCGGCCTTCGGAACGAAGCGAAGCGAGTGGAGGGACGAAGACACCGCAAAAAGGCGGCAGGGCCCAGCGAGCGGAGCGAGCCAATGTCGCTGAGGGAGGGGGGGTTGAGTCGGTTGACCGAATCTAGACACGTGCCCGTGCTGTTGGACCGGGTGCTTGCCCTGCTGGCGCCTGCCCTCGCCGATCCCGCCGCCGTCCTTGTCGACGCCACCCTCGGTCTCGGCGGCCACGCCGACGCGCTGCTGTCCGCGCATCCCGGGCTCACCCTCGTCGGGCTGGACCGGGACACGAGCGCGCTGGCCCGCTCGGCCGACCGGCTGGCCCGCTTCGGCGACCGGGTCCACCTCGTGCACGCCGTCTACGACGAACTGCCCACCGTGCTGGCCGAACTCGGCCTGCCGGCCGTCCAGGGTGTGCTGTTCGACCTCGGTGTCTCGTCCATGCAACTGGACGAGCGCGACCGCGGCTTCGCCTACGCCGTGGACGCCCCGCTGGACATGCGGATGACCCCCGGTGTCGGGATGACAGCGGCCGACGTGCTGAACACGTACCCGGTCGCCGACCTGGCCCGGATCCTGCGCGAGTACGGCGAGGAGCGGTTCGCCGCGCGGATCGCGGGCGCGGTGGCCAGGGAACGCGACCGCGAACCGTTCCGCACCAGCGCTCGGCTGGTCGAACTGCTGTACCAGACCGTGCCGGCGGCGACCCGGCGCACCGGCGGCCACCCGGCCAAACGCACGTTCCAGGCGCTGCGCATCGAGGTCAACGGCGAACTGGACGTGCTGCGCCGCGCCATCCCGGCGGCGCTGGAAGCGCTGGCCGACGGCGGCCGAATCGTGGTGGAGAGCTACCAGTCACTCGAGGACCGGATCGTCAAGCGGGTGTTCGCGGACTGGGCGTCCTCGACGACGCCGATCGACCTGCCGGTCGAACTGCCCGGCCACGGACCACGGCTGCGCCTGCTCACCAGGGGCGCGGAACAGGCCAACGAAGCCGAGATCGAAGCGAACCCGAGGGCCGCGTCGGTGCGGCTGCGGGCAGGCGAACGGATCGGGAGGATGGCATGACAGCTCCCGCACGGGTGGCCGGACCCACCCGTTCCCGCACCAGGACGCCACCGCCGTCGCGTGAACGCGGCGCTCCCCAGCCCGATCGTGTTCAGCCGGATCGCGGCCCCGGCACCCGAGGGCGGTCCGCGGCCGCCGAACGGGCCTACGCCCGCCGCGCCCAGCGCACCGAGCGCGCCACCGGCGTCGCGGCCGGCACCGGGGTCAAGGCCGAGCGCAGGCCGGGCTCCGCGTCCAGGGCCACGTTCGTCGTGCTGGTGATGGCGCTGCTGGTCGGCGGCGTGGTGGCCACACTGTGGTTCTCCACCCAGGCCACGGCCGACGCCTACCGGCTGGAACAGGCCAGGAAGGCCACCTCGGCACTGTCCGTGCAGGTCGCCCAACTGCAACAGCAGGTCTACGAGCAGGACTCGGCGCCCGCGCTGGGCAACCGGGCCCGGCAACTGGGCATGGTGCCGGCCGGTGACCCGGCGCACCTGGTGGTCGGTCCGGACGGCTCGGTGGCCCTGGTCGGCACGCCCAGCGTCGCCCGCACGCCGCCACCCCCGACGACCACGGCACCACCGACGACCACGGCGCCGCCGTCGACCACGACCACCCCGCCGACGTCCACCACCAGCACCCCGACGACCACCAAGTCGCCGGGAGGCTGAGCCATGCCGCGGCAACCGCCCACCGGCCCGGTCGGCCGGTCCTACCCGTCGGCACGGCCGTATCCACAGGGCCGCCAGCCACCGCCGGGCCGCCAACCACCGCGCGAACCGCCACGCCAATCATCGTGGGAGCCACCACGACGGGAACCGCCGCCGCGGGAGCCACCGGCCCGACGAGCGGCGCCGGTGGCTCGGCCGCGGCGCAGGAAGAAGGTCGTCGGCCAGAATCCCAAGCCGCGCATCACGATCGGCCGGATCCTGATGATCATGGCACTCGTGCTGGCCGGGTTGAAGCTGGTCGACATCCAGGGCTTCCAGGCGTCGGACCTGTCCGCCAAGGCGCAGAAGCAGTCGCTGCACTACCTGACGATCCCGGCCCAGCGCGGCACCATCACCGACCGGAACGGCACCCAGCTCGCGTTCAATGTGGACATTCGGGCACTGACGGCGCAACCGGACAAGATGCGGTTGAACTGGAACGCGCCGAGCGTCGCCCTGGCGCACAAGGGCATCAGCTACGAACAGCACACCAGGACCATCGCGGACGAGATGGTCCGGCTGGTCGGCGCGTCGCTGGACGAGCAGCAACTGATCACCGAGCTGCGCTCGAACGTGACGTTCGTGTACCTGGCCCTGGCGGTCGATCCGACCGCGGCGGCCAAGATCACCAGCGACTTCCCCGGCGAGATCGGCAGCGAGGTCCGCTCGCAGCGGGAGTACCCGGACGGTTCGGTCGCGGCCAACGTCATCGGCCTGGCCAACTGGCGTACCGACCGGACGGTGGCCGGGATGCACGGCATCGTGGGACTCGAGTCGTCGATGGACGGCGTGCTGGCCGGCCAGTCCGGCCGCGAGGCGATGAACACCGAGCAGGGCGACAACGGGGTGGTCATCCCGAACTCGCAGCGGGTGCTCCAGCAGGCCGTGCCCGGCCAGGACGTCCAACTCACCATCGACGCCGACCTCCAGTACGTCGTGCAGCAGAAGCTGGCCGAGTACGTGGCGAAGACCGGCGCCAGGAAGGGCAGCGCCGTGGTCCTGGACGCGCACACCGGCGAGGTGTACGCGCTGGCCAACGACGTCACCTTCAACCCGAACGATCCCAACACGGTGACCAACGCGAACGCGGGCGACCCCGCGGTCACCACGCCGTTCGAACCGGGCTCGGCGAACAAGATCGTCACCGCCGCCGCCGCCATCGACGAGGGCCTCGTCACGCCGACGTCGGTCCTCACCGTGCCTGGGCAGTTCCAGAACGGCGACAAGGTCGTGCAGGACGACTGGCCGCACGGGAACTGGCAGATGACCGTGACCGGCATCTTCGCCAAGTCGTCCAACGTCGGCGCGGACGAGCTGGCGAAGCAGGTCGGCCCGCAGAACTTCGACCAGATGCTGATGAAGATGGGGATCGGCCAGAAGACCGGCGTCGGACTGCCCGGCGAGAGCGCGGGCTACGTGCCGCCGATGAGCAAGTGGTCCGCGTCGACCTTCGGCAACCTGCCGATCGGCCAGGGCTTGTCGATGACGGTGCTGCAACTGGCCGACATGTACCAGACCATCGCCAACGACGGCCTGCGCATGCCGCCGCGCATCATCAAGTCGATGACCAGGCCGGACGGCACCGTGGTCCCCGCGCCGAGCCCGCAGGGTGTCCGGGTGATCAGCCCGAAGTCGGCGCAGACCATCCGGATGATGATGCGGTCGGTCACCCAGAAGGCGGGCGGCCTGCAGGACGGCACCGCGCCGCTGGCGGCCCTGCCCGGCTACCAGATCTCCGGCAAGACCGGCACCGGCCAGCAGGTCGACCCCGCCTGCCGCTGCTACAGCCGCACGAAGAACACGGTGACTTTCGCCGGAATCCTGTCGGCGGACAACCCGAGGTTCGTGGTGGGCGTCATGTTGGACAACCCGGCCAACAACCAGGTGGCCGGCCTCACGGCCGCGCCGCTGTTCCACGAACTCGCCTCGTACCTCGCCCAGCGCTACGACGTACCGGTCTCCACGGGCACCACCCCGTACGTGACCCTGGTAGCACAGAGTTGACACTGGTGTGAGCCGCGCCCCTGCGTGCGGTCCGCGCCACCGTCGCAGCTAGCCTTCCGCGACGTGCCTGCCCTTTCGGAGGACGACCTCATCGCCATGCCGCCTCGACCGACCCGTGTTACGCCCGTGGCCCTCACCGAGTTGGCCACGGCCGTGGACGCCCGGCTGGTGCCCGCCGGTGCCGCCGTGCACGACACCGCCGTCGTCACCGGAGCCACACTGCGGGCTCAGTACGTGCGGCCCGGTGACCTGTTCGCGGCCCTGCCCGGCGCGAAGGCGCACGGCGCCGACTTCGCCGGTGCCGCAGTGGCCGCCGGTGCCGGCGCCGTGCTGACCGACGAAGCGGGCGCCGCGCGACCGGCCCTGCGCGATGCGGGCGTGCCGCTGCTGGTGCACCGTGACCCCCGGTCGGTGCTCGGCGCGCTGGCCGCGCGGATCTACGGCGACCCGTCGCGGCACCTGGCGGTGCTCGGCGTGACCGGCACGTCCGGCAAGACCACCACGACGGCCATGGTGGCGGCCGGCCTCGCCGCGGCCGGGCGCACCGCGGGACTGATCGGCACGATCGGCACCCGGATCGGCGGCGAGCGGCTCGCCACCGGCCTGACCACGCCGGAGGCGCCGGACCTGCAGGCGCTGTTGGCCGTGATGGTCGAGCGCGGCGTGTCGGACGTGGCGATGGAGGTGTCCAGCCACGCGCTGATGCTGGGGCGGGTGGCCGGCATCCGGTTCGCGGTCGGCGCGTTCACCAACCTGTCGCAGGACCACCTGGACTTTCATCCGGACATGGAGGACTACTTCGCCGCCAAGGCGCGCCTGTTCGACGGCCGGTCCAGGGTGGAGGTCGTGTGCACGGACACTGAGTGGGGCCGTCGGCTGGTGAAGCCGGGCACGGTCGCCGTGTCCACCCTGCACACGTCGCCGGGCCGCCGCGGCTGGGCCGCGGCCGATGTGGTGGCGGCCCGCAACGGGGGCCAGGCCTTCACGGCGCTGGGCCCGGACCGGCTGCGCATCGACATCACGCTGCGCCTGCCGGGCACGTTCAACGTGGCCAACGCCCTGCTCGCGGTGGCGATCCTGCACGAGGCCGGTGTCGAGCCGGCCGCCATCGCGGGTGGCCTGGCCGGTGTTGACGTGCCGGGCCGGATGGAGCGCGTCGACCTCGGCCAGGACTTCACCGCGGTGGTGGACTACTCGCACAAGCCCGCTGCCGTGGCGCTGGCGCTGGACGCGGTGCGGGCCCAGTTGGCCCGGGCCGGCAGCGACGGCCGGGTGCTCACGGTGCTGGGCTGCGGCGGCGACCGGGACGCCGGCAAGCGGCCGCTGATGGGCGCGGCCGCGGCCCGCCGGTCGGCGTTGCTGGTCGTCACGGACGACAACCCGCGCAGCGAGGACCCCGCGGCGATCCGGGCCGCGATGCTGGCCGGCGCCCTGGCCGTGCCGGCGGGCCAGCGCGGCGACGTGGTGGAGATCGGCGACCGCAGGGCCGCGATCGACCACGCGGTGGCCGCGGCGCGGCCGGGTGACGTGGTCGTGGTGGCCGGCAAGGGCCACGAGACGGGCCAGGAGATCGCCGGTGTGGTGCACCCGTTCGCCGACCGGGACGAGCTGATCACGGCCATCCGGGCGCACGCGAGGACGGCCGCCCGATGATCCCGCTGACGCTGGCCGAGATCGCCGCTGCCGTGGGTGGCCGCCTGCACCGGGCAACCGGCACCGAGGTGGTGACCGGCTCGGTCGAGTTCGACTCCCGGAAACTGGCGCCGGGCAGCCTGTTCGTGGCCGTGCCGGGCGAAAGGGTGGACGGCCACGACTTCGCCGCCGACGCGATCCGGGCCGGCGCGGTCGGCGTACTGGCCGCCCGCGAGGTGCCCGCGCCCGCGGTGCTCGTGCCACCGGTCGTCTTCCTCGGCAGCAGGGCGTTCGTGCTGGCCGGCGACACCGACGGGGCCGGGGCGGCGGTGCTGGCCGGGCTGGCGGCCGTGGCACGGACCGTGGTGGACCGGCTGGTGCCGCACGGACTCGCCGTGGTCGGCGTGACCGGGTCGTCCGGCAAGACGTCCACGAAGGACCTGATCGCCGGCCTGCTGGCACGCCTCGGCCCGACGGTCGCCCCGCCCGGCTCGTTCAACAACGAGCTGGGCCACCCGTGGACCGTGCTGCGCGCCGACGAGCACACCCGGCACCTGGTGCTGGAGCTGTCCGCGCGCGGGCCCGGCCACATCGCGGCCCTGTGCGCGGTGGCGCCGCCCCGGATCGGCGCCGTGCTCAACGTGGGCAGCGCGCACCTCGGCGAGTTCGGCTCCCGCGCGGCGATCGCGAAGACCAAGGGCGAACTGGTCGAGGCACTGCCGGCCGACGGACTCGCGGTGCTCAACGCGGACGATCCGCTGGTCGCCGCCATGGCCGACCGCACGGATGCCCGCGTGGTGTTCGTCGGCGAGGCAGCGAACGCCGATGTCCGGGCCGTGGACGTGCGCATCGACGACCAGGCGCGCGCCGGGTTCCGGCTGGTCACGCCGTCCGGTGACGCGGCCGTCCAGCTCGCGGTGCACGGCGCCCACCAGGTCGGCAACGCGCTGACGGCGGCCGCGGTCGCGCTGGAACTGGGCATGCGCGTCGCCGACGTGGCCGACGGGCTGTCACACGCAAGGCCGGTGTCCCGGCACCGGATGGAGGTCACCACCCGGTCGGACGGCGTGACCGTGATCAACGACGCCTACAACGCCAACCCGGAGTCGATGCGGGCCGCGCTCGAGGCGCTGGTCGCGCTGGCCAACGCGGGCGCGCGCCGGACCTGGGCGGTGCTCGGGCCAATGGCCGATCTGGGTGCGGACACCATGGCGACGCACGACGACATCGGCCGCCTCGCGGTCCGGCTGGACGTCAGCCGGCTCGTGGTGGTCGGCGAGCAGGCACGGCCGATGCACCAGGGCGCGCACCTGGCAGGCTCGTGCGGAGAGGAGTCGGTGCTGGTACCGGACGTCGATGCCGCGATCGCCCTGCTGCGTGCTGAACTGCGGCCGGGGGACGCGGTGCTGGTCAAGGCATCCAACTTCGCCGGCCTCTGGCGTGTCGCCGACGCGCTGCTGGCGGGTGGTGGCGAGTGAAGGGCATCCTGATCGCGGCGGCCGTCGGGTTGCTGTTCTCCATCATGGTCACGCCGTACCTGATCCGGCTGTTCACCCGCCAGGGTTTCGGCCAGGAGATCCGTGAGGAGGGCCCGAAGGGCCACGCGGCCAAGCGCGGCACGCCGACCATGGGCGGTGTCGCGATCGTGCTGGCGATGTGGGCCGGCTACGTGATCGCGCACCTGATCAACGGGAACCTGCCCACCGCGTCCGGCATTCTGGTCCTGCTGCTGTCCACGTCGCTCGGCCTGGTCGGGTTCCTCGACGACTTCATCAAGATCCGCAAGCAGCGCAGCCTCGGCCTGAACAAGACGGCGAAGCTGGTCGGCCAGCTCGCGGCCACGATCCTGTTCGCGATCCTCGCGGTGCAGTTCCCGAACAAGTACGGCCTGCGGCCGGTGTCGGTGAACCTGTCCTACGTCCGGGACGTCGCCACCGTCTCCTTCGGACTGGTCGGGTTCGTGATCTTCTGTTATGTCGCGGTCGCCGCGTGGTCCAACGCGGTCAACTTCACCGACGGCCTCGACGGCCTGGCAGGCGGCAGTTCCGCCATGGCGCTGGCCGTCTACATGGTCATCACGTACTTCCAGACCACCCACGACTGCAGCACCGCCGTCGGCACCCGCCTGTCCGGCTGCTTCTACGTGCGCGACCCGCTGGACCTCGCCCTGGTCGCGGCCGCGGCGATGGGCGCCTGCGTCGGCTTCCTGTGGTGGAACGCGGCGCCTGCCAAGATCTTCATGGGCGACACGGGTTCCCTCGCGCTGGGCGGCCTGTTCGCCGGGCTGTCCATGGCCACCCGGACCGAACTGCTGATGGTCGTCATCGGCGGCCTGTTCGTGGTGGAGGCGCTGTCGGTGGTCATGCAGGTCGCCGCGTTCCGCTCCACCGGCCGCCGAATATTTCGAATGGCCCCGTTCCACCATCACTTCGAGCTCGCCGGGTGGGCGGAAACCACGGTGATCATCAGATTCTGGTTGCTCGGGGCCACCGCCAGCATGTTCGGCCTCGGGTTGTTCTACAGCGACTGGCTCGGCTACGGCGGCGGGGGTTGACGTGACGTTCCGGCAGCGGCTGGCCGGCGCGCGCGTCCTGGTCGCCGGTGCCGGGGTGACCGGGCCGCCGGTGGCCGAGGCGCTGCTCGCGCTGGGTGCCGTGGTCACCGTGACCGACGCGGACGCGGGCCGGCTGCGCACGGTCGCCGAGTCCCTGCCGGGCCTGCGGCCCGCCCACGACCTGCGGACGCCACCACCGGACACCGCCCTGGTGGTCACCGCGCCGGGCTGGCG
>DASXXM010000256.1:0-12442 GCA_036503065.1 Pseudonocardiaceae bacterium | reverse complement strand
CACTGATGGCTAACTTCGACCCGGCACGGGTCACCAAGGCGGAGTGGATCGGACTCGGCGCGGGTCTGCTCGCGTTCATCGCCTCCTTCCTGCCGTGGTACACCTTTTCCGGCACCGGCATCCTCGGCACGATCGGCTACTCGTTCAACGCGTGGAGCCTCGGCTTCGCCGCCTGGTTCCCGCTGCTGCTGTTGTTGGCCGGTGCCGGACTGATGCTGGCGCAACAACTCGGTGCGAACGTGCCGGTCGTCAAGCCCGGCTGGCCGCTCGTCCTGCTCGGCGTCGCGGCGCTCTCGCTGATCATCATCCTGATCCGCTGGCTGACCCTGCCCGGCGGCAGCGACGGCTTCGCCCAGACCGGCATCAGCTACGGCGCCGGCTTCGGACTGTATGTGGGACTTGTCGCGGCGATCCTGTTCGGACTGTCCCAGTACCTGGTGTTCCGGGCCAGCGGCCAGAGCTTCGCCGAGGCGACCAAGCAGTTCCGCGGCCCCGGCGCGAACCCGACGCCACCCACCGTCTGACCAGTTGAGTCGACCGGCCGATCGGAGCGCTCCGATCGGCCGGTGATTTGTGCGTTCTGACCGATACCGTCCCGCTCGGTCTCGGTTCGTTACCGTGGCCGTACTCGGCGCGCGTCCTGGGCGCCGTACCGTGTCCGTCGTGTCTGGGACGGGGTTGGGTTGTGCTGTCGTCGGTCGGGGCGCGGAGCTGGCGGTACTCGGCTCCGTACTGGACCGGCTGACGCCGAACGCGCACGCCGTGCGGCCCGTGGTGCACGTGGTCGGCGAGCCGGGGATCGGCAAGTCCGGCCTGCTCGACGCGCTGGCCGGGCTCGGTGCCGGCCGGGGCGTGCCGATGGTCGTCGGCCGCGCCACCGAGTTCGAGGCGCATGCCCCGTTCGCCGCCGTCAGCGATGCGCTGGACGAACCGCTCGCCGAGGCACTCGCGGCAGGCGACGTGCGGCTGCGGCCCGACGAAATCGGCCAACTGGCCCAGGTGTTCCCGTCCCTGGAACCGGATTCGTGGCCGCCGCACGACGCGGAACGGCACCGGCTGTTCCGGTCGGTCCGCACCGTGCTGGAGTCGCTGGCCGGCCGTCGCGGCCTCATCGTGGCGTTCGACGACGTGCACTGGGCCGACCGCGCCACCCTGGACCTGTTGCGCTACCTGGCCCGCAGGCCGCCCGCCGCGCCGGTGCTGCTGGTGCTGGCGTTCCGGCCGCGCCAACTGGACCCGGCGGTGGTGGCCGAACTGACCGGCCCGGTGCCAGGGGACGCGATCCGCATCGAACTCGGCCCGCTGAATCGGACCGACGCCGACACCCTGCTCGGCGCCGGTGTCGCCGCATCCCGCAGGCGGGAGCTGTACCAACTCAGCGGCGGAAACCCGCTCTACCTCACCGAACTGGCCAGGGGCGACGACGAGCACTGGGCCGACGCCGACCCGTTCCAACGTGAACTGGCGACGCTCCCCAAGACCGAGTTGATCTTGCTGCGGGCGGCCGCCGTGGCCGGCGAGGACGCCGATCTGGGCATGCTGGCCGCGGTCGCGGAACTCCCGCCCGACGCGGCCCGCGTTGCCCTCGCGGCGCTCGTGGTCCGGGATCTCCTGCGGCCACTGGCCGACCGCACCCGATGGCGGCACCGGCATCCGCTGCTGCGGCACGTCGTCTACATGCGCACCCCGCCCGGCTGGCGGCTGGCCGCGCACTGCCGTGCCGTGGACGAACTGGCGCTGCGCGGCGAGTCGAACATGATGATCGCCGAACATCTGAGCCGCTGCGCCAGCCCCGGTAACCGCTGGGCCATCGACCGCCTTGCCGACGCCGCCGCGATGGCCATGCGGATCGCCCCGGCCAGCGCGGCGCACTGGCTGGACGTGGCGCTGCGCCTGCTCCCGGTCGACGAGGCGTCGGCCGCCCGCCGCGTCGAGATGCTGGCCGAACGCGTGACCGCCCTGCACTGCTCCGGCCAGTTGGCCCAGGCCAGAACGGCCGTCCACGACGCCCTGGCCGCCGTGACACCGGACATGGCAGCACAGCGGACCCGCCTGGTCGGCCTGGCCGCGACCGTCGAACGCCTGCTGGGCCGCCACGACGAGGCACGGGCCCTGCTCCGGGCCGAACTCGACCGACGGCCCGGCGACGGCGCGGGCCCCGGCCTGCTGATGGAACTTGTCGTGACGAGTGTCCTGGCAGGCGACTTCGCCACGGCACAGACGTTGGCCGGCACGATCGTCGCCGACCGGGACGTCGGCTCCGTCGTCCGCGCGGCCAACCTGGCACTGACGGCGCTCGCCACGTCCGCGGGCCAGACCATCACCCCGGAACACCTGTCCCGCCTGGCAGAGGCCGACCGGGTCGTGGACGCGCTGACCGACGCCGAACTGGGCACGGTGATCGAGATCCCGGTCTGGCTCGGCCTGGCCGACATCCAGGCCGACCGCCTGGCCGCGGCCCATCGCCACGTGTCCCGCGGCCTGGCCGTCGCGGCTCGGACCGGCCAGCACCAGGTGTTCACGTACCTGAAGCTGTTGTTGTCCACCTGTGCCTTCGGCTTCGGCGCCCTGGACGACGCGGCCGCGGCCGCGGAGGACGCGCTGGACGCGGCGCTGCTGGCCGGCAACGACCAGTTCGTCCTGATGGCATTGCTGCGCCTGGGAAACGTCATGGCATGGCAAGGGGATGTGGCCGGCGCGGAAGAAGTGATCGCCAGGGCGGGTCGTCTTGCCGCGTCGACGGCGAGCTTCTACGAGGGTCAGGTAAGACTGGCCGGCGCGGTCTGCCTGTTCCTGTCCGGCAAACCGGGGGAATGCGTGGCGGCGATCATGGACGCCACGAACGGCGGCGATTTCTCCACGGTACTGACGGCCGCCAGAGTGGAATGGCTGCAACTGTTGACGGAGGCCGAAATAGCCCTCGGCCACCCGGACCAGGCAGCCGACTGGGCAAAACACGCCGACGAGGCATCAGCCGCCCTGCACACCGGACGCCAACGAGGCCTGGCCCTACTGGCCAAAGCCTGGGCCACCCTCCCCGCTTCCCCGGCGGACGCGGCGGCAGCGGCGGCACCGGCAATCACCATGCTCAGCGAGATGGGCGACCAACTCAGCCTGGCAAGAGCCCTACTGTTCACCGCGAAGGCACTGGCCGAAGCCGACGACCCGACATCGGCCAACGCCCACCTGGCCCGCGCCCGCGCGGCGGCGCAACGAGCGGGCGCCCGCTCCCTGGTAACCCAGATCGACGCGGCCCACCACCGGCTCACCCTCGGCGCCACGGACAACCTGACCGAACGAGAACGCACCATCACAACCCTGATCCTGGCCGGCCACACGAACCGGGAAATCGCCGCCCGCATGTTCCTGTCCACCAGGACAATCGAGGCCAGCCTGTCCAGAATCTACGCGAAACTGGGCGTGAAAAGCCGAACGCGCCTGATCGCCCACCTGACCCGCGACGACGACTGAACCTGTCCCGCGCCAGACTTGGTGATCCTTGAGTCCGCTGGTCAGAGCCGGGTCGAGACGCCAGTGTGGTCTAGACCATTGCGGCCGATTGTCAAGCTGGATTGATAAGGCTACTGTTACTATACGTGGTGGACCGACTGTGAGCGGGCGCGCGGCCGTTGGCGGCGAGCGTTACAAGTGGGTGGCGCTGTCGAACACGACCCTCGGCGTGTTCATCGCGTCCGTCGACGGCTCGATCGTGATCATCTCGCTGCCGGCGATCTTCCGCGGTATCCGGCTCGATCCGCTCGCACCGGGCAACATCAGCTATCTGCTGTGGATGATCCTGGGCTACCTGCTGGTCTCGGCCGTCCTCGTGGTCGCGCTCGGGCGGTTGGGCGACATGTTCGGCCGGGTACGGATGTACAACGCGGGTTTCGCCGTCTTCGCGTGCGCGTCGCTGGCCCTGTCGTTGGACCCGCTGACGGGCGGGCCCGGCGCGTTGTGGCTGATCGGCTGGCGGGTGGTCCAGGCGTTCGGCGGCGCCATGCTCACCGGCAACTCGGCGGCCATCCTCACCGACGCGTTTCCCGCCCGGCAGCGCGGGATGGCGTTGGGCGTCAACCAGATCACCGCGCTGGCCGGCCAGTTCCTCGGGCTGCTCGCCGGCGGTCTGCTGGCCGCGATCGACTGGCATGCGGTCTTCTGGGTCAGCGTGCCGATCGGGGTGCTGGGCGCCATCTGGTCGTACCGCAGCCTGCGCGAACTCGGCGCGACCCGGCCGGCCCGGGTGGACTGGCTCGGTACGGGCATGTTCACGGCGGGTGCCGGGGTGATTCTGGCCGCGATCACGTACGGCATCCAGCCCTACGGCGGCCATCCCACCGGCTGGCAGAATCCGTTGGTGCTGGGCGGTATCGCGGCCGGCGTGGTCCTCCTGGCCTGCTTCTGTTTCGTCGAGACCAGAGTGGCCGCGCCGATGTTCCGGCTGGGCCTGTTCCGGATCAGGGCGTTCGCCGCCGGCAACCTGGCCGCGCTGCTGACCGCGATCGCGCGCGGCGGGATGCAGTTCATGCTGATCATCTGGTTGCAGGGCATCTGGTTGCCGCTGCACGGCTTCGACTACGCGCGGACACCGCTGTGGGCCGGGATCTACATGTTGCCGCTCACCGCGGGATTCCTGATCGCCGGCCCGGTGTCCGGCATCCTGTCCGACCGTTTCGGCGCACGCCTGTTCGCCACCGGCGGACTGGTCCTGGTCGCGCTCGCGTTCCTCGGCCTGCTGGCGTTGCCGGTGAACTTCCACTACCCGTTGTTCGCGGCCCTGCTGCTGCTCAGCGGGATCGGGCAAGGCATGTTCTCCGCGCCCAACACGTCCGCGATCATGGGCAGCGTGCCGGCGACGGAACGCGGCGTCGCGTCCGGGATGCGTTCCACGTTCCAGAATTCCGGCACGGCACTGTCCATCGGCGTGTTCTTCTCCCTGATGATCACCGGCCTCGCCACGACCTTGCCGCACACCATGGCCACCGGCCTGCATGCACAGGGTGTCCCACTGGCAACGGCGAACGATGTGGCGGCCCTGCCCCCGGTGAGCACCCTTTTCGCCGCGTTCCTCGGCAACAACCCCATCGGACATCTGCTTGCCGGCAACGGCGTGACCCTGTCCCCGCACCAGGCGGCCGTGTTGACCGGCAACACGTTCTTCCCGGAACTGGTCGCGGGCCCGTTCCACCAGGGCCTGGTCACGGTGTTCACCGCGGCAACGGCGATGGCTGTCGTCGCGGCCGTCGCGTCCCTGCTGCGCGGCCGGCAACATTGAGTTTCCAGATCTCGTCATGATTGGTAGGATTTGGTTCGAAGTATCGCCTTGGAGATGGTTCTCGGGGCTCACTGCTCGACGTTCATCTTGGTGCTCGGAATGGTTTCTGTCACCCATCGGGCGTAATTTGTTGGGTTGCTCGAATAGCAAGATTTGATGCGCGTTTATCTTCAATCACATGACAGTTTGCGCAGCTCAGAGTGGTGCCGATCCGCAAGACGACGAGGACCTTCACGTGCAGGCCGTGAAAAGCGCGCTGTGGCTGGACTATGCCAAGCGCAACCGGCTGAATGCCAACCTCCGCGAGCAGGCGGGGGACACCTTCGGGGCCAGGTTGAGCCTGGCCCGTGCCGAGGTTCGCCGTGCGGCGGCCGAACTGCTGCTGGCCGGCACGACCGTGTTGGAGGCGGCCCGGGAGATGCATCGGCGGGCGATCGCGCATTCGTACCGGGATCTGCCGCTGATCGGGTTCGACGCCGCGGCACTGGACTACACGCGGGCGCGGATCTGGCAGGACTGTGCCTGGGCGATCGATCCCACGCTGCCGGAAGCTCAGGCCCGACTGTTCTGGGAGTAGCCCGCGTGAACACTCTGATGGGCATTGCCCTCGACGTGTGGGTGAACATCGACGGCGACTGCCCGATGGAAACCGAGGTCACCCGTTGCGAGGCGCAGCTCGAACTGGGCCACAGCACCGGATCGCTGCACCTGGTGCTGGACGAGGACGGACTGGCGCGGCTGGTGGCGGCCGCGACCGCCGCCCTGGACACGCTGCGGTCCGGGTGGCCTACGCTGATGTGATGCCACTGGGGAACGAACGTTTCAGCCAAGAGTTGCGCGATCAATCGGATATTTTCGTGGACGTCGTGTCCGGCGCCGATCCGGGCACGCGGGTGCCGACGTGTCCGGAGTGGACACTGCGGGAGCTGATCCGGCATGTCGGCCGCGCCTACTACTGGGTTACCGCCATCCTCAGCAGCGGGTCGACCTCGCCAACCCCGCTCGACGACGTGCCGGACGGCGACCTGCCGGAACGGACCGACCAGTACGGCGACTGGGTGCGCGCGGGCGCGACCCGCATGGTGGACGCGGCCGCCGCGGCCGGGCCGGACGCGGCCGTCTGGACGTGGGCAGGCGACGGGGGCGCGGGATTCTGGCTGCGTCGGATCACGCACGAGACAGTCGTACACCGGGCCGACGCGGCCATCGCCGTGGGGCGGGACTTCACGGTGGCACCGGATCTTGCCGTCGACGGGATCACCGAACAGTTCGAGATCCTCCCGGCAATCGCCACGTACCGGCGTACGTTGGCGCAGCTCGCCGGCACCGGGCAGACGCTGCACTTCCACGCCACCGACGCCGACGACGGTGAGTGGCTGGTGCGCCGCATCCCCGACGGCTTCACCTGGGCACACGGCCACGCCAAAGCCGACGTTGCCGTCCGGGCCACAGCCGCCGACCTGCTGCTGCTCCTGTCCGGACGGACACCTGCCGACGGCCCGGGAGTCGAGATCTTCGGCGACGATGCCCTACTCGCGCACTGGCTGGAGCACACCAAGTTCTGAGCCGGCGCGTGTCGGGTCGCTGACCAGCGTCCGGCCGCTAGGCTGATGGCTTGCGTCGACTACCCGAAAGGTGCCAGCCATGCGCAGCCGCCCTGGTCAGGTGCCTCGGCCTCGGGGTGGGTTAGCGCGGTGAGCCAGGCACATGGTCAGGGTCGTGGTCGAGTGCTGTACCTGATCGTGTGTGCCGCGCCGCCTGCCGTGGCCATCGCGGACCTGGTGGGGCTGATCCAGCAGACCGGGTGGTCCGTCTGTGTGATTCCGACGCCCAAGGCGGCCGCCTGGCTGGACGCCGGTGCGCTGATCCACCGAACCGGCTTCCCGGTCCGGCACGACTACCGCAGCGCGGACGACGCGGAAGCCCTACCGAAACCGGACGCGATCGCCCTGGTGCCGGCCACGTTCAACACGATCAACAAGTGGGCGGCGGGGGTCAGCGACACGTTCGCCCTCGGCGTCCTCAACGAGGCCATCGGCCTGCGGATGCCGGTCGTCGTCGCGCCCTACGCGAAGTCGAGCCTGGTGGCGCACCCCGTGTTCGCGGAAAGCCTGAACCGCTTACAGTTGTGGGGCGCGATCGTGCTCCCCAAGGAAGCCATCCGCAACGTCCCCGGTTCGGTCACCGCGGACGGCCCGGTGTTCGACTGGCAGGTCGTGCTCGACGCCGTCACGCAACTGTGAATACCGTTATCCTGCAAGCAGTCCCGGTGGCCTTCACCGTCATGATCACTCGATCAGGTGACAGTTCGCGGATCCGGGAGAAAACCACCCGGTCCCGTTCGTTGAGCGAAGAAAACAGCGCCCGGCTCGCGACCCGCACCATGCCCGCCCTCGATCGCACCATGCCCGATCCACAGAGGACAGCACGAGAAGACAGGAGGACAGCACACGAGAACACACCAGGTCAGCGCGGACTACAGCGGACTGCGCGAGACCTGACTGGCCAACGCACTGCGTGAGGACAGCCCGAGTTTGGCGTACACCCTGGTCAGGTGCGCCTCGACGGTCCGCGCGGACAGATACAGGGCACTGGCCACCTCACGGTTCGTATGGCCCTCCGCGACCAGCGTGGCCACGGCGCGCTCCCGCTCGGTCAGGCCGGCCAGCATCGACGGCTCGTCGCCCGGCGTGGTGCGGCGGCCGGGGCGGCGGCGGGCGCGCGCGGCCTGGTCGGCGAAACCCTGGGCGCCGCAACCGGTGAAGACCCGTTCCGCGTCGGCGAGCAGGCGTTTGGCCACTTCGGTGTCGCCCGCGGCCGAGCGGCACTGGCCGGCCAGTAGCAGCGCCCGGCCCTGGAGCACCCGGTCGGTCAGCTCGCCGAACGTGCGGGCGGCCCGCTCGGCGACGGCGGCCGCGGCGGCGGGTTCCGTGGTGCTCCGCGCCCATGCCGCCGCCAGTTCGGCGAATGCCCGCTTGCGTGGGTGCGGCATGGCTGCCGCGGCGCGCGCGGCACTGGCCGCCCAGGCGGGCGCGCGGTCGGGGCGGCCTGCGGTCACCTCGGCCTCGGCCAGGAGTTGGAACCAGCAGACCCGGGACGCGCCGTCGAGGTTCGGCAGGTCCGGTCCGCCGCCTGCCCGCACCAACCGGTCGACGCAGCCGGCCGAGTCGCCTGCCACGTGCGCGACGAGGGCCAGGAACGCGCCGGACAACGCGGCGAACATGGAGCCGTCCGTCGGCTCGCCGATCCGGTCCACGATGTCCAGTGCCTCGGTGAGATTGCCACGCCACGCCTCGATCCAGCCGCGCTGCGCCAGCGCGAGCCCGGCCAGTCCGTCGCCGCCGGTGCCCAGCGCGCCGTCGACGGCGTCGGTCACGCGTTCGGCCGCCGCGTTCAGCCGGCCGAGCGACGCGTAGGCGGTGGCGAGGCCGGCGCGCAGGTAGCCGACGATGTGGTCCTGGCCGGTGGCCGTGGACAGGGCGAGCCCCCGCTCCAGGTGCCGTGCCGCGTCGACGAATCGGTCCATCGACAGCTCGCACCAGCCCACCCACACCGACGCGTCCAGCCGCTCGGCGAGTTGGCCGTCGGTCAGGGCGTCGGTCAGGGCGACGGCTTCTGCCACCCGGTCGCGGGTGTCCGCGGTCCACCGGCCGCGGATCAGGTCGTGCAACGACAGGACGGCCAGCGCGGCCGCGGTTCTGGCCGGGTCGCCGAGTCGCCGCGCCGCGGTCACGGCCTGCTCGGCCCAGCAGGCCGGGTCCTCCGGTGCGGCGCGGAGCAGGCCGCCCAGCGCCAGTTCGAACAGCAGCACGGCGGCGGCCGGCCCCGGCCGGCTCGACGACGCCAGTTCGGCGACGAGCATCTCGCGGGCCTCGTCGAACCGGCCGCGCAGCCGTTCGATCATGGCGAGGAACGCGATCACCGGCGCACGCCGGTCCGGGGCGTCCGCCGGCAGCAGGGCCAGCACCTCTGCCAGCGCCGCGTGTGCCGGCTCGAATCGGCCGGCTACGGCCAATGCCTTGGCGCGCATGGTGAGCAGTCGCAGTCTCTGGTCCACATCGGACGGTTGAGCGGGGAGGATCTCCAGCGCGACCGCGAGCCAGTGCGCACAGCTCGCCGGCGCGGTCACCTCGGTGCCCTCGGCCGCGGCGAGCAGTACCGCGACCGCGTTCCGGTCGCCGACCGGCGCCGAATGCGCGACGTGCCGAGCCATCGTGGTGGCCGGCGCGCCCTGTTCGGCCAGGACGTCCCATGCCCTGCGGTGCGCGGCCAGCCGCCACCGCGCGTTGGCCTCCCGGTAGGCGGCGGTGCGCAGCAGCGGATGCCGGTGCCGCAGCCGTGGCTCTGTGGTCGCGGCGCGCACCAGGTCGCGGGCGGCCAGCCGGTCCAGTGCCGCGAGCACGTCGGCGACCGGTCGCTGGGCGATCGCGGCCACCAGGTTCGGGTCGAACTCGTCGCCGACGACGGCCGCCGACGCCAGCACGAGCCGGTCGGCCTCGCCGAGACCGCGCAGTTCCCTGGCGAACGCGTCGGTCAGCACCTCGACGCACGACTCGCCTGCCGCGTTCAGTGCGCTGGCCGGCGAGCCGGCCAGCAGTTCGGTGTAGAGCGGGTTGCCGCCGGTGGCCGAGTACAGCTGACCGCCGCGCCGGCTGCCCGGGTCGACACCGGCCAGTTCCGCCGTCTCGACGCGTGACAGCGGATGCAGTGCGATGTGCGTGCCATCGCTGCCGCGCAGCACGTCGGCCAGCCGGGCCGGTTGCTGTCGTGGTCGGCTGGACAGCGCCAGCAGCAGCGGTGCCCGCGGTGGCCTGCGCAGCAGGTGGGCCAGGAAGTCGCAGGTCGCGGCATCGGCCCAGTGCAGGTCGTCGAGGCACAACACCAGGCCGGTGGCCGGCGTGACGGCCTCCAGCAGCGAGCGCAGCGCGCGGTGCAGGCGGTAGCGCTCGGCTTCGCGCAGGTCGGCGGGGGAGTCGGTGGCCAGCGCCGGGAACACGGTGGCGACCAGCCGGTACCGCTCCTCGGACAGCCGGTCGCGCAGGTCGTCGCGCAGTTCCGTCAGTCGCCCGGCCAGCGCCTGGGTGAGCGGGCCGAACGGCACGTCGGTCTCGAACTCGGCGGCCGAGCCGCACAGGACCGGCAGGTCCCTGGCGCGGGCCGCGTCGGCCAGCCAGGACAGCATCCTGGTCTTGCCGATGCCGGGCTCGCCGGACAGGTGGACGAGGCGATAGCCGCCGGCCGCGATCCGGTCGACCGCCTCGGTCATCGCCGCGCGCTCGGCGTGGCGGCCGACGATCAGCGGCTGCTGCCGATCCATACGTTGACCGGCCATGAGCTGACCGGCCGTGAGTTGCGCGGCCATGAGTTGCGCTGCCATGACCACCCCCTTTGCCGGGGACGCAACGTTGGTGTTGGACAACGAAAGCTCGCTGAACACGCTGAGTCAAGTCTCCTTCGGACGTTAGTCCGTCTGGTGGACCTTTCCAGACCCTTGCCGCACACGGAGCGACAAATGTCCAGGTCAGCGCCAGAGCGTACAGATCGCCGGAAAGCGCGGTCGAGCGGTCTGTATCTGGTCCGTGTGAGCCGACTCCTTGTTCGTGTCGGGCTGATGTTGGGGAGCACAGCCTCGGTGCGATGACGAGAGGGGACACGAGCGCCGTCCGGTTTGGGGGGCCGGACCGGAAGTCGTGGGTCGTTCGCATCGCGGCGGGAGGCCCCTTTGCCACCTGGGGGTGCAAAGGGGCCTCCTGCGGTTGTTTGACAGTAGAACAGCGATTTGCGAGTCGCAGTTGGGGAATCGCGACACGGGTGGGGCTGCGGCTGGGGAGCCGCAGCCCCACAAGTGCGAACTATTGCCAGGTAGCAGCACACGCTCCGTGATCAACAAAGGGTAACCGCGAAAGGTTCCTGGTTACCGGGGGCTACTCCGATCGGGTGGTCTAGCGCTAATGTCATCACCCATATGCTGTCAATTGCGGCATGGTAGTCACGCAGCGACGCGATGCGGGCCAATCTGTACGCCAACTGGGCCGTACCGTCGTCACTCAATGTCAACATCTATCGAGGGGGATTCACGTCATGACCACCATCACTGATCTCGGTGTCGACGACGTCAACGACGAGATCGGCGGCAACCACGGCACGGCAGCCGGGACAGTCCCGGCCACGACCCCGGAGGAGCCGGACCAACCGGCCACGCCGAGCACGACCGGCGGCGTCCGCCCGCATGACAGCGGCGTCCCGCAGTCCCACATCCTGACCGAGGAAGTGGACGGCGAAGTGGACAGTGGCGTCCCGCAGTCCCACATCCTGACTCAGGAAGAGGGCTGAGCGACCGCACGTGCCACCGCACAACCGGGATCGACCGTTCGACCGATCCTCGTTCGACCGATCCGTCACAGAGGCCGGGAAGCGAACCGCTTCCCGGCCTCTCTCGTTAGCCTGATCGGTTGAATGTTCCAGCTGGGTGTATCTGGTGCCCTCGTCCGGTCTCCTGTCTCGTGACCGGCCAGTATGGCTCAGTGGGGACATGGAGGTGGGGCCATGCTGGCCGGAGCGTGTCAAGAGGGAAGATCTCGGACAACAATGCGCTTACCGGGGTGTGTCGGACGCGCAGGCGAGGTTCCTCGGGACGGGAGTACCGCAATGAGCGACGGCCAGCCGCCCTTCGAGGACGTGGACTGGCGGGAGTTGACCAGCTACGCGCGGCACGCGGCCTGTCTGATCGCCGCGAGAGCCGGCGACACGAAGGCGCTCGACGCGCTCGTGGCCGACCTCACCCCGCTTGTCTGGTACGTCGCCCGCGGCCAGGGCCTGGACCGCATCGTTGCCGAGGACGTCGTCCAGACCGTGTGGCTGACGTTTCTGCGCAATCTGCACTCGGTCGCCGAGCCGAGGGCGCTGGCCAACTGGCTGATCATCACCACCCGCCGGGAGGCGTTCAAGACCAGGGGCGGTCGCGATCGGGTCGATCCGCTGCCCGGCGGCGCCCTCGAGCAGTTGCCCAGTGCGGAGGGGCTGCCGGAAGAGGAGACGTTGCGGTCCGACCGCGACCGGTTGCTGTGGCGGGCCTTCAGCCGGTTGCCTTACGAGTGCCAGGAGCTGTTGCGGCTGACGGTGCTCGGCGGCCGGGCTGAATATGACTATGTGGCAGAGAAACTGGGGATG
>DASXXM010000255.1:0-2743 GCA_036503065.1 Pseudonocardiaceae bacterium | reverse complement strand
GGACCGGCCGACGTAGCAGCTCCCTGTTGGGGTTCGGCCTGGCCCGGGTGCGTCGGTGGCTGCCAGGCCGCCTCATGCCTCGGCGCGGCGGGCTCCTCGTAGCGTCCAGTCACCGCTGGAGTCCTCCTGAACAGGTGGCGAGCATGTTGACCCCACCGAAGGTAGTCGCCGCGAGCACACCGGTCGACACGGGGCCGCTACGCGACTCCGGGTCGTGATCCAAGACGCTCAGCCGACGCCCGCGTAGGAATGCAGGCCGGTGGTCACCAGGTTGATGAAGAACAGGTTGAAGATCATCACGGCGAAGCCCAGGATGTTGATCGCGGCGGCGCGGTTGCCCCGCCAGCCTGCGGTGGCCCGTGAGTGCAGGTATGCCGCGTAGACCACCCACGCCACGAACGCCGTGGTCTCCTTCGGGTCCCAGCCCCAGAACCGGCCCCACGCCGACTCGGCCCAGATCGCGCCGCAGATGACGCCGAACGTGAACAGTGGGAAGCCGAAGATGGTGGTCCGGTAGGCCAGCCGGTCCAGTGTCACGGTCGTCGGCAGTTTCGGGCCCAGCCGGGCGAACCGTGCCGAATTCCGGTCGTACGCGCCGCGGATCAGGTAGAGCACGCTGGCCACGCCCGGCACCATCAGCACACCCGCCGCCGTGGACACGACCGTGACGTGCACGACCAGCCAGTACGACTGCAACGCCGGCTGTACCGGCTCGGCCTGGGTGTAAAGGACGGTGCCACCGAGGAACATCAGGATGAACACCGGGATCAGGACGAACGCGCCCAACCGGCGGATGGCGAACCGGCGCAACATGACCAGCCACACGACCACCGCGATCAGGCACACGAACGACATGAACTCGTACATGTTGCCCAACGGCCAGCGGTGCGTGGCCAGCCCGCGCAGCACGATCGACACCACGTGCACGCCTGCCGCGAGCACGGTCAGCGCGACCGCCATCCGGCCGAGGCGTTCGGGCAGCGGCCGGTTGCCCCGCACGCCTGGGTCGACCGGCTCGTCGGCCTGCGACTCCGTGCCCCCGCCGACCGTCACGAGTTCGCGCGCGGGCTTGGCGGCCGCACGGCGGCCGAAGGCGGTTTCCGCCAGGTAGAAGAACATCGACAGCACGTAGATCGTCACCGCGGCCACATAGGCGTAGGTGCTGTTCTGTGCGAGCGCCGCGTCGACCGGCATCAAGTGTCCTTCCTACCTGCCGCGTCCAGCACCGCTGCCGCGAGCCGGGTGAACTCCTCGCCGTATCCCGCCTGGTCGGTCCGGGCCAGCCCGCCGATCTCGACCACCGTACGACCAGTGCCGTCCGTCGCGTCCGCTGGGCTCACCCGCACCCACACCCGGCGGCGCTTGACGGTCAGCGACGTGATCAGCCCGATCAGCATCAGCAGTGCGAACACCAGCACGTAGACCTGGGTCGGGTCGTGCGCCACCTGCAACGACACCCACTGCTCGACCGAGTCGAACCGGATCTTCGTGTGGTCGGGCAGTGTGGTCGTCTGGCCCGGTCGCAGGTCCGCCTTGCCGGCCAGCTTCAACCGGCCGTCGGTGACCATGCTCTGGTCGATGCCGAAGATGCTCTGCCCGGTCCCGGTGTCCTCGCCGAGGTCGCCCTGGTAGATGTCCAGCGACACGCCCGGCGCGGTCGGCCCCGGGTACGTCGAGGCGATCAGCCCGTTCTGGAACTGGGCCGTCGGCGCGAACAGTCCGGTGATCGCCAGTTGGTGTTTGGTCACCTGGGACGGATCTGTCACGTTCGGCGGGTCGAACTTCGTGGCGCCCTCGGACAGGAACGTCGTCTGGTCGTCGGGTTTCCACTGGATCAGCCCGGTGCGTACCTGGCCGTTCGGGAAGGTCACGGTGAACTGCGGGGCGTAGCCGTGACCGAGCAGGTAGACCCGGTCGCCCGCGGTGCGCAGTGGCGAGTTGACCTGGAGGGCGTAGGGGCGCCAGGTGTTCGTGGTCAGGTCCGCGCCGGACTGGTACTGGATGTTCGACTCGAAATGAACTGCCTCGCCGGCCGCTGTGTAGCTGGCGGTGAAGTCGTTTACCTTGACGCAGAACGGATCCAGGTGGGTGCCGTCCACCCGCAGGCCCGGCGTGAACGAGTCGTAGTCCAGCACGCCGGAGTTGCAGAACTGGGAACCGTTGGCCAGCACGATGACCTGGCCGGTGTAGCTGAACATCTTGCCGAGCGCGAACGCCACGATCAGCCCGAGCAGTGCGAAGTGGAACACCAGGTTGCCGGTCTCCCGAACGAAACCGCGCTCGGTGGACAGCGTCAGCGCACCGGACTCCTCGGTTCGTGCCACCGTTCGCCAGCCGCGGAACCGGGGACGCACGGCGGCCAGCACGTCGTCCGGCGATCCGTCCACCTCGGCCTGTTCGTGGTGCGGCAACCGGGCCAGATTCCGAGGCGTGACAACGGGTTTCGCCACCGCCTGGCGGGCGTACTCCACCGATCTGGGCAACAGGCAGCCGACCAGCGAGACGAACAGCAGCACGTAGATCGCGGAGAACCAGACGCTGCTGTACACGGTGTAGAACTGGAACCTGTCCAGCAGCCGGCCCCACCAGCCGTGATCGAGGATGTACTGCTCGACCTTCGGCTCGTTCAGCGACCGCTGCGGCAGCAGCGCGCCCGGCATCGCGGCCAGCGCCAGCAGGAACAGCAGCACCAGCGCGGTGCGCATCGCGGTCAGCCCGCGCCACGTGTTGCGCAGGAAGTCCA
>DASXXM010000254.1:0-12831 GCA_036503065.1 Pseudonocardiaceae bacterium | reverse complement strand
GGCTGGCGCTGGGTGTTCCTGGTGAACGTGCCGATCGGGCTTGCTGCCCTGTTCGTGGTCGCCAGGGTGCTCAACGTGCCGCACCAGTCCCGCAGCCACCGGATCGACTGGTGGGGCGCTGTGACGCTGGTCGTCGGCCTGGTGCCGGTGCTGGTCGTCGCGGAGCAGGGCCAGCAGTGGGGTTGGGGCAGCCTGTCCTCGATCCTCTGCTACGCCATCGGCGCGATCGGTGTTATTGCCTTCATCGTGACCGAGAAGCTGATGGGCGACAACGCGTTGATCCCGTTGCGGCTGTTCAGCAACAAGGTGTTCAGCACGCTCATCGTGGCCGGCGTCGTCGTCGGTGCCGCGATGTTCGGTGCCATCACGTTGATTCCGCAGTACCTGCAGATCGTGCGCGGCGCTTCGCCGACCGTGTCCGGCCTGGAGATGCTGCCGCTGATCGTCGGCCTGATGGGCGCGTCCGTCGTGTCCGGCCAGATCACGTCCCGGACCGGGCGGTACAAGATCTTCCCGGTCCTCGGCTCGATGTTCATCGTGGCGGGCTCGCTGCTGTTCACCACGGTCGGTGCGACCACGCCGATGTGGCGGCCGATGCTGTTCATGCTGGTGCTCGGCGCCGGCGTCGGCCTGTGCATGCAGACGCTGACCCTGGCCGCGCAGAACGCGGTGGACTTCAGGGACATGGGCGTCTCCACCGCGTCGGCCACGTTCTTCCGGCAGATCGGCGGCACGCTGGGTGTCGCGGTGTTCCTGTCCATCCTGTTCAACGCGGTCGGCGGCAAGATCGCCAGTGCGCTCACCAGCGCGGTCCGCGGTGGCCCGTTCGCCCAGGCCCTCGCCGACCCGACCGTGACGCACAACCCGGTCAACGCACCGGTGCTGGGCATCCTGAAGGGCACCGGTACCGGCAGCCTGCTGCAGGACTCGTCCTTCCTGCAGCGGATCGACCCCCGGTTGGCGGCGCCGTTCCTGAAGGGCTTCGCCGACTCGATCGACCTGGTGTTCTGGGTCGTCGCCGCGGTGGGCGTGGTGGCCTTCCTGGTCACCGTGCTGATCAAGGAGATCCCGCTGCGCAGCATCTCGGCCGTCCAGGCCATGGCCGAGGGCGAGGGCGGCGGCGCCCCGCTGCCCGATGGCACCATCGTCGACGACTCGCTGGACGACGAACTGGACTCGCTGGCGTACGCGGAGCCGGAACTGGTCGGCGCGGGCAAGCACGCGCTGAACGGCGCGGTCGACGCGGTACCCGTCGGGTTCTCTGGCAACGGTGTGGGACACCACGAGGTCAACGGCACGCTGGTCACCGGCCACGTCCGGCGCACCGACGGCACGCCGACCGCGGACGCGGTCCTGACCCTGACCAACCACGGCGGTCAACAGGTCGAACGCGGCACGTCCGCCATGGACGGCAGCTTCCGGCTGGTCGCGCCGCTGGACGGGGCCTACGTGCTGATCGCGTCGTCGGCCGGACACCAACCGTCGGCCGCCACACTGCGGGCCGCGGGCGACACGGTGACCATGGACGTGATCCTGTCCGGCACGGCCCGCGCCACCGGCGTCGTGCACGGCGGCGGCGAGCTCGTGGCGGGCGCGACGGTCACCCTGACCGACATCCGCGGCGAGGTTGTCGGCGCGGCCGGCACGAACACCGAGGGCCGGTACACGTTCGGCGATCTGCTCGGCGGCAGCTACACCCTGGTCGTCAGCGCGGCGGGCTACCGCCCGTACGCGAGCGCCCTGGTGGTCTCCGACAGCGGCGACGCCGTGACGGACGTCGAGCTGTCCGGTGCGGCCAGCCTGGCCGGCACCACAACCGCCGACGACGGCCGCCCGGTCGTCAACGCCAGGGTCACCCTGGTCGACGCAGACGGCAATGTGGTCGCCATGACGAACACCAGCGACACCGGCGGCTACACCTTCGGCAACCTGCCGGAAGGCGACTACACGGTGATCGCCAGCGGCTACCCGCCGGTGAGCAGCCACCGCCAGGTCAACGCGGGCGAGGACGGCGTACACGACGTGGTGCTGAGCCACTCGGACATCTGACTCGCCGAACCGGAGCTGGGCCGATCCACAGTGGATCGGCCCAGCTCCGTTTTTGTGCGGCCCGTTCCATCGGCATGGCCGGGGTCGCTCGTCTACGGTGGCCCGATGGCTGACGCAACACCGCGACATCCCAGGGGACAGCGGCCGGCTGAGCCCGGGCTGGTTTTCGTGCCCGCACATCCACGGAACCGCGGCGGCCGCCACGACGTCGTATTCGAGGTGCGCGGACTGCCCGACGGGCGCCGCATGCTGCCGGTGTTCACCACTCGCGAGCGGCTGGTCGACGCACTCGGGCCGGTGCAGCCGTGGGTGAGTCTGCCGTTGTCCAAGGCCAGCGAGTTGATGGGGCGGGCCGAGGTCGACCTGGTGGTCGTCGACCCACCGGTCGACCAGGACGCCGCGCGGTGGCAGGACAGCGATATCGAGGCACTACTGAGGAGCCAGGGATGAGCGGTGGCTACGGCGTTGTGATGGGTGACCTGCAGAACGCGGCGAGCACCTTCCACACCGAGTCGGGGATCTTCAAGCAGATCATGCCGATGGCGCCTGCCGCGCCACCGAGCAGCGGCTCCGGCGCGTTCGACGGCAGCCTCGGTTCGCTCGTGGACGCGATCGGCCTGCTGCATCTGCAGATCGCCGGTGACATGGCGGACAACGGCGTCAAGTTGCAGCAGGCACACGACAACTACCAGCACACCGACGAGACGCTGAACCAGTTGTTCGGCCAGATCGCCGATCCCGGCAAGATCAAGTAAGGGGACCCGCCATGGGCGCCAAATCGCCGTCGCCGCTGGCCGCGTTCGCCCACAACTGGATCGGTGGCGACATCCACGGGCTCTCCGCGTACTCGGGCACGCTCTACGGCTACGTCCCGGAGATCACCGACGTGGTGACCGCGCTGGACAGCCGCGTGACACGGATCGTCGCGGACGCCAGTTGGACCGGGACGGCGGCGTCGGCGTTCACCAAGGCGTGGGAGCGCGACTCGACCGGTGCCACCGCGCTGGGCCTGGTGATCTCGCAGACCGGCGACATCGTGGACCAGCTCGCCGTGGACCTGGCCAAGATCGAGAACGCGCTGGAACAGGCCGCCGACCAGACCACCAAGGCCGGCGTGCCGATCGGCGCGGACGGCAGCGGCCCGCAGGTATGCCTGGCCGACCCGAACAAGGAGAGCTGGCGGGTCGCCTACCAGAACCTGTGGAACAACTGCATGCTGGCGGCGTCGACCGCACGTACCCAGGCGGCGGGCGAGTTGCAGAAGGTGTACGCGCAGATCGCGCCGGGCGACAAGGGTCTGGCACCAGGCGATTACAACTCGCTCGCCGACGCCCTGCGTGGCTTCTGGGCACTGCCGACCGGCTACCGCAAGTACGTGGAGAGCAAGATCCCGGACATGCAGAAGACCGTCCAGCAGGCGGTCGTCAACGCGCGGGAGGAGGCCCGGCTGGCCAACGGCCGGTTCGGGCCGTGGACGGACGCGGGAGCCCAGAAGTTCGGCGATGCGAAGACGGAACTCGAGTCGGTCAAGAGCGATGTGACGACCGCGGCCAGCCACGAGAACCTGTTCACCAAGGCGCTCGGCTTCAGCACCAGTGACATCCCGGCGGTGGGGAACGCGCTGAAGGGTGCCGACGGCCTGACCGGCCTGCTGAAGGCAGCGGCCGACGTCCCGGTCATCGACATCGCGGCGGCCGGCGTCGGCACCTACTTCGGCGCGCAGGACGACATCAACAAGTACGGCCGACCCGCGGCCATCGCCTATCCGGCCGAGGCGGCGTCCAACATCGGCGGCATCGCCCTTGGCACCTTGGCGGGCGGCGCTGCCGCCGGTGGCGTCGCGGCCGGGGCGACGGCGCTCGGCATCGCGGGGGCGCCCGTGCTCGGTGTCGCCGCGGGCGTCGCCGTCGGCGGGGTGGTCGCGATCGGCGTCGGCGACTTCGGCCACAACCTCATCGACGAGAACTGGGGCGGCGACATCCAGCAGCACGGCGTCGCGATGGGTGTCGTCGACGGGGTCGGCAACAGTGCCGTCAAGACCGGAAAAGACCTGGGGCACATGGCAACCAGCGTGTGGCACGGCATCACGTCGATCTTCTGATGGCGCACGTCCGGTTCCCGCCCCGATCGGCGCTGCCCCGCGGCATCGCGGTCGAGCGGGTGCCCCTGCTCGGCACCACCTGGTACGAGCGCGGCTTCCGCTACTGGCTGCGCCGGGTCCTGCTGGTGGTCGTCTCGGCGCTGATCCTTGCCCTGGTGGCCGCGTTGCTCCGGGGGTTCTTCGGCGCGATCCGCCGGACGTCGGTCACCGGGTTCTGGGTGGCGCTGGCCATCGAAGTGGTCTACTCGCTGGCGGTCGTCGTGTTCCTCGTCGTGCGGACGAAACGGCGCTGGCACGACCTCCGGCCGGTGGCGCCGAAGCCGGTCGCCCGGCCCGCCGGATCGGCCGGTGCGGTGCTGGGCACCCTGGCCCGGTCCGGGCTGTTCGTCGGGCAGGTCGTCCTGGTACTCGCGACACTGGTCTTCGTCGGTCTGTACGTGGCGCTGTTCCTGGCCATGCTGATGCCGGAGACCATCTGGGAACGACCGGCGCGGCTCGCGCTCGCCGACCGGCTCCGCGACCGAGGGGTCGTCCTACCCTGACGGGAGACGCATGGGCCTGTTCGACCGCACCGCGAAACACCTGGCCGCCGGGCCCACCATGGTGGTGCCCGCCGAGCGGGTGGACGAGGTCGCCGCGCTGTTGCGGCGCTACGACCCCGGCCTGCGCGTGCACCGCGACCGGTTCAGTTTCGACAACGGCGTACTGCTCTACGGACCGGTCGCCGTCCCGGCCGACCCTGGGAAGGTCGCCTACTACGCCCGCGCGTGGCCGTTGCCCAAACGACAGGAACGGCCAGAGGACGCCAAACTGGCCGACGGCGAGCGGCTGATCCGCGGCCTGACGATCCGGCTGAACGGCATGATGTACGCCGAACGTCCGTGGGCCAAGCTGGACTTCGACCTCTCGGTGTACGCGGAGCAACCAATCCCACCCGACCAGGTGATCGAAATAGTGCAGCCCTATGCGGGCGAAGAGGACGGGCGGCAACTCACGGTCGACGAACATCAGAACGTCGAGCAGAGCTACTTTCTGATCAGCGAGCGGGAGCCGGTGTTCCTGACCGTCTTCTGGCCGGGCTACCTGGCCAGGTCGAGGACGGCACCGCCACCGCTCGCGCTCGGGCCGCTGCGCACGCGCGAACCGTGCCGCTGGCAACTGAGCACCACCGCGGATGTCACCACCGCGGACCCGGAAACCGGTCGGCTGGTCACCGCGGCCGCACTGGCATTGGCTGCCGCAGCGAGTGGTGTCGTCGTTGACGTGTACGGCTTTCCGGTCCGGGACTGACAAAAGTCGTTCGCGGGACCGGACCGGCGTCGCTAGCGTCACGCGGGTGAGCTACGAAAACCCGCTGGCCTACGCGCTCGGCCTCGAAGGCCTCGGCTTGTTGCGCTCGTTCACCGGGGAGTTCGACAGGGACTTCGTGGCGGCTCGGATCGCCGAGATCCGACGGTTGCTCGACGACGAGTCGCTGACCGACGCGGCCGTTGAGGTCGACCGGGTGGACACGGTCGACGGTTACCGGGTCTGGTCCAGGACGTACGACGAACCCCGCAACACCGCGTTCGATCTCGACGAACCGGTGGTCAAGGAGATCCTCGACGCGCTGCCGGTCGGCGCCGCCCTGGACGCCGCATGCGGCACCGGCCGGTACGCGGAGTTTCTCGCCGCGCGTGGCCATCCGGTCGTCGGGGTGGACAGCTCGCCCGACATGCTCGCCCGAGCACGCACACGTGTCCCGGACGGCGATTTCCGGCGCGGCGATCTGCACGAGCTCCCGGTGCCCGACGCGGCGGTCGATCTGGTCGTCTGTGCGCTGGCGCTGACGCACGTTCCCGCGCTCCCACCGGTGCTGGCGGAATTCGCCAGGGTGCTGCGTCCCGGCGGACACGTGGTCATCGCCGACATGCATCCCGAATCGGTGGCACGCGGCTACAACCCGCGCCTGCGCGGCCCCGGCGGCCGGCCCGGTCGGGTGGTCAGTTATCGCCACCTGGTCGGGGACTATCTCCGTGCCGCACTGTCGGCGGGACTGCTACTGCGGCGCTGCGAGGAACCCCGCGGTCGGCAAGGGAAACCGGCCGCGCCGGCCGCCCACGAGCTGGGACCGTGGGAGGCATGGCCGTGGTCGGTGGCGGACCTGGTACCCGAGGCCGCACGAGCCGCCAACGAAGGCGTGCCGTCGATGCTCGTCTGGCACTTCCAGCTGCCGCACTGACGACCGTCACTGACGGCGCAGCATCCGCGTGACACCGGCGGCGACCGTGGTGGCCAGGATCCAGCCCGCCGCGATCAGGCCGGCCGAGAACCACTGTGACACGCCGGGCAGTGCCCACCGGTTCTTGTTGCCGAAGTCCACGATCGGCACCAGCAGGTCCAGTGTGAACAGGAACGGGTTCCACACCAGGTGATCGTCCTGGTTGGTGATCGGGCAGAAGCGGTAGCCGGCGAACGAGGCGGGGTCACCTGCCGCGCCGGTGAGCGGCATGCAGTGCGCCGGGTACAGCCAGAACCACAGCGTGCCGGTCACCAGCAGCAGGAACAACCAGCCCAGTGCCCGCGACGGCCGGTAGCCGTAGCCGACCATCCAGCGCTGCAGCCAGCTCCAGCACACCACGAACGGGCCGAGCACCCGGAAACCCCGCGCCAGCGCGACATATCGACGACGCTGCTTCTCGATCAGGACGGTGTCGGCGTGCTCCTCGTTGCCGACGGACCGCAGCATCGCGGCGAGCTGGTCATAAGGCCCCGGGCGATACGTGTCGCCCTGCGCGGCCCGCAGCCACCGCAGGCGCCGCACCACGGCCGCGTCGTCGGCCAGGTCGATCGGCCTGGTCAGCGAGTCGTAGCTGAACGCGTCCAGATCGATGCCGCCGGTGGCCTGCCACAGCGCCTCGTTGTCGCCCAGCGATGAGCACCGAACCTGGCGCAGCGTGATCCGGCCGTAGGCCGGGCGGGCCAGGGTCAGCGCGAGTTCCAGCGTCTGGGCGCCGAACGCGTTGAGCGCGCCGCGGCTCTCGCCGTTCACGCCGAGTTCGGCGCCCGCGAAGGTGAGCTGCCGGCCGATCGTGGCGCGCACCATCCGGACCTCGCCCGCCGCGGCGAACGCGCGCTTGCCGGCGGCGCAGATCAGGTCCCTGCCGATCCGGCCGGCCCGGACGTCAAGGGAGGGCTTGATGTTGCGGTCCCTGGTGTACCGGCCCGGGCGGGACAGCCTGCTGGCGCGCAGGTCCAGGTTGGCCCCGATCTGGATCTCCTGCATGATCATGGAGCCGTAGATCTCGGCGTCGCGGCACTCGAAGTTGCCGCCGATGGTGGCGCGCCTGCCGACCCAGACGTCGTTGCCCGGATTGGCCAGCACGGCGCCGTCGAGCCGGACGTTGCCGCGCACGCCGAGGTCCAGCGAGCGCCACTCGCCGGTCACGCGGATGCCCCTCGCGTCGAGGTTGCCCATGATCTGGGTGCCGTCCAGGTACACCGCGCGGTTGTCGAACGGGGCGTCGCGGCCGCCGGAGATGTCCACGCACGCGCTCGTCATCCGCAGCGAGCCGCCGATCTGCGCGTTCACCATCCGCAGCGTGCCGGTGCTGACGAAGTCCTGGTCGAGGTCGGTGTTGCCGCCCACCTGGATGCGGTCGGCGATCAGCGTGGTGTGCACGTCGTAATACGGGTCGTCGACCGGCAGGTTGGCCGTGCTGCCGCCACCGGGCGCCAACCGCGCGCCCCGCATGGAGAAGTCGCTGTCCACCCGCACGCTGGGCAGGAACACCCAGCCGGTCGCGTTGAACCGTTGCCCCGTCACCATATCCCGGCTGCACACCAGGTTCCCGCCGACGTGCATGCCGTTGCCGTCCAGCGCGCAACCGTCCACATTGTGCAGTCCGGCGCCGCTGAAGTTCACGTTGCCGCCGCTGCGCATGCCGGGGATCCGGACCTGGCCGACCACGTCCAGGCTGTTGGCCAGCAACGCGCCCGCCAGTTGCAGCCGGTCCGCGCGCAGCCCGTAACGGCCGGGGTGGTACAGCCTGCTGCCCGACAGCAGCAGCGAGCCGCGGATGTTGCCGTCGGTCAGGTCGACCGAACCGCCGTGCACGGTTGTGTTGAGCAACGCGATGTCGTTGTCACTGCGGGCGTTGCGCGCCGAAAGGCCCGGCAGCCAGCAGCCACGCAGTTCGAGTCCGGCCAGGGTGGCCTGGCGCAGGTCCGGCGGCTTCTCGAAGCGGCAGCGCACGAACTCCAGCAGGTAAGGGAACTCCAGCGCCCGCAGGTTCAGCGTGCCGGTCAGGTACCGGTCCTCGATCCGCACCACCGGGGGCGCGGCCGAGCGGCGACGCCACCGCAGCACGCCGCTGGTGTCCGGCTCGAGCACCGGGCGGACCACGTCCTCCGCCGGCATCCTGGCCCAGGACGGCGGATTCGGGTCGTGGACGTCGAGTTCGCCGTGGGTCTCCGGCGGCTCGCCGCCGCCGTGCAGGTCAGCCGCCATGCGTGTCCGCGTGCGCGTGCAGCAGCAGGGCGATCGCCGCGGTCACCCGCTGGGCGTAGGCCAGGTGCAGCGACTCGTCCGGCACGTGCGCGTTGCTCCCCGGGCCGAGCACCCCGGTCACCACGAACTGCGCGGCCGGATACCTCTCGTGCAGCAGTCCCATGAACGGGATCGACCCGCCGATGCCGAACGCCCGCCACGGCCCGCCGAACACGGACTCGGACGCGTCGTCGAGCGCGGCACGCAGCCACGGCGCCAGATCCGGTGAGTTCCAGCCGTCGGCGGCATCGGCCCTGGAGAGTTCGATCGTCGCGCCGTAGGGCACGTCGGTGGTCAACGCCTCGGCGACCGCGGCCCGGACCGCGGCGGAATCGGCGGTCGGCGGCAGCCGGAAGCTCAGGCACAGCGTGGTGTCCGGGCGCAGCACGTTGCCGGCGTCCTCGGGTGCGGGCAGGCCGGCGGCGCCGACCACGGCCATGGTCGGGCGCCACGTGTTGTTCAGCGCCAGCTCGGTCTCGTCGTCGTCCACCAACGACATGCCGGTCAGCACCGGCAGCCCGTCGCGCACCATGCCGGGCGCGGCCTCGACCGCGGCCTTCGCCTCGGCCTGCCGGTCGGCCGGAATCGTCACGTGCGCCGCCGGCAGCAACACCTCGCCGGTGGCCGCGTCCTCCAGCCGGTCCAGCAGTTCCCGCAGGATTCGGAACGAACTGGGCACGATCCCACCGACGCCGCCGGAGTGCTGGCCCATCCGCAGCACCCGCGCGGTCACCGTGGTCTGCACGAGCCCGCGCAGCGACGTGGTCAGCCACATCCGCTCGTAGTCCGCGGCGCCGGAGTCCAGGCACACCACGAGCGACACGACACCAAGGCGCGGCGCCAGCAGTTCGAGGTATTCGGGCAGGTCCGGGCTGCCGGACTCCTCGCCCGTCTCCAGCAGGAGCACGCACCGGCCGTGCCGCCCACCGGCGGCCCGCACCGCCTCGACGGCCGCGGCGGCGGCGTACCCGGCGTAGCCGTCGTCGGCCGCGCCGCGCCCGTAGAGGCGACCGTCGCGCACCACCGGAGTCCACGGGTCAAGTCCCGTCGACCAGCCGCCGACCGGTGGCTGCTTGTCCAGGTGGCCGTAGAGCAGCGCGGTGCCGACGTCCGCGGTGCCCGCCGTGCCCGGGATGTCCAGCAGCAGCACCGGCGACTTGCCGGGCAGTTCGACCACGTCGGCCGTTGCGCCGGGCAGGTCACGCGCGACCAGCCAGTCCCGCACGTGCCCGACCGCGGCGGCCAGGTGTCCGTTGGCCGCCCAGTCGGGGTCGAACCCTTCGGACACAGCGGGAATTGCCACCAGATCGGACAGGCTGGGCAGGATGTCCCGCTCCCACAGTGCGCGCACGGTGCTGGTCAGGATTTCGCGATCGACATCGGCCACGGGCCAATCCTGCCACCTGAGGCCCGGTCAGCCGGGCCGTTCCGGCAACTGATCGTCAGTCGAATGTGACCAAGGCCACGCCGGACGAGGGTGGTCGCCACCGGTGCGTCGGGTGGTGGGCACGACCAGCGCGGACAACGTGTCGCTAGGCAGCCCTACGTTCGGCCGTCCTACCGTTTTCGCAGTTCAGAACGGTATGGCTGGGCAGCAACCACACGCGAGTGCTCACCATGTGGACCGGCTCGTGCCAGGATGGAGAGGAGAACCGTCAGTGTCGACGGCGACCGGACCGCTCCCCGACCGGGGAACGGCGATGGCTGTCGGCACGGCCGTCGCTGGCCGTCACGAGCGGCCGCGCGGCCTCGCACACCGAGGAGACACGCGCCATGTCGTCCCCAGAGCCAGAGCACTGGACACCAGAACGACCGGTGGGTACACCGGCCGCCACCGCAGCAACACCGACCACGGAACAGGTGATCGCCGGTTTGCGTGCGACGAGCGAGGGCGGCGCCGATCTGGTGCAACTGCTCACCCCGGAGGGTGAACGGGTCACGCACCCGGACTTCGACATCGACATAACCCCGGAGCAACTCCGGTCGCTGTACCGGGACATGGTCCTGGTCCGCCGGGTGGACCGGGAGGCCAACGCGCTGCAACGCCAGGGCCAACTGGGCATCTGGGTGCCGCTGCTGGGCCAGGAGGCCGCCCAGGTCGGCGCCGGCCGCGCGATGCGGCCGCAGGACATGGCGTTCCCCAGTTACCGCGAACACGGCGTCGCCTGGTGTCGCGGCATTCCGCCGCAGGACCTGCTCGGCATCTTCCGCACCACCGACCACGGCAGCTGGGATCCGATCGCCACGCGCTTCAGCCTCTACACGATCGTCATCGGCAACCAGGTCCTCAACGCGACCGGCTACGCCATGGGCCAGCGCTTCGAGGGCAAGGTCGGCGACGACGACGGTGAGGCCACCATCACGTTCTTCGGCGACGGCGCCACCAGCCAGGGCGACGTGCACGAGGCCTTCGTCTGGTCCGCCGTCTACGACGCGCCGCTGGTGCTGTTCTGCCAGAACAACCAGTGGGCCATCTCGGAGCCGACCGAACGCCAGAGCCGCCTGCCGCTCTACCAGCGGGCCCGCGGCTACGGCTTCCCCGGCATCCGGGTCGACGGCAACGACGTGCTCGCGTGCCTCGCCGTGACCAGGTGGGCGCTGGACGAATGCCGCCACGGCAACGGCCCGGTGCTGATCGAGGCGTTCACCTACCGGATGGACGCACACACCACCACCGACGACCCGACCCGCTACCGGCTGTCCGACGAGGTCGAGGCATGGAAGCTGAAGGACCCGATCGAACGGGTCCGCGTGCACCTGGCCCGCACGGGCCTTGCCGACCAGTCGTACTTCGACGAGATCCAGGCCGAGTCCGACCAGTTGGCCGCCGAACTCCGCGAGTTCTGCGTGCACATGCCGGACCCGTCCGCGGAACGCATCTTCAGCAACGTCTATGCCGAGCCGAGCCCCGTGCTCGACGCGCAGCGCGACGAGTACCTCGAGTACGTCGCGGGTTTCGAAGGGAGTGGGCACTGATGGCGGCTCCCACCATCGGCACCAAGGGCACCCCGGCGAACGCACCGGCCGCCGTACCGACGGTGACCATGGCGAAGGCGCTCAACCAGGGGATCAGGGCGGCCATGGAGGCCGACCCGAAGGTCCTGGTGATGGGCGAGGACGTGGGCAAGCTCGGCGGTGTCTTCCGAATCACCGACGGGCTGCAGAAGGACTTCGGCGAGCAGCGCGTGCTGGACACCCCGCTGTCCGAGTCCGGCATCATCGGCACCGCGGTCGGCCTTGCCATCCGCGGTTTCCGGCCGGTGTGCGAGATCCAGTTCGACGGCTTCGTCTTCCCGGCGTTCGACCAGATCGTGTCCCAGGTCGCCAAGCTGCACTACCGCAGCCAGGGCAGGATCAGGATGCCGCTGGTGATCCGGATTCCGTTCGGCGGCGGCATCGGCGCGGTCGAACACCACTCCGAGTCGCCGGAGTCGTACTTCGCGCACACCGCGGGCCTGAAGGTCGTCACGTGCTCGAATCCGGTGGACGCCTACTGGATGATCCAGCAGGCCGTCGCCAACGACGACCCGGTGGTGTTCTTCGAGCCCAAGGGTCGCTACTACGAGAAGGCGCCGCTGGACACGTCGGCCACGCCGCCCCCGCTCTACTCGTCGAAGGTGCTGCGCACCGGCGCCAACGGCACCCTGGCCAGCTACGGCCCGTCCATCCGGACGTGTCTTGCCGCGGCGTCGGCGGCGGCCGCGGACGGCACCGAGCTGGAGGTCATCGACCTGCGCACGCTGTCGCCGCTGGACCTGGCACCGGTGTTCGAGTCGGTCCGGCGCACCGGCAGGCTGATCGTGGTCAGCGAGTCGCCGGGCGAGGCATCCATCGCGTCCGAAGTGGCCGCCCGCGTGCAGCAGGAGTGCTTCTACTCGCTGGAAGCGCCGGTGCTGCGGGTGACCGGTTTCGACACCCCGTACCCGCCGACCAAGCTGGAGGACGAGTTCCTGCCGGACCTGGACCGGGTGCTGCACGCCGTCGACCGCTCGCTGGCCTGGTGAGGGCCCGACATGCCTGATTTCAAGAGATTCCTGTTGCCGGACACCGCGGAGGGCCTCACCGACGCGGAGATCCTCGGCTGGCACGTCAAGCCGGGCGACGACGTCAAGGTCAACCAGATCATCGTGGAGATCGAGACCGCCAAGGCCGC
>DASXXM010000253.1:0-3127 GCA_036503065.1 Pseudonocardiaceae bacterium | reverse complement strand
CCGTTGGGGGACCGGCGAACCAACCTGATCGACGGCGCCGAACTGGTCCGCGAGGCCATGCGGGCGCAACCGGACGACACCCCGGACGAGGACGATCCGGACGGCTGGGCCAGGGACGTCGACGTGCTGCTGGCCGAACGGGCCGCAGCGGCCGAACGGCGGGAACGGGTGCTCCTGCCGGCACAGCTCACGGTGAGCCAACTGGTGGAACTGGCCGCCGATCCGGACAGCCTGGCCCGCCGGTTGCGGCGGCCGCTGCCGTTCCCGCCGAATCCGTCCGTGCGTCGTGGCACCGCGTTCCACGGCTGGCTGGAGCGGCGGTACTCGGCCGGCCGACTGTTCGATGTGGACGATCTGCCGGGCGCGTCCGAGGCGGACGAACTGGTCACCGACGACCGATTGGCCCAGCTCCAGGCCGAGTTCCTGGCCAGCGACTGGGCCGACCGCACGCCGCGCGAGGTGGAGGTCCCGTTCGAGACGGAGCTGTCCGGGGTGACCGTGCGCGGCCGGATGGACGCGGTGTTCGCGGACTCCGACGGCGGCTGGACCGTCGTCGACTGGAAGACCGGCGCGCTGCCCGACGACGAGCGGCTACCGGCGCTGGCCGTACAACTGGCCGCGTACCGGCTGGCGTGGGCGGCACTGTCCGGTTCGGACATCGCGGACGTCAGGGCCGTCTTCCACTACGTGGCGCACAACCGCACGATCGCGCCGCCGGACCTGCTGGACATGGCGGAGATGACACGGCTGCTGGACGCGGTGCCGGGCCCGGACGACGTGACCAATTAGGACGGTTGCGGGGCGAACTCGCCCTTGACCACCCGGTCGTACAGGACTTCCTGGAGCCAACGCCCATACAGCGACGGACCGAACTCGCCGGACCGATCCTCCGGCGGGACGACGACCTTCGCGCTGCCCTCATCCGTGCCGCTGACCACGCCGACGCCGTAATAGTCCAGTTCACTCAGCGGCAACGAGTCGTCCACCATCGCCGCGGGCAGCACGACGGCGCACGGCGCCAGGCTGATCAGTGTGCCACAGGCGGTGAGTGCGCGGTCCGGTTCCGATTCGGTGACCAGGATGCCGAGCAGTTCGACCGCGGGCAGCGGGGTTCGGTCCAGTGGCCCGGGTGTGAACCAGGTACGGAACCACGACGGATCGGGCTGGGGCGGCCAACCGTTCGACCGGCGCCAGCGATCCACCTCGTCGTGGACCCGTACCACGGCAGACACCCGATAGCCCAGGACGCCTACGTCAGGAATGACGACGCCGCGCCAGCCGAGTGCGGACGCGGCGTGCTGTGGCGATAACGGCACGTGTGCAGCATAGCGCGGGACGTCAGGTGTCGACACTGTGCGATTATCGCTGATCGACGTGCGGCCGCTGACCGTCGATCAGCGGTATTTTCGTGGCCCACCAAGGCAAATGACCACTGCGGACAGTGACCACAATCACGATTGCCACCTCTCGGGTTGACCGGACAGTTCGGACAGTGCAGGCCCGGCGGCCGGTGGCGGTCCGGTCGCGAAGCGGGTGATGCGTTCCGTGCGGGCGGCCGGATCGACGCGAATCGGCAGCACGAGGCGGAAAACCGCACCGTGATCGCCGGGCGGCGGCGGCACGCAGGTCAGGTCGCCACCGTGGGCGCGGGCGAAGCCACGGGCGATCGGCAGGCCCAGCCCGGAGCCGCCCATCCCGGAACCGGTCATCCCGCGGTCGCGCGCGTTGTCCAGCCGCACCAGCCGATCGAAGATCCGCTCCCGGTCCGCCGCCGGCACGCCCGGTCCGTCGTCGGTGACCAGCAGTTCGGCGAACGCGCCGACCTGGCGCAGCCACACCCCGACGTGGCCGTCCGGTCCGGTCGCCTTGCGCGCGTTGTCCAGCAGGTTCGCCACGATCTGGGTGATCCGTGCCTCGTCCGCCCACACCGTGAGCGCCGCGCCGTCCACCCGCACGGTCAGCCCCGGCGCGAGCACCCTGATCCGCTCGGCCTGCGTGTCGGCCAGTGCCCGCAGGTCCATCGGGGCCGTGGTCAGCTCGACACCGGCGTCGATTCTGGCCAGGTCGAGCAGGTCGTTGACCAGTTGGCCGGCGCGCCGGGACTCACGCACCAGCAGCAGGTGCAGCCGGTCCCGCTCCTCCTGGCCCGCGTCCGGCGACTGTTGCAGCACCGCCTCGGCCACCGCCTGCACGCCGGCGATCGGGGTGCGCAGCTCGTGCGCGGCATCCGCGACGAACCGGCGGGTCCGTTCCTCGGACGCCCGTGACGCGGCCTCGGCCACCCTGGCCTGGTGTTCCGCGCCTTCGAGGGCGTCGAGCATGTCGTCGAACGCGGCCGCGGTCGCGCCGAGTTCGGTGTTCCGACGGGTCGGCGCGAGCCGCCTGCCCCGGTCGCCCCCGGCGATCGACCTCGCCAGCCCGGTCATCACGGCCAACGGCTTGAGCGCCAGCCGGACCGCCACCACCAGCACGATCCCGGTCACCACCAGCGCGACCAACCCGACCAGCAGCAACACTCCGCGCAGTTGGACCTGCGCCTGCTGGATCGCCGACGTCGCCACGACCAGCGTCAACCGGGCGCCGCTCAACGCACCGCGCGCGACCAGCCGGACTGTGACCTGTTTCACGTTGTCCGACGGGCTGGGCAGGCTGCCGAACGTCTGGCCGTTGGCGAGCACGAGCTCGGCCCGCACGCCGTCGGTGTCCACCCGATTGAGCAGGACCCGTGCGCCCACGTTCTGCCTGGCCAGCGTGAGGGCGACCCGGCCGTGGTCGGCCAGCACCGCGGTCAGGTCCCGGTTGGTCTCGGCGGCGAACACGGCGTTCACCACCAGCACGATGCCCAGCAACACGACAGCGAGCACCACGACGACCAGCACCGTCACCCGTCGCCGCAGCGAAGTGGTGCGCAACGCGGTGGTCACCCGTCCTCCGTGCGGAGCACGTAGCCAAGGCCGCGCACGGTGCGCAGCAGGCGGGGCCCGTGTGCCTCCAGTTTCCGGCGCAGCGCGCTGACGTGCACCTCCACCAGATTCGGGTCGTAGTCCTCGTAGCCCCACACGGCGGTCAGGATCTGCGTCTTGCTGACCACCCGGCCCCGCTGCGCGGCAAGATACTCCAGCAGCCG
>DASXXM010000252.1:0-15273 GCA_036503065.1 Pseudonocardiaceae bacterium | reverse complement strand
GTGGTCTCCGGGAACCGGACGGTGCGGTTGATCACCGAGTCGAACACCACGTCGCCGAACGCCTCGACCACCCTGGCCATGACCTCGCGGCAGTGCAGGGTGCGCGGGTCGTACATGGTCGGCAGGATGCCGGTGATCTCCAGCTTCGGGTTCAGCCGCTCGCGCACCTTGTCGATGGTGTCGATCAGCAGCGCGACCCCGCGCAGGCTGAAGAACTCGCACTCCAGCGGGATGATCACGCCGTCCGCCGCGGCCAGGGCGTTGACCGTGAGCAGGCCGAGCGAGGGCTGGCAGTCGACCAGGATGTAGTCGTAGTGCGGGATCAGTGGACGCAGCACCCGCACCAGGGTGTGCTCGCGGCCCACCTCGGACACCAGCTGCACCTCGGCCGCGGACAGGTCGATGTTGCTGGGCAGCAGGTCCATGCCGTCGACCGTGGTGCGCATGACCACGTCGGCCACACCGACGTCACGCTCCATGATCACGTTGTAGATCGTCTGGTCCAACTGCTGCGGCTGCACGCCGAGACCCACCGACAGCGCGCCCTGCGGGTCGAAGTCCACGAGCAGTATCCGGCGGCCGTACTCGGCCAGCGCCGCACCCAGGTTGATGGTCGACGTGGTCTTGCCGACGCCGCCCTTCTGGTTGCAGATCGCCATGATCCTGGCCGGGCCGTGGGTCGCGATCAGGGCCGGCTCCGGCACTCGGCGCCGCGGCCGTCCGGTCGAGCCGATGCCGCCCGCCGCCGTGTCCAGTGGCTCGTCGATGTCGTCGTGTGCCCTGGGGGCGAGGCTCAGCTCAACCGAACTACCGCGCGGCCGTCCCTCGACGGATGGCTGCGGTGTCGACATGGCGACCTGGCTCCCTGTAGTCATAGGACCGACTGCCGCATGTTATGCGGCACTCATACCGGCGGCAACGCGCCTCGCCGTAAAGCGAAGGTTAACCGGCGAGCGAGGCATGCCTGGTAGCGGCCAGCACCACGTCGAGCAGGCCGGGAAAGAGCCGGTCAAGGTCGTTGCGGCGGACGGACAGCCAGCGCTGGGTGCCGGCCGGGCGGGTGTGCGTCACGCCTGCCTCCCGCAGCACCCGCAGGTGCTGGGATAACGTCGACTTCGCCACCGACACGTCCAACTGGCCGCACAGTGTCTCGCCGCCGTTGTCCAGCTGGCCGACCACCGCCAGCCGGGTCGGGTCGGACAGCGCGTGCAGCACGCTGACCAGCGTGATGGCGTCGCGCACCGGCTCGTCCACGTCGCTCATTTCCCATCACCTCATCGTGACCCAAGGCGGGGCAAAATGTCGCGCTCACCGTACAGGCGCGACACGCAGCGCGTTCGGCTTCCGTACAAACCACGCCCGGTCAGCCCAGTGCCCGTGGATGTGCCGTGACGTAGACCTCCCGCAGGGTCGTGACCGTGACCAGCGTGTACACCTGCGTCGTGGTCACCGATGCGTGGCCGAGCAGCTCCTGGACGACCCGCACGTCCGCGCCACCCTCCAACAGATGGGTCGCGAACGAATGGCGCAGCGTGTGCGGCGAGACGGCCACCCGGATACCGGCCCGCGCCGCGCTGTCCTTGAGCACCTGCCACGCGCTCTGCCGCGACAGCCGGCCACCGCGCGCGTTCAGGAACACGGCAGGCGTGCCACGCCCCTTACCCGCCAGACCAGGTCGGACACGAACCAGGTAGGCGTCCAGCGCGGCCAGCGCGGGCCTGCCGATCGGCACGAGGCGCTGCTTGCCGCCCTTGCCGTCCAGGAGGACGACCCGGTCGACGCGGTCCACGTTGTCCAGGTCGAGGCCGACCGCCTCGGAGATCCGGGCGCCGGTCGAGTAGAGGAGTTCCAGTAGTGCCCGGTCCCGGATCGACCTCGGCTCGTCGGCGTTCTGGGTGTCCAGCAGGCGCAGGACGTCGTCCAGCGGCAGGGCCTTGGGCAGCCGGCGAGGTGGGGTGGGCGGGCGGACCTGGTGCGCCGGATCCGCGTCGACCAGGCCTTCGAGCAGGGCGAATCGGTGCAGGCCGCGCACCGCGACCACCGCCCTGGCGGCCGATGACGCGGCCAGCGGCGGGTGGTCGTCGTCGCCTTCGCGCAGCGCGGCGAGGAACCCGGTGATCCGCGGTTCGGTCACCTGGGTCAGTTCGGTGATTCCGTGGCTGGTCAGGTGCCGCAGGTAGCGGGTCAGGTCGCGGGTGTAGGAGGTCAGGGTGTTGCGGGCCGTGCCGCGTTCGACCGCGAGGTGGTCCAGGTACAGCCGCAGCACGGCCGACAGCGCGGGTGCGATGTCGGCCGTGCTGGTCATGGCGCTGTTTCTACTCCCGTGCCGCGAACCGGGTCGGCCGGTCCCGCCACGGCGCGTCGGCCGGCCGGGTGACACCGACACCGGAACGCACCGCCTGGGTAGCCAGGATGCCGCCGACCGACGCGGCATTGACCACCTCGCCCGCCAGTACCATCCGGACCGCTTCGGCCAGGTCGATCCGGTGCACCACGAGGTCGGCCTCCTCGTCGCCGAACGCCTCGGGGCGGTCCACCTCGGTCAGCTCGGTGGCCAGGAACACCCGGACCACCTCGTCGGTGAAACCGGGTGAGGCGGCCACGTCGACCAGCACCTCCCAGCGTCCGGCGACAACGCCTGCCTCCTCGGTCAGCTCCCGGGCGGCCGCGGCGGCCGGCTGTTCGGCCGGCTCGTCCAGCAGGCCGGCCGGCAGCTCCCACAGCCTGCGGCCGAGCGGATGCCGGTACTGGTGGATCAGCACGATCCGGTCCTGATCGTCCAGCGCGAGAACGGCGACCGCGCCGAAGTGCTCCACCACCTCGCGCCGGGCGACCCGGCCGTCCGGCATTGCCACCTCGTCGGCGCGCAGCGCGATCACGTGACCCCGGTAGATGTCGGTGCTCGCCACCGTGTCGAACCGGTGGTTACCAGGCCCGTCGCTCGTAGGCTCGGTCACGACTGCACGCCCGCGGTGGCCGTCTCTGGCAGCTCGACCGGCAGCCGGTCCGCCGCGAGGTAGCTCAGCGCCGCCCCGACGAACGCGGTGAACAGCGGATGCGGCCGGGTCGGGCGGCTCTTCAGCTCCGGGTGCGCCTGTGTGCCCACGAAGAACGGGTGCTGGTCGGTCGCCAGCTCCACGAACTCCACGAGATGGCCGTCCGGCGACAGACCCGAGATCGCCAGACCCGCGTCGGCCAGCTGCTTCCGGTAGGCGTTGTTCACCTCGTAGCGGTGCCGGTGCCGTTCGGACACTTCGGTCGTGCCGTAGGCCTTGGCCACCAGCGAGCCCGGTTCGAGCTTCGCCGGGTAGGCGCCGAGCCGCATGGTGCCGCCCATGTCCCGTTCACCCGCGATCACGTCGGCCTGGTCGGCCATGGTGCTGATCACCGGGTGGCTGGTGCGCTCGTCGAACTCGGCCGAGTCGGCGTCGGTGATGCCGGCCAGGTGCCGTGCCACCTCGATCACCATGCACTGCAGGCCAAGACACAGGCCCAGCGTCGGGATGCCCCTGGTTCTGGCGTGGCGGATCGCACCGATCTTGCCCTCGATGCCGCGCACGCCGAACCCGCCCGGCACGAGTACGCCGTCCAGATCGGCCAACGCCCGTGCCGCGCCTGCCTCGGTCTCGCAACTGTCCGACGGCACCCAGCGGATCTCGACCCTGGCCCGGTGCGCGAAACCGCCCGCCCGCAGGGCCTCCATCACGGAGAGGTAGGCGTCGGGCAGGTCGACGTACTTGCCGACCAGTCCGATTCGTACGGTTTCCGCCGGGTTGTGCACGCGGTCCAGCAGGTCCCCCCACACGGTCCAGTCGACGTCCCGGAACGGCAGCCCGAGGCGGCGCACCACGTAGGCGTCCAGCGCCTCGGCATGCAGGACCTTCGGGATGTCGTAGATGGACGGGGCGTCCGGCGCGGCAACGACGGCGTCGATGTCGACGTCGCACATCAGCGCGATCTTGCGCTTCAGGCCGGCCGGGATCTCGCGGTCCGCCCGGCACACGATCGCGTCCGGTTGGATACCGATGTTCCGCAGCGCCGCCACCGAGTGTTGGGTTGGTTTCGTCTTCAGCTCGCCGGACGGCGCGAGGTAGGGGACGAGGGAAACGTGCAGGAAGAAGCAGTTGTCCCGGCCCACGTCATGCCGCACCTGACGGCAGGCTTCCAGAAACGGCAACGACTCGATGTCGCCGACCGTGCCACCCACCTCGGTGATCACCACGTGTGGGCGCTCCCCGTCCGGGCCGACGTCGGCCATCGCCCTGATGCGGGCCTTGATCTCGTCGGTGATGTGCGGGATGACCTGGACCGTGTCCCCCAGGTACTCCCCGCGCCGTTCCTTCGCGATCACCGTGGAATACACCTGGCCGGTGGTCACATTCGCGGAGCCGGACAGGTTCCGGTCCAGGAACCGCTCGTAGTGGCCGATGTCCAGATCCGTCTCGGCACCGTCGTCTGTGACGAACACCTCGCCGTGCTGGAACGGGTTCATCGTGCCGGGATCGACATTGAGGTAAGGGTCCAACTTCTGCATCGTGACCCGCAGACCACGAGCCGTGAGAAGTTGACCGAGGCTGGAGGCCGTAAGGCCCTTCCCCAGCGAGGAGGCGACGCCCCCCGTGACGAAAACGTGCTTGGTCATCCGCGCCTGAAGCACCAACAACGCTCCCCGTGTTCTCGGTCGGCACGAACGATTCGGCCAACTGGCTGCCCACGGGATTTCACCGTAGCACGACACCCCTCGATCCCGAGCGAACGCCCCGACGATCCGAACGTGTCGTGCGTCGCCTTCGGGCTGGTCCGGGCCCTGAAATTGATCTTCGTGGCACGCCGGACACCATCCCATCGAGTGATTGGTCAGACGTCGTTCTCGTTGCGACGCCCGGATTCGGGCCGGCGAGGGGAGTCGATCAAGCCGTCATCCACCCCGACCAATCCGTCAAAATCTATCGTCACGTTCCCGTGCCAACCGACTACTCACCGAGTATGCTCAACCTCAGGCGCGTTGAGCGCGCCCCCGCCGGTCCCCCCAACCGCCGGCTGGGTTCAGGCCCCCTGGTCGTAACCTCCCCCCTCGACGACCGGGGGGCCTCCTCATTGGCTTGCCATGCTCGCCGCTTGCGCGGCTTCGCCTGGATTCGTCGTCTGCGCTTTCTGGGGGGCCGAGCCCCCCAGACCCCCAGCCGGCGGGGCTTCGCCCCCCGGACCCCCCTTTCGGGTCGAGTTGGGGTGGGTCGCTCGTCTTGGGGTGGGGACTTTTAACCTTATAGGCTGGTTTCTTGGTCTTTTCTTTCTAAATTCGAGCCTGGGCTTGCTGCCTTGGCTGCCAACCGGGTTCTTTAGTGTCAGGACAGAACGGCTAGCTGTTGGCTGGTTGTGGTATTGGGGATTGGGCGTTGCTGGCTGTGCCGTAGTTGCCTGCTTTTCCGTTTAGCTGTTCTTGTAGGGCCAGGATTGTTGTTATTCTGCCTGCTGCTGTGTCTGCGTTGTCTACTGTGGATAGTGTGGAGTCTGCGGTGTCGGCTCTTGCTACGCCTATTGGGCCTGTGCCTGTTGCTGAGCCGTTGGTGCCGGCCAATACTGTGCCTGGGCCTGTTCGTTGTAGTTGGGTGGCGAATCTGGCCAGCATGGCTGCTTGGTCGCCTGCCTTGTCGCCTAGTTGGCCGGCGGTTAGGACTATGGCCAGTTGGGCGGGTGTTGGTGTTGGTGTTGGTGCTTTGATGAAGCCTGCGCCGGCTAGGCCTGTTAGGGCGGCTGATCGCTCGTTGGGGGTGGCTTGGGGGTTGTTGGATTTGTTCAGTAGGAGCAGGTCGCCCAGTAGGCCGCCGGCCAGGGTGCCTGGGTCTGAGGCTACTGGTAGCTGGGCGCCTGCTGGGATCAACTGGGTTACCAGGTCGCGTAGTTGGTCTGCCTTGTTTGGGTCGCTGAAGGCTGTTGTCAGTTGGATTTTGCTTGTTATCTGGGCGCCTGCTGCTGTTAGTAGTGTTGCTAGTGCTTGTTCTGTTGAATTGTTGGCGTCTGGGGTGCTTATTACTGCTACTGTGCGGCCTGTTAGTAGATTTTTTACTGTTCTTGGGCCTATGCCTGTTGCGAACTGGTCTGCTGCGGACAGTTTGGCGTTCAGGGCGTTGTTCTGGGTTTGCAGGTCGGCTACCTGTTCGGCCAGTTTGGCTTTTTGGCCGCTGATACCGGAGAGCAGGGAGTCGGACAATGTTGTTGAGCCCAGTAGTACGCCCAGTGCCAGTGCCAGGAAGACGGCGCCTATGGAGATCACGTGGTAGCGCAGTGAGATCACTTCAACAGCCCCTTTAGCCAGGTGACGGCGTGGTGGTAGGCGCCTGTCAGCCACTGGAGGTAGGTCTGGCCTGCGTCGGATACGGCCAGCGCGACGCCTATCGCGATCAGGACCGCGAGGATCAGTAGCACCACGGCTGTGGTGGAGACTCTGGCTCGGTGCAGTGTTGCTACCGCCTTGCCGTCCACGAGGCGGCTGCCCAGTTTCAGGCGGGTCAGGAACGTCGACGGGTTGGAGCCGGAGCGGCCGCGGTCCAGGAACTCGGCCAAGGTGGCCTGCGAACCCACGGTGACCACGAGGCTGGCGCCGTGGGTGTCGGCCAGTATCAGGGCCAGGTCCTCCGCGTTGCCCGACGCGGGAAACGTGACGGCGCCGATGCCCAGGTCCTGGATGCGTTCCAGGCCTGGTGCGTGGCCGTCGGAGTCCGCGGGAACGACCACTTCGGCACCGGACTGGAGTGTCTCGGTGCGGATGCCGTCCGGGTCGCCGACGATGACCTGGGGTCGGTAGCCTGCCGCGCAGAGGGTGTCCGCGCCCGACTCGACGCCGATCAGCACCGGGCGGTGCTCCTTGATGTAGCGGCGCAGGCGGCGCAGGTCCTCCGCATGTTCGTGGCCGGGCGCGACGACCAGCACCTCGCGGTCCTTCAGCGACTCGTACAGCTCCGGCACGCCGACGCCGTCCAGGATCATCGTGCGTTCGCGCCTGAGGAACTCGATCGTGTTGGCGGAGAAGGCTTCCAGCTGCGCCGACATACCGGCTTTCGCCTCGATCATCTGGTCGGCGACCGTCTCGGGGGTCTGTTCAGCGCCCTTCGCCAGTTCGCGCTCGCCGAGGTAGACGGTGCCGGTGTGCAGGCGCAGCCGGGCGCCTTCCTTGATGTCGTGCAGCGCCGCGACGCCGACGTTGTCGATCAGCGGCACGCCGGCCGACACCAGGATCTCCGGCCCCAGGTTGGGAAACCGGCCGGAGATGGACGCCGACGCGTTGACGACCCCCACGACCTCCGCGGCGATCAGCGCGTCAGCGGTGCGCCGGTCGAGGTCGAGCTGATCGAGAACGACTATGTCGCCGGGACCGACACGGCGCAGCAGGTCACCGGTGCGGCGGCCGACCCTGGCGATGCCGATGACACCGGGCAGTTCACGACTGGTCCTGATCAGCAGGCCGGGGAGCTTCATGCGGCGATGGTGACAAACGGACCCGCGTTAGTCCGTTCGCCACGCCGAGCTGCGCCTTTGCCACCGAGATGTCCCGCCGAACGGGTTAGCGCCCGTCGTTCAGCGCTTCTTCTTCTTGCGGCCGGTGGTGTCGGCTTCCTTGTCGGCGGCGGCGGCCGCCAGTAGTTCTTCCGCGTGGGCGCGGCCGGTGTCCGTTGAGTCGAGGCCGGCCAGCATTCGCGCGAGTTCGATCACTCGGTCCTGGTCGGCGAGGGTTCGCACGCCGCTTCTGGTGACGCCGCCGCCGGATGACTTGTCCACCACCAGGTGGCGGTCGGCGAAGGCCGCCACCTGGGGCAGGTGGGTCACGACGACCACCTGGTGGCTGCGCGCGAGCCGGGCCAGCCGCCTGCCGATCTCCACCGCCGCGCGGCCGCCGACACCGGCGTCGACCTCGTCGAACACCAGGGTGGGTACCGGGTCGGCGTGGGACAGGACCACTTCGAGGGCCAGCATCACGCGGGACAGTTCGCCACCGGACGCGCCCTTGTGGACCGGCAGCGGCGGGGCGCCCTCGTGCGCGCGCAGGCGCAGTTCCACGTCGTCGACGCCGTCCGGGCCTGCGTGCAGCGTGCGGCGGCCGATGCGCAGCGCCAGCGAGTCGGTGGGCTCCGCGGTTCGGGGCACGACCGTCACTTCCAGGGTGGCCTGTGCCATGGCCAGGCCGGACAGTTCCTCGGTGACGGCCTTGCCGAGATCCGCGGCCGCGGTCTGCCGCGCCATGGTGATCAGGTCGGCGCGTTCGGCCAGCTGGCCGGCCAGTTCGTCGCGGCGCGCGGCCAGGCCGGCCAACGCCTCCTCCGAGGTGTCCAGGCCGGCGAGGCGTTGTTCGGCTTCGTCCGCCCAGGCCAGGACGCCGGCCACGTCGGCGGCGTACTTGCGGGTCAGTGCCTTCAGATCGGCCTGGCGGGCCAGGACCTGGGCCAGGCGGTCCGGGTCGGCGGCCAGATTGTCCAGGTAGGCGCTCAGTTCCGCGCCGACGTCGGTCAGCAGGACGGCGGCCTCGGCAAGGCGGGTGGACAGGTCGCGGAGCGGCGGATCGTCGGTGCCGGCCAGCTGGCGCCGGGCCTCTTCGACCAGGCCCGACGCGCCCGGCGAGTCCATGTCGCCCTCGGTCGAGCCCGCCGTGGCGAACAGGGCACCCGCGGCGGCCGCGCGGAGTTGGTCGACGTCGGCGAGGCGTTTGGCCTCGTCGATGAGTTCGACGTCCTCGTCGGGCTTCGGTGCCACGGCGGCGATCTCGGCGAGGCCGTGCCGGAGGAGGTCCGCCTCGCGGGCCAGTTCGCGGGAGCGTTCGGTGCGTTCGGCCAGTTCGGCGACCACCCGGAGCCAGTCCGCGCGCAGCGTGCGGTACTCGGCCAGCGGTTCGGTGACCGGGATGCCGGCGAACCGGTCCAGCACGGCGCGTTGTTCCGCCGGGCGCAGCAGGCGCAACTGGTCGTTCTGGCCGTGCACCGCGATCAGGTGTTCCGCCAGTTCGCCGAGCACGCCGACCGGCACGGACCGGCCGCCGAGGTGCGCGCGGGAGCGGCCGTCGCCGCTGACGGTGCGGACCGCGATCAGACTGCCGTCGTCGTCCGGTTCGGCGCCCGCCTCCGCGGCCAGCTTCACCGCGTCGGCGTCGCTGGCCAGCTCGAAGCGGCCCTCGACCACCGCGCGTTGGCTGCCGCTGCGCACCCGGGACGCCTCGGCGCGACCGCCGGACAACAGGTGTAGGCCGGTCACCACCATCGTCTTGCCGGCACCGGTCTCGCCGGTCAGGACGGTGAAGCCCGGGTGCAGTTCCAGCGTGGCCTCGTCGATCACACCGAGGCCGGAGATGCTCATCTCGGCCAGCACAGGGGAACCCTAGTAGGTGCCACCGGCCGGTGGCAGGTCACGGTCCCGGCGCGTCCGCCATCCCTGCACCGGAAGTTCGAACTTGCGCACCAGCCGCTCGGTGAACGAGCCGACGTTCAGCCTTGCGAGGCGCAGCGGGACCGACCCGCCGACCACCTCGACCGAGGAACCGGGCGGCAGCGTGAAGTACCGGCGGCCGTCACAGCACAGCACCGCGGGTGGCCCGTCCGGGTCGACATCCAGGGTGACAACAGACGTTGGCGCCACGACGAGCGGCCGGGAGAACATGGCGTGCGCGTTGCTGGGCACGACGAGCAGGGCCTGCACGTCCGGCCACATCACCGGCCCGCCGGACGAGAACGCGTAGGCGGTCGAACCGGTTGGCGTCGAGCAGAGCACGCCGTCACAGCCGAAGGCGGTCACCGGCCGGTGGTCCACCTCGATGCAGACGTCCAACACGCCACCCCGGGTGCCCTTCTCCACGCTCGCCTCGTTCAGCGCCCACGTACTGACGATGAGTCGGCCATGGTGGATCGCGGTGACATCGACCGTCATCCGCTCCTCGACCTCGTAGGCGCTGGCGACCACGCGGGCGACCGTCTCCTCGAGCGCGTCGGAGTCGGCCTCGGCCAGGAACCCGACCCGACCCAGGTTCACGCCGAGCACCGGCACGCCAACCGGATGGGCCAGTTCGGCGGCCCGCAGCAACGTGCCGTCACCGCCGAGCACGAAGACCAACTCGGTGCCGGCGGCCGCGGCCGGGCCGACCGGCACGACCGATGCGTAGCAGGACGGATCAAGGTCGCCCGCCTCGTCCGCGAGCACACGTGGCCGCACACCGGCCGACAGGAACCAGCCTGCCACCTTCTCGGCCGTCTGCAGATTGGTCTGCCGGCCGCTGTGCACGACCAGCAGCACTTCCCGATCGTCGTTCACTGAGGCCCCTTCCGGACCGCCGAGCGCACCATCTCGGCCACTTGATCGGGGGACGGCGACTTGCCGCGACGAAACCAGACGAAGTACTCGACGTTCCCCGACGGTCCCGGCAACGGGCTCGCCACCACACCCATCGGAGTCAGGCCGAGCACACCGGCTTTGCTGATCACCGTGCACACCGCATCGGCGCGCAGCTCCGGGTCACGGACCACACCGCCCGAGCCAAGGCGTTCCCGGCCCACCTCGAACTGGGGTTTCACCATCGGGAGCAGGTCGGCGTCGTTGGTGGCACAGGCGATCAGCGCGGGCAGCACGAGTGTCAGCGAGATGAAGGACAGGTCGGCGACGACCAGGTCGACCGGGCCACCGATGTCCTCGGGCGTCAGCGAACGCACGTTGGTGCGGTCGTGCACGACGACGCGGTCGTCCGTGCGCAGGCGCCAGTCCAGCAGGCCACGGCCGACATCGGCTGCCACCACCACGGCTGCGCCGCGGCGCAGCAGCACGTCGGTGAAGCCGCCGGTGGAGGCGCCCGCGTCCAGGCAGCGGCGGCCCTCGATCACGATCCCGTCGAATTCGGCCAGCGCGCCGACGAGCTTGTGGGCGCCTCGGGAGGCGTAGTTCGGGTCGTCGGCGTCGGTGCGGACCACGACCGGGGCGTCCGCGTCAACGGCCGTTGCCGGCTTCTGGGCCACGGTGCCGCGCAGGGTCACCCGGCCCGCCGCGATCAGCTCGGCGGCGTGGTCACGGGACCTGGCCAGGCCGCGCCGCACCAGCTCGGCGTCCAACCGTGCCCGTCTGGACACGGCTCACACCTTGTCGATGCTGGACAGCGCCTCGGTCAGGGCGGCGTGGATCGCCTCGAAGCGGGTCACGTGCTCGGTGATCGGCAGCGCGTCCAGTCCGTCCAGCCGATCGACGGCCTGCGCGACCTGGTCGACGACGGTGTCCCGGTCCGGTGGGCCGGGAACCGGTGTCACTGGCGGTGCGGAATCCGCGGCGGGGTACACGACACAACGCTAGCCGATGTGGGCGCGGCGCCGATGTCGCCTCACAGCTTGAGCGTGGCGAGTGCGGCCCTTGCCGCTTCGTCCTCCGGTTGGACGGCGGCCGGGCCGTTGTGCTCTGGCCACCATGCCGCGCACAGGGCACGGAGTGCGTCGAGCGGGTCCGGGTTCGATCCCTGGTAGCGCAGGCGTAGCCGGTCGTCGACCGGCCAGTCCGGGTGCGCCCGGATCTCCAGGTCCGCTGCCGGGCGCTGAATGGCCTGCAGGTCGGCGGCGACGTAGCGCGGTCGTTGGCCGGGAGCGGCGGCCAGCAGATCGGCCGGGGTGGCCACGCCGGTCAGCACGAGCAGCGAGTCGATACCGACGTTGACCGCGCCCGCGATGTCGGTGTCCAGGCGGTCGCCGATTGCCAACGGGCGTGTCGCGCCCGCGGCCGCGATCGCCTCGTCCATCAGGGGACGGGCCGGTTTGCCGGCGACCAACGGGTGTTGGTCGGTCGCGGCGACCAGGGCGGCCACCAGCGCGCCGTTGCCAGGGAGCAGGCCGCGTTCGGTGGGGAGGGTGGCGTCGACGTTGCAGGCCACCCAGAGCGCGCCGGCCCGGATGGACAGGCACGCCTCGGCCAGGTCCGGCCACCCCATCGTCTGGGACAGGCCCTGCAGGACGGCGGCCACCTGGTCGCCTGCCTTGCGGACCGGCGTGTAGCCGCGGGTTTCGGCCTCGTCCGCCAGGGCGTCGGTGCCCAGGATCAGCACCTGCGCGCCGCGCGGCAGCCGGTCGACCAGCATCCCGGCAGCGGCTTGGGCGCTGGTGCTGACCTCGTCGGGCTTGGCCGGGATGCCCAGGCGGCTCAGGTGGTCGGCCACGTCATCGGGGGAACGCGACGCGTTGTTGGTGACGAACCGGACCGTGACACCGGCTTGGTGCGCGGCCCGGACGGCCGGCTCGGCGCCGTCCACCGCGGTGCCACCCCGGTAGACGGTGCCGTCCAGGTCGAGCAGGAGCGCGTCGTAGCGCTCCAGGAGCGTCTCGGCCGTCACTGGATGTCGTCCACCACGGCGAGGTCGGCCGGGATGGACAGTTCCACGGCGCGCTCCGCGGCGTCGGTCTCGCCGTCGTCGTCGGCCTGGGCGGCGTTGAGGAACCAGCGGATGGCTTCGTCGGTCCGGTCGGTGGCGGCCAGGTTGTCCGCGTAGGCGTAGAACAGCCGGGCGCTCCACGGGTCGCGGCGGCGCGCGTCGAGCTCAGGCCCCTGCAGGGCGACCACGGCCGCGTCCAGCTCACCCATGTCGCGGCGGGCGCCGGCCGCGACGATGCGTAGTTCGATCCGCTCGGCCTCGGACAGCGGGAGTGCCTGGCCTTCCCTGGCCAGCTCCAGCGCCCGCTCCGGGCGGCCCAACGCACGTTCGCAGTCCGCCATCACGGCGATGTGACCGGGACCGTTGGACATCCGGCGAGCGGCCCGCAGTTCGGACAGCGCTTCGGCCCATTCGCCCGCGTTGTAGGCGGTCAGGCCGACGGCCTCGCGGACGATGCCGATCCGGGCCGCCTTGGGCCGGACGTACCGGGCGTGTTCCAGTGCCAGTTCCGGATTCTCGTCCATCAGCATCCCAGCCGCGGCCAGGTGCCGGCCGACGACCTCGGCCAGGTTCTTCGACAGGCTGCGCAACTCGGCCCGGATCTCCGGGTCGAGCATGGCGAGTGACGCGTCCTCCGGCAGCTCCGGTGCCCCGGACGCGACCGGTTCCGGCTCGACCTCAGCCAATTCGGGCTGCGCTGATTCGGTCTGCTCAGTTTCAGTCTGCGCAGTTTCAGTCTGCTCGGTCGGTTCGGTCTGCTCCGGCGTCTCGGTCTCGACTACCGCCGTTGCTTCCACCGTTTCGACGGGCTCGGGGGCCTCGGTCGGTGGCGGAGCGGGCTCCTGGTGTGGCGTTGGGTGATTGTCGTTCCGGTCGCGGTAGGGGGGTTTGCGGTCACGGCTGTGCTGTGGGCGATCGACGTGGGGGGCGCGGCGATCGCTGTCCCGGTCACGCGACGGCCGCGGACCACGATCCGAACCGGCCCGATCCGGGCGGTACGGCTGCTTGTCGCGGTAGGGGGGCTTGTCCCGGCGCGGACCGTCGGCACGGGGACCGTCGGCACCGTGGTCGGACTTGTTGTGCCAACCACCACGATCGGTGCGCGGCGCGCTCCTGCTGTCATCGCGGCGGTAGCCGCCATCGGGCTGCGGACGCCGATCAGACCAGTTGCGGGGACCTCGGTCACCACCACCGGAGGCATCACGATCACGGCTGGGCTGCGGACGGCGATCCGACCAGTCACGCGAACCCTGGCTACCACCGGACGCATCACGATCACGACCGGTTTGAGGGCGCCGATCGGACCAGTCACGCTGACTTCGGCCGGTACCACCGGAGGCATCTCGGTCGCGGCCGGGCTGCGGTCGTCGGTCCGACCAGTCGCGCGGGCCTCGGTCAGTGCCGCTGGACGCATCGCGGCTGGATTGCGGGCGCCGGTCCGACCAGGTACGAGGACCTCGGTCGCCGCCGCTGGAGCCGTCTCGGTCGCGGCTGGGTTGCGGACGCCGATCAGACCAGTCGCGTGGGCCGCGGCCGCTGGAGCTGTCGCGGCTGGGCTGCGTGCGTCGGTCGGACCAGTCGCGTGGGGCGCCGCCGCTGGAGCTGTCGCGGCTGGGTTGGGGGCGTCGGTCGGACCAGTCGCGTGAGCCTCGGTCGCCGGAGGTGGCGGCTCGGTCGTTGCCGCGGCGTTCGCTCCAGCGGTTGTCGCGCCCTCGGAAGTCTCCGCCGCTGCCGGTGGCGCGGCTGCCGTTGGCGGGGGCGCCGTTGGCCCGGCTGTTGCCGCGCTGGTCGCGGCTCCGGAAGTCGCGGCCTCGGTCGTCACTGCCCTGGTTATCGCGTGCCTGGTTATCGCGTGTTCGGTTGTCGCCGCCTCGGTCGTCCTTGCGCCAGCTGCTGCCGCGTTGGTTGTCCTGGCTTCGGCTGTCCGGGCGTCGGTCGTCGCCGCGCCAGTTGGGGCGTCGGTCGTCGCGGCCTCGGTCGTCGGTGCGTCGCTGTTCACCGCCGCGCTGCTCGCCGCCGCGGTAGTTGTCGCGCCGCTGGTCGTTGGGCCGGTAATCGTTGCGGGGGGCGCCGCCGCGATAGGCGTTGCCCTGGCGATCGCCGCCGCCCTGGCTGCTGTCGCGGCGGTCGTTGTTGCCGCGGTAGTCGCGTCCCCGGTCGTTTCGGTCGCGGTCAGGGCGGTTGTAGCCGCCGCTGCCGTTCGCGGAGTCTCGGTTGTCCCGGCTGTATCGGTCGCGGTCGCTCCCGAAGGAGCGGTTGTCCCGTCCGCCGTCGCGGGAACCGGTGCGGCGGTCCTGGTCGGACCGCCTCTGACCTGCGGCACCGTGACCTGCGGCACCACCGCGGCCGGCGGCACCGCCACCACTGCCACGGCCGGCACTGCTGCCGCCGCTGTTGCCGCTGCCGTATGGACGGCGCGGTTGACCGCCACCACCTCGGGGCCGGCTCGCGCCGTCTCGGGGGTCGCGGTCATGTTGACCTGATTCGGACACCTGAACTCCTCCAAACACCACATGCCGAAAGGGGCCCGTGGCCAAGGGCGGAATCAACCACGCCCTTGCCACGAGCCCCTCTCGGAAACGAGTGTTCGGCGGCGTCCTACTCTCCCACACCCTCACAAGTGCAGTACCATCGGCGCTGGGAGGCTTAGCTTCCGGGTTCGGAATGGGACCGGGCGTTTCCCTCCCGCCATAACCGCCGTAACCCTATCAACCACACACACCCCGACCAGCCCAGATCACTCCCAGGCCGACCACGTCGGGTGGTTGGTTCAGAATCACACAGTGGATGCGTAGCATGTTTGTGGACAAGCCCTCGGCCTATTAGTACCCGTCAACTCCACCCGTCACCAGGCTTCCATCTCGGGCCTATCAACCCAATCATCTCTTGGGGGCCTT
>DASXXM010000251.1:0-15974 GCA_036503065.1 Pseudonocardiaceae bacterium | reverse complement strand
CGTCACGGTGGCCAGCGTTGCCAGCACGGTCGCCAGTGCGACACCCGATCCGGCGAGGATGACCATCGCCCGTGACCTGGCACGATTGTCGGCCGGCGGTGCGATCTGCCCGCGATCGGACGAATCAGTCACAGCTTCTCCCTGGCTCTCCCCCTGGCGTGTGGAACGGAGTGCAGTCTGCCCTATCGGATGTGGATCATCTTCCGAAGTCCTGGGTCCAGTCCCAGCGGTGGGTGTTCAGCCCGATGCCGATGGCCACGAAAGCGCAGTTCAGGATGTTCGCGCGGTGCCCCGCCGAGTTCATCCAGTCGGTCATCACCTGCTGCGCGCTGGTCTGGCCCTGCGCGATGTTCTCGCCGCCCGGGGTCGGGTAGCCGGCGGCGATCTCGCGCTTGTCGAACGTCACGCCCTCCGGCGTGGTGTGCGAGAAGTAGTTGCGGTTCGCCATGTCGTCGCTGTGCTGCTGCGCGGCCGTGTCCAGGTGCGGGTCGTCGGCCAGCGGCTTGCAGCCTGCCTGCGCGCGGGCCTGGTTGACCAGCGTGAACACCTGTTGGAGCTGGCTGGGCGGCGGTGTCGACGTGGTCGTGGTGGCCGGTCGGGTGGTCGGGTGGGTGATGGTCGCGGTCACCAGGACGCCGGTGGTCACGTGGGGCGTGCTGGTGACGGCGAGCACGTCGGGCTGGACGGCGGCCGCGTTGGCGAACGTGGTCGGCTCGTTGCCCAGCCGACCCGCCATGGTGGCGACGGCGGCCAGCACGGCACCCGCGAGTATCGCCATGAGGCTCACGCGGACCGATGTGTTACCGCGCCGTGACCTGCTCACGGTCGGGCAGCCTACCTTCTTTTGGGTGACGCCGAACGGGTGATGACGAGCCGTTTCCGTGACCAGGCACGATGTCGGAGTGACTGAGTACGTTCGGTTGACCGCGTGGGTGCACGGCCAGGTGCAAGGAGTCGGGTTCCGATGGTGGACCAGAGGCCGTGCCAGGGCGCTCGGCCTGACCGGCAGCGCGAGCAACCTGCCGGACGGCCGCGTCGAGGTGATCGCCGAAGGACCCCGCCCGGCCTGCGAAGCACTGCTGATGGCACTCGAGGCAGGCGACACGCCCGGCGTCGTGGACAACGTGGTCGAGCGGTGGACGGCGGCCAGGGGTGGTTTGAATGGGTTCCGCGAGCGGTAATACTTCACCTGGACGTGTGCGCCGTCCTGTGACGAAGGGCGGCACCTCCCACTGTTGACCTGGTCGGACCGGTACCCTCGATCGGACGGATTGCTGGGAGGGCCAAGCGCACATGCACCTGAAGAGCCTGACGCTGAAGGGCTTCAAGTCCTTTGCCTCGGCTACCACGCTGCGCTTCGAACCGGGCATCACCTGCGTCGTCGGGCCCAACGGGTCGGGCAAGTCCAACGTGCTCGACGCGCTCTCCTGGGTGATGGGCGAGCAGGGCGCCAAGGCGCTGCGCGGCGGCAAGATGGAGGACGTCATCTTCGCCGGCACCGCGGGCCGTGCCCCGCTCGGCCGCGCCGAGGTGACGCTGACCGTCGACAACTCCGACGGCGCCCTCCCGATCGACTTCACCGAGGTCTCCATCACCCGCCGGATGTTCCGCGACGGCGCCAGCGAGTACGAGATCAACGGCACCGCGTGCCGGCTGATGGACGTGCAGGAACTGCTGTCCGACTCCGGCATCGGCCGGGAGATGCACGTCATCGTCGGCCAGGGCCAGCTCGGCGCGATCCTGGAGTCCAAGCCGGAGGGTCGCCGCGCCTTCATCGAGGAGGCGGCCGGCGTCCTGAAACACCGCAAGCGCAAGGAAAAAGCGCTGCGGAAGCTGGACGCCATGCAGGCCAACCTGACCCGACTGACCGACCTGACCGGCGAACTGCGCCGCCAGCTCAAGCCACTGGGCAAGCAGGCCGAGATCGCCCGCAAGGCACAGGCCGTCCAGGCCGACCTGCGCGACGCCCGGCTGCGCCTGCACGCGTTCGACCTGGTCAACCAGCGTGGCGACCTGGCGAAGGAGGAGGCGGACGAGTCGGCCGTGCGCGCCAGGCGCGCCGAGGTCGAGCAGGTGCTGCAACAGTCCCAGGCCGAGCAGAACGAACTCGAGGAACTGCTCGCCGCCGACGCGCCGAAACTGGCCGCCGCCGCCGACACCTGGTACCGGCTGTCCGCGCTGGAGGAACGGCTGCGCGGCACCGTCCGGCTGGCGATCGAGCGGGCCCGGCACCTGTCCACAGAGGTCAGCGCGCCGCAGGGCGGCCGCGATCCGGAACAGCTCGAGGCGGAGGCCGAACACGCTGCCGTCCGCGAGGCGGAGCTCCTTGCCGAGGTGGACGAGGCCCGCTACCTGCTCGCCGAGGCCGCAGAGCGCCGGTCCGTGCTGGAGCAAACGGTTGCGGCGGCGGAGAAGGCGCACATCGCGGCGGTGCGCGCGGTGGCCGACCGGCGGGAGGGCCTCGCCCGGCTGTCCGGTCAGGTGGAGGCGTTGCGCAGCAAGACGAACGCCACCGCCGAGGAGATCGAGCGCCTGTCCTACGTGCTGTCCGAGGCGGGCGAGCGGGCCGAACTGGCCGCCTACGAACTCGCCGAGGCACAGGAGGTCACCGACGGCGAGGAGTCCGACGACGCGGGACTGCTCGAACGCCACCAGCAGGCGGTCAATGCCGGCGAGACGGCCGGCGCCAGGGTCGACGAACTGGCCAAGGCGGAACGCCAGGCGGAGAAGGACATCGCGTCGTGGCAGGCCAGGGTGGACGCGCTGTCCCTCGGCCTGACCCGCCGGGACGGCGCGGGCGCGCTGTTGGCCGCGGGGGACCGACTGCCTGGCCTGCTCGGCTCGGTGGCCGCGCTGCTGACTGTCCGGCCCGGCGCCGAGGTGGCGCTGGCCGCCGCGCTCGGCCCGGTCGCCGACGCGGTCGCGGTGGCCGGCGGCGACGACGCCGTCGCCGCGCTGGAACTGTTGCGCGGCAACGACGCCGGCCGCGCCGGGCTGCTGATCGGCGGCCGGGCCGGGATCAACGGCCGGCACGAGTGGCCGTCCCTGCCGACCGGCGCGGACTGGGCGATCGACCTGGTCACGGCCCCGGAACCGCTGCGTCCCGCGCTGGCCCGCGCGCTGGACCAACTCGCGGTCGTGGACTGCCTGGCCACCGCGCGGGCCCTGGTCGCGGCGCACCCGGGCGTGCGGGCCGTGACCACGGATGGTGACCTGCTCGGCGCGGACTGGGCCGTCGGCGGCTCCGGTCGCAGCCAGAGCGTGATCGAGGTGCAGGCCGCGGTCGACGAGGCCAACACCAGGCTCGGCACCGCGCAGCGGGCGCTCCAGCAGGCCGGGGCCGCGCTGACCGGCGCGCGGGCCGAGCGACAGGCCCGCCGCGACGAGGTCGCCCAGGCCAAGGACCTGCTCACCGAGGCCAAGGTGCGCAACGCGCGGTCCACCGAGCGGCTCTCCCGCCTGAAGCAGGCCGCGGTGTCCGCGCAGGCCGAGGCGGACCGGGCGCGTGCGCAGCGAACCAAGGTCGAGCAGTCCCGCGAGGAGGCCGTCGGCCGGCTGGCTGAGTTGGAGGAGCGGTTCGCGGCCGCGCAGGCCGAGTCGGTGGACACCGAACCGGACACCACGGAACGCGACAAGGCCGCCGCGGCACTGGGCATGGCCCGGCAGTACGAGGTCGAGGCCCGGCTGGCACTGCGCACCGCGGAGGAACGGGCCAGGTCGTTGCAGGGCAAGGCCGACGGGCTGCGTCGCGCCGCACGGGCCGAGCGGGAGGCCAGGGAGCGCGCCACCAGGGCCAGGGCCGCGCGCACCAGAGGCGCTGCCGTGGCCAACGCGGTGGTCAGCGGTGGCGAGGTGGCGCTGGCACGGATCGCGCTGTCGCTGCGGCTGGCCGCGCAGGCCAGGGACGTCGCGCAGGAGGCGCGGACCGCACGGGAGACCGCGCTGACCCACGTGCGCAACCGGGTCCGTGAACTGGGCACCGAGCTGGAGAAGCTGACCGACGCGGTACACCGTGACGAGGTGCTGCGCGCGGAACAGCGCCTGCGCCTCGAGCAGTTGGAAGCCCGGATCGCCGAGGACTTCGGTATGGGCCTTGACGACCTCGTCGCCGAGTACGGCCCGGCGTGTCCGGTGCCGCCCAGCCCGCTGGAGCTGGCCGAGTACGAGGCGGCGAAGGAGCGCGGCGAGCCGGTCACCCAGCCGCAGTCATCGCCGTTCGACCGGGACACCCAGGCGCGGCGGGCCAAGCGGGCCGAGCGCGACCTGGCCACCCTGGGCCGGGTGAACCCGTTGGCACTGGAGGAGTTCGCCGCGCTGGAGGAACGCTACAAGTTCCTGTCCACACAGCTCGAGGACCTGAAGGCGACCCGACGCGACCTGCTCACCGTGGTCAAGGAGGTGGACGAGAAGATCCTGGAGGTCTTCGCGGCCGCCTACACGGACGTGGCCCGCGAGTTCGAGATCGTGTTCAGCACCCTGTTCCCGGGCGGCGAGGGCCGGATGGTGCTCACCGAACCCGACGACATGCTGACCACCGGCGTCGACGTGGAGGCCCGGCCGCCCGGCAAGAAGGTCAAGCGGCTGTCGCTGCTGTCCGGCGGCGAGAAGTCGCTGGTCGCGGTGGCCATGCTGGTCGCCATCTTCCGCGCCCGCCCGTCACCGTTCTACGTGATGGACGAGGTCGAGGCGGCGTTGGACGACACCAACCTGCACCGGCTGATCGGCCTGCTCGACCAGCTCCGGGTGTCGTCGCAGCTGATCATCATCACCCACCAGAAGCCCACCATGGAGATCGCCGACGCCCTCTACGGCGTCAGCATGCGCGGTGACGGCATCAGCCAGGTCATCTCGCAACGCATGCGCCGCCGCGACGAGCCGATCGAAGCCCCGCGCGACGATCAGGTACCGGCGGAAATCGGCTGAGTGCCGCGGCGGTTTCCGGCCGCCGCGGCACCCACTGATTGCTGGTCGGTACTTGTTGGGCTTCAGTACTTGTTGGGCTTTGCCGGTGCCTGAACGGCTGCCGCGCTGTCGGCGTTGGCCGTGGCCGCGTCCGTGGCGGGAGCCACTACCGCCGGGCACACGGTCCGGAAGAACGCGTTCGTCACCACGCCTGCCTTGTTCGTGACCAGCTTGACCGGGTTGCCGACGTTGATCACGTCACCGCAGGCCAGGTTGGTCAGCGACCCGCTCCAGCGGGACGCCAGGAACGTGAACAGGCTGTTCGCCGCCGCCGGGTCCGGTGACGGTGCCTTGACGAAGAAGTTCCGGTCCTGCTGGATGCGCTTCGCGCCGACGGACAGCAGGGTGGAGCAGTACGTGGTCGGCGTCGGGATGTCGCTCCTGGTGCCGGTCATCGCGGGCTGGTCCACACCGGACCGGTAGAGGCTGGTCTTGGCGAGGTTCGCCTTGCCGCCCAGCACGACCATCGGGTCGTCCGTGGGCACCAGGGCGATCGGGGCCTGCTGGTTCGCCGCCGCGAACAACTCGTTCAGCGCCAGTGAGGACACCTGCTGGCCCGGGTTGGTCAGGTCCGGCACGGTCCACGGCTTGCAGCCCAGGGCCGGGTCGACGAAGCCGTCGAGCAACAGGTTGTCACTGCCGTTGACCAGCGTGGTCGCGTCACGCAGCCGGGCCGCGTTGGCCGCGGTGTTCTGGGCCATCCGGCCGTTGGGGCGCACCAGATAGCTGGTGATCACGTTGTCGCTCTGGTCCTGGTCGATCAACCCGTAGTCACGGGTGGTCATGCAGGGCAGGCCGTCCTTGCCCTTGGTCAGCGCCGGGATCTTGATCTGGCCCTTCGCTGTCGCCGCGTTCGCGGCGGTGAAGAACGCCTGCGCGTTGCAGAATGCGAACTGGCCGAATATCGAGTTGTGGGCACCGTTCGTGCAATTGCCGTGGCGCACGCTGTTGCCGTGTGAGCGCAGGGTGAGATTGCCGCCGTTGAACCCGAACCAGATGCCGACCACGGCATGTGCCGGCAGGGTCGGTACTACTTCCGGCGCTGCCGGATCGGCGTCCCGGTTCACCACGAGCGGCCGGTAGACCGACAGCGCGCCGGTGGCCGGATCGAGGACGGTCGCCTCGACGAATGCGGACTGGGCCGTGTTGGCCTCGTCACACTTGCCGCCCGCCGCGTCGGTGGCGAAGAGCTGGTAGGGGGTTGCCAGGCCGGTCGCGCTGAGCGGATCGGCCGGTACCACCAGCGAACAGTTGGGGTTGGGCACGACAGGTGCCGGTGCCGCGGTCGGCGCCGCGTTGGACGCGCCGGAGAAGAGGGTGAACGCCGTCGCGGACGCGGCCAGCACGAGCACCGGCACGATCACGGCGACGCGGAATCTGACTGACGTCCTCAATTTTTCATGGGTGTGCTCTCGCGGCGGTCGGTGTAAGCCGCGATGGTTCTGCTGACGCAACCCCATGCTCCTTTCGATGTCCCATGCCTGTTTGCGGGCAGGGAGAATGGCCAGGTGTTACGGAACAAACGCGTGGTCAAGTGGCGGCCTTCGGCGCCTGCCGTGCGCTGAAACCGTTTGAGGAGCACGTCCTCTGGTCAGCGTCGACGCCATAAAACCGCAGGTCACAGCCTTATATCGGGGTAGTCACTGTTAGATCACGGGGAAGTTAGCGCAACCCGATCGGAGTAGCGACCCGAAATGTCCGATTCATGGCGGTGAGCCTTCAGCGGGCTCTCAGGGTCGCCGGGCGGTCCGCTCCGGCCGCCCTCGTCGGCGTCACGCGCTGAGCGTGTCCAGGATCTGTTGCCCGTACTTGGCCAGCTTGTTCTCGCCGACACCGGACACCTTGCCCAGCTCGGCCAGCGTCGCCGGTGCGTCGGTCGCGATCTGGCGCAGCGTCGAGTCGTGGAAGATCACGTACGCCGGCACGCCCTGTTCCTTCGCGCTGGCCGCCCGCCAGGCCCGCAACAGCTCGAACACCGGCACCGCCGACGCCGGCAGTTCCGTTGGCGCGGCTCGCTTGGTTTTGCCGGTCGCGGCCGGTTTCGACGCCGCCACCTGCACCGACTCGCGGCGCATCGACACGTCGCGCCGCCTGCCGAGCACCTCGGCGCTGCCCTCGGTGAGCTCCAACGTCCCGTGGTCGCCCTCCACCGCGAGCAGCCCCTGGGCGAGCAGCTGCCGGACCACACCACGCCACTCGATCTCCCGCAGCTCGCCGCCGATGCCGAACACGGTCAGCGTGTCGTGGTCGTGCTGGATGACCTTGGCGGTCTTCTTGCCGAGCAGGATGTCGATCAGGTGGCCGGCGCCGAACTTCTGTCGCCGCTCCTTCTTGAGCCGGAACACCGTGGACAGCAGCTTCTGCGCGGCGATCGTGCCGTCCCACGACTCCGGCGGCGTCAGGCACGTGTCGCAGTTGCCGCACGGTTCGCCCTGTTGGCCGAAGTACTCCAGCAACCGGACCCGCCGGCATGCCACGGTCTCGCACAGTGCCAACATCGCGTCGAGGTGGCTGCCCAGCTTGCGGCGGTGTGCGTCGTCGCCCTCTGAGCCGTCGATCAGCTTGCGCTGCTGCACCACGTCCTGCAGCCCGTAGGCCAGCCACGCCGTGGACGGCAGCCCGTCCCGGCCGGCGCGCCCGGTCTCCTGGTAGTAGCCCTCGACCGACTTCGGCAGGTCGAGGTGCGCGACGAACCGGACGTCCGGCTTGTCGATGCCCATGCCGAACGCGATCGTGGCCACCATGACCAGCCCGTCCTCGCGCAGGAACCGGGACTGGTGGCGCGCGCGGGTCCGCGCGTCCAGCCCGGCGTGGTAGGGCAGCGCCGGGATGTCGTTGTCCACCAGGAATTCGGCGGTCTTCTCCACCGACGCCCTGGACAGGCAGTAGACGATGCCGGCGTCGCCCGCGTGCTCGCCGCGCAGCAGGTCCAGCAACTGCCGCTTCGGTTCCGCCTTCGGCACGATGCGGTACTGGATGTTCGGCCGGTCGAAACTGGCCACCACGTGCCGGGCGTCGGCCAGCTTCAGCCGGGACGCGATCTCCGCGTGGGTGGCCTCGGTGGCGGTCGCCGTCAACGCGATCCTGGGCACGGTCGGCCAGCGCTCGTGCAGCGCGGACAGGGCGAGGTAGTCGGGCCGGAAGTCGTGGCCCCACTGGGCAACGCAGTGCGCCTCGTCGATCGCGAACAGCGAAATCGTGCCCCGGTCGAGCAACCGCAGCGTCTGCTCGCCGCGCAACCGTTCCGGCGCCAGGTAGAGCAGGTCCAGTTCGCCATTGACGAACGCGGCCTCGACGAGGCGCTGTGCCTCGTAGTCCTGTGTGGAGTTCAGGAATCCGGCCCGCACGCCCAACGCGCGCAGTGCGTCGACCTGGTCCTGCATCAACGCGATGAGCGGCGAGATCACCACGCCGACGCCATCGCGCACCAGCGCGGGAATCTGGTAGCACAGCGACTTGCCGCCACCGGTCGGCATCAGCACCAGCGCGTCGCCGCCCGCGATCACGTGCTCGATGACCTCCTGCTGGGGGCCACGAAACGAGTCGTAACCGAAGACCCGACGCAGCACCTGGAGCGCATCGGTTTCGGTCTCGGTCACGGGGGACGCCATCGGCCCATCCTACGAGGAAGCCCGACACCCATCGGCAGTTATCCACAGTGACATTGGCTCGCTCCGCTCGCGCGGCCCGGCCGCCTTTGTGCAGTGTCTTCCCTGCGCTGCACTCCGCGCCGCTGGCGCGTCGCTCCACTCCGCTCCGGGAAGACACTGCGGCGTCCGCGCCGTTGGGCATTTGCGCTGTTGGACTCCGTGCGAGGATTGGCGGCGTGTCCACAACGACCGTGATCGTGATCATCGTCGCCGTTGTCGTCGTGCTGCTCCTCGTGCTCGGTACCAGCCTCGTGCTGGCCCGTCGGCGCCGGATCAGCCTGGCCGCCAAGGGCAGGGACGAGACGCAGAAGCCGACCGGCTATCAGGCGGGCGGCGGAATCTCGCTGGCTCCCGGTGGTCCGGTCGCCGACCGTCCGGAAACCGACGTCCTGCCGGTACCGGACGACACGGTCACCGAACCGGTCCCGGTCCAGCAGGAACCGCCGACCGACTCGCTGGCCATCCAGGACGTGCTGGCCGAAACGACCCGCGCCGAGGTCGACGAGATCGCGCCGGCCGCGGGCCGGCTGGAACGCCTGCGCGGCCGGCTGGCCCGCTCGCAGTCCGCGTTCGGCCAGAGCCTGCTGGGCATTCTCGGTGCCGGCGACCTGGACGAGGACTCCTGGACCGACATCGAGGACACCCTGCTGATGGCCGATCTCGGCCAGGCCACCACCACCGAGATCGTGGCCACCCTGCGCGCCGAACTGGTCTCCCGCGGCGTGCGCACCCCGGCGGCGGCCCGCGCGCTGCTGCGCGAGGTGCTGATCAACGCGCTGCACCCGGACATGGACCGCGCGGTGCGGGCGCTGCCACACCCGGACGGACCCGCTGTTGTGCTGGTGGCCGGCGTGAACGGCACCGGGAAGACCACCACCACCGGCAAGCTGGCCAGGGTGCTGGTGGCGGACGGCCGCCGGGTGCTGCTCGGCGCCGCCGACACGTTCCGCGCCGCCGCCGCCGACCAGTTGGAGACGTGGGCGCATCGCGTTGGCGCCGAGGTGGTGCGCGGCAAGGAGGGCGCCGACCCGGCCGCGGTCGCGTTCGACGCGGTGAAACGCGGCATCGAGGCGAAGGTGGACACCGTCGTCGTGGACACCGCGGGCCGCCTGCACACCAAGACCGGCCTGATGGACGAACTCAGCAAGGTCAAACGGGTGGTGGAGAAGCAGGCCAAGGTGGACGAGGTGCTGCTCGTGCTCGACGCGACGACCGGCCAGAACGGCCTGACGCAGGCCCGTGTGTTCGCCGACCTGGTCGACGTCACCGGCATCGCGCTGACCAAAATGGACGGCACCGCCAAGGGCGGCATCGTGTTCCAGGTGCAGCGCGAACTCGGCGTGCCGGTCAAACTGGTCGGTCTCGGCGAGGGCCCGGACGACCTGGCCCCGTTCGAACCGGCCGCGTTCGTGGATGCGCTGCTTGGCTGATTGCCGACTTCGATCAACCAGATAGCCTTCATGGCGGACCCGGGACCGTTCACGAGACGATCGAGGGATGTCATGGTCAGATACCGCAAACCCTTGCGCTGGTTGGTAATCACGATCGGCGCGCTCGGCATGTTCGGCGTGGTCGCGGCAGGTCCCGCTTCGGCGAGTCCGGCCACCGCACCGCTGAGCATCCAGTTGGGCTGCATTCCGCAGGGCGACAGCGTCGTCGAGTGCTTCGTCAACATCACTGGCGGCGTGCCGCCGTACACGATCCACTGGAACATCAGCAGTGACACGTCCGACGATGTCGCCGCCCGTTGCTCGGCCGGGCACCCCGGCACGGCGGTCGTGACGGTCACTGATAGCGCGGGCACCCAGATCTCGCAGAGCAAGGGCTACAACTGCATCGGCGGCCCACCTCGGTAACAGCGTCCGCGGCCGAGCCAGCCGGTTGATCACCGGATAGGTTGGGTACCTCAAGCCGTCCGGTTCAGGTGAGGAGTGCCCGATGGTGCACAGGCTGGCTCGACTGCTGCTGGCGGCGATCTTCGTCCAGAGCGGGGCGGACATACTGCGCCACCCGGAGCGGCGGGTCGCGACGGCGACACCGTTCCTGGAGTCGGTGATCAAGAAGGTCGGCGACGCACTGCCCGAACAGGTGCCCACCGACCCGGAGACCCTGGTCAAGGTGGACGCCGTGGTGAAGCTCGTGGCCGGACTCGGCCTCGCGCTCGGTCGGTTCCCCCGGCTGTCCGCGCTGGTCCTGGCCGCCGACCTCATCCCGACGACGCTGGCCGCGCACTCGTTCTGGGAGATCGAGGACCCGACGGCCCGCAATGGTCAGCGCACCCACTTCATGAAGAACCTGGGCCTGGTGGGCGGCCTGCTGATCGCCAGCACCCACAGCAGGAAGAAGTCCTAACCGGGCCGATAGGCCGACACCAGAAACGACGCGGTGACCTCGCGGTCCTCGTCCAGTCCGACCGGATCGTGGTGCGCGGCCGGGCCCATGCCGATCACCCGTCGCACGTCCGCCGCGGACAGCGCCATCGGATAGCTGATCTCCGCACTGCGTACCCGTTCGAACCGCACCAGCGTCTCGGCCAGCCGGGCGGCTTTGTGCGGATCCACGCTCAGCAACCCGGCCGCGCCCAGTTCGGCCAGGTGCGCCCTGGTCGGCGTGACCACCAGCAGGGTGCCGTCCGGTCGCAGCACCCGGTGGAACTCCGGCCCGTTGCGCGGCGCGAACACGTTCAGCACGACCGCCGCCACACCGTCCCGCACCGGCCACGGCCGCCACACGTCCCACACCGCCGCGCCGATCCGCTCGTGCGCCCTGGCGGCCCTGCGCAGCGCCGACGGCGAGGCGTCCAGCGCCAGCCCGAACCCACCCCGCGCCAGCACGGCCGCCAGGTAGTAACCCGTGCCCGCCCCCGCGTCCACCACCAGCCCGGGAGCCGCGTCGGCCGCCCACCGCGCGACCAGCGACGCCAACGGCGTGTAGTGCCCCGCGGCCAGGAAGGCCGACCGGTCGGCCACCATCGCCGCCGTGTCGCCGTCGGCCCGGCCGAGCAGGTTCACGTAGCCCTGTCGCGCGATGTCGAACGCGTGCCCGGCCGGGCACGCGAGCGTGCCGCCGGCACGTGTCAACATCTCCCGGCAGACCGGACACAACAACACGTCCACCACCGGCTCCGGCGGGCTGACCTGGGCCATTGTCGATTACCCTCCTGATCGCGCAACGTGGTCGACCGATCACGGAAACCTGGTCGTAACACGAGGCACCGCACAGTTCACCGCGACGAAACCTTTGGCGCATTCGAGTGAAACAGCGTGTCCCGATGCTTGCCGCCAACCTGGTCTTGACAGGAGGGACACTTGTGAACCCTGGAGATACCGCCTGGGTGCTGGCCAGTGCCGCGCTGGTCATGCTGATGACCCCCGGGCTCGCGTTCTTCTACGGCGGCATGGTGAGTTCCAAGAGCGTGCTCAACATGCTCATGATGAACTTCATCACGCTCGGCGTGGTGGGCGTGCTGTGGCTGCTGTACGGCTACAGCGAGTCTTTCGGCAACGACGCGTTCGGCCGGTTCGTCGGCGGACTGCACAACGCGCTGCTCTCGCACACCCAGGGCACCCTGGCCGGCCCCAAGGGCGACCAGATCCCGACACTGGCCTTCGTGATGTTCCAGCTCATGTTCGCGGTCATCACGCCGGCCCTGATCTCCGGTTCCATCGCGGACCGGACCAAGTTCTGGGCCTGGGTGCTGTTCGTGGTCTTCTGGGTCACGATCGTGTACTTCCCGGTCGCGCACTGGGTGTTCTCCTTCGACGGCTTCACCAGCCCCGGCAGCCTCGGCGGCTGGATCGCCAACAAGCTGAAAGCCTTCGACTTCGCGGGCGGCACAGCGGTCCATATCAACGCCGGCGCCGCCGGCCTCGCGCTGGCCATCGTGCTCGGCAGGCGCAAGGGCTGGCCGCGTACCGTGTCCCGGCCGCACAACGTGCCGCACGTGCTGCTCGGTGCCGCACTGCTGTGGTTCGGCTGGTACGGCTTCAACGCCGGCTCCGCGCTGGCAGCGGGCGACCTGGCATCGGTCGCCTTCACCACGACGACCATCGCCACCGGCGCCGCGCTGCTGGGCTGGATCATCGTCGAGCAGTTCCGGGACGGCAAGCCGACAACGCTGGGCGCCGCGTCCGGTGCCATCGCCGGCCTGGTCGCGATCACCCCGGCCTGCGGCTACGTGGACCCGATGGGCGCGCTGGTGATCGGCATCGCGGCCGGCGTGATCTGTGCCATCGCGGTCGGCCTGAAGTACAAGCTCGGCTTCGACGACTCGCTCGACGTGGTCGGCGTGCACCTGTTCGGCGGCATCGTCGGCACCCTGCTGATCGGCTTCTTCGCCGACGCGTCGGTGAACCCCGGCGGTGGCGGGAACGGGTTGTTCCACGGCGGCGGCTGGAACCAGATGTGGCGACAAGCGGTCGCCGCGGGCGCGGTTCTGGGGTATTCCTTCGTCGGTGCGTTCGTGATCGGGTGGATCATCAACAAGACCATCGGATTCCGGGTCAGCGCGGAGGCCGAGGCCGTTGGCATCGACGAGTCCGAGCACGCCGAGACCGCCTACGAGTTCGCGGGCCCGACCGGCACGAGGACCTCGTTCGACTCGGCACCGACGCCGGTGCCCGCCGTCGCGACGCCGGCCGGGAAGGGAAGCGCGTCATGAAACTGGTCACCGCGATCGTCAAGCCGTTCACGCTGGACGACGTCAAGACCGCGCTGGAGAAGCTCGGCCTGCTCGGCATGACCGTGAGCGAGGTCCGCGGCTACGGCCGGCAGAAGGGCCACACCGAGGTCTACCGGGGCGCCGAGTACCAGGTCGACTTCGTGGCCAAGCTGCGGATCGAGGTACTCGTCGAGGACGAGGCGGCGGACCGGGCGGTGGACGCGGTGATCAGTGCCGCGCGCACCGGCCGGATCGGTGACGGCAAGGTCTGGGTCACCCCGGTCGACACGGTGGTGCGAGTCCGCACCGGAGAGCGGGGCGTGGACGCCCTGTGAGCCTGTCCAAGGGCTGACCGGGTCTGAACAAGGGGGGTTCGTGACGGGTTCCGGGACCGAGGACCTGATCCTGGCACGAGACGTGCTGATCAACCCGCCCGCGGGTCGACGCCGACTGACCGGCGCCGACCTGCGGGCGGCATTGGTGGACCTGCACGACTTCTGGCTCGCCGGCCACGCCACCGAGGCCGGCCTCACCGACCGGGGTGCCGCGCTGGTCGCCGTCGGCGCGCTGGGCAGGCGTGACCTGGTGCCGTACTCCGACCTGGACCTGGTGCTGGTGCACGAGGGCACCGACACCGAACGGATCAGCGCGATCGCGGATGCGCTGTGGTATCCGCTGTGGGACGCCGGCATCGGCCTCGACCACTCGGTCCGCACCGGCCGCGAATCGCTGCGGGTGGCCGCGGACGACCTGCGGGCCGCGCTCGGCCTGCTGGAACTGCGGTTCCTGGCCGGCGATCCGGCGGTCGCCGACCGGTTGGCCAACGCGGCGCGGCAGGCGTGGCGCGCGTCGGCCCGCAACCGGCTGGACGCCCTGGTCACGGCGGCGACCGAACGCTGGAGCCGCAGTGGCGAGGTGGCCCAACGCGCCGAACCGGACATCAAGCACGGCCGGGGTGGCCTGCGCGACCTGCACCTGCTGGACGCCCTCGCCACGGCCCAACTCGTCGACCGGCCCGGCCCGGAGCTGATCCAGGCCCGCGACCTCCTGCTGGACGTGCGCACCGAACTGCGCAGGGCGGTCGGCAGGCCCCGGGACGTGCTGCGGGCCCAGGAGGGTGACGAGGTGGCCAAGGCGCTGGGCATGGCCGACCGGTTCGCGCTGGCCGGTGCGCTGTCGTCGGCAGGCCGGTCCGTCACGTACGCGCTGGACGTGGCCATTCGCACCATCCGCGCGGACACGCCCCGTCGGGCCCTGATGCCCGGCCTGCGCCGCGCCCCGGTCCGCAGGCCGCTGGCCGAAGGTGTTGTCCTGCACGGCACCGAGGTCACCCTGGCCCGCGACGCCGACCCGGCCCGCGACCCGGCCCTGCTGCTGCGGCTGGCCGGCGCCGCCGCCCGCGCGGGCGCGCCGGTCGCCGCCGGCACCATGGCCCGACTGGCCGACCGGGCTCCCGAACTGCGCAAACCCTGGCCGCCAGCGGCCCTGTCCGCCCTGTTCAGCCTGCTGGCCGCCGGCCCCGGCCTGATCGACGTGGTCGAGGCGTTCGACCGCACGGGCCTGTGGGGGCGCCTGTTCCCGGAGTGGGGGGTGGTGCGCGACCTGCCACCGCGCGACCCGATCCACGTGTGGACCGTGGACCGGCACCTCGTGCAGACCACCGTGCGCGCCGCCACACTGGCCACCACCGTGTCCCGCCCGGACCTGCTGCTGCTCGGCGCGCTGTTGCACGACATCGGCAAGGGCCGCGACGCCGACCACTCCGTCATCGGCGCCACCATCGCCGCACACATCGGCGAACGCATCGGCCTGCCGGAGGCCGACGTGGCGACGCTGTCCGCGATCGTCCGCCACCACCTCCTGCTGCCGCACACCGCGACCCGCAGGGACGTGGCCGACCCGGCCACGATCTCGCGTCTCGTCGACACGCTGGGTGGCGACCGGGTCCTGCTCGACCTGCTCGCCGCGCTCACCGAGGCGGACAGCCGCTCCACCGGGCCCGGCGTGTGGACGCCGTGGAAAGCGTCGCTGGTGGCGCAGCTCGTCGAGGGCGTCCGTGCGGTGATGGCGGGCGAACCGGCGCCCGGCCCGGTGCCGCTGGACGCCGAGCAGCGCACCCTGGCCGAGTCCGTTGCCGCGTCCGGCCGGCCCGGGGTGCTGGTGTCCGGGAGCGCGCCGGACGCCACCGTGACCATGGTCGCGCCCGACCGCGCCGGTCTGCTGGCGCGGGCCGCCGGTGTACTGGCGCTCAACTCGCTCGACGTCCATGCCGCCACCATGGGCAGCCATGGCGGCGTCGCGGTGGACGTGTTCGGTGTGTCGCCACGATTCGGCGAACTGCCCGACCCGGCACTGCTGCGCGAACAGCTCGGCAGGGCCGTGGACGGCTCGCTGCCCCTGGCCGCGAAACTCGACGCCAAGGAACGCGACTACGCGTCCACGACCGGCGAACCGGCCCGGCCGCGCGTGCTGTGGTTCGACGACGAGGCAACCGGCGCCGTGGTGCTCGAACTGCGCGCCAGCGATCGGATCGGCCTGCTGCACCGGGTCGCGTCCGCCCTGGAGGCAGCCGCGGTCGACGTCCGGTGGGCCCGCCTCGCCACGCCCGGCGCCACCGTGGTCGCGTCGTTCTGCCTGACCACGGCCGGTGGCATCGAGCCTGAGCAGCGCAAACGTGTCGAGTCAGCGGTGCTCGCCGCGGC
>DASXXM010000250.1:0-3642 GCA_036503065.1 Pseudonocardiaceae bacterium | reverse complement strand
CAGCTGCGACAACCCCACGTTCTCCACCAACGGCACGAACACGCTGGCGCAGAAGGACCCCTTCCCGCAGGCCTGTGACAAGCAGGGCCCGACCCAGTGCGTCACCGGCACCGGCGGCGCCGCGAACCAGAACACCGCGGTCAATCCGAGCGCGGCGGGCCACGGCGCGGCGGGCAGCGGCACCGCCGGTGGCGCCGGGAGCACGGCGGCGGCCGGCAGCGCGGCAACAAGCGCGCAACAGCAGGCCGCCTGCGATCCGGACACCGGTACCTGCCCGGCGAACGGCGGAGCGCTGGACAACACGAGCGGGCAACAGGTCAACGGCGTCCCGCTGGCGTCCGCGGCCAGCCTCGGGGACGGGCTCCAGGTCACGCTGATGATCGTGGCCGCGCTCCTGCTGCTCGGTCTCGGCCTCGCGCCACCGCTGATCTCGCAGGCCTTCGCCCGCAGGCGCGCCCGGCGCGGCGGTGCCCGGTGAACCGGCGTCGGTGGCTCGCGGCGGCGGCCGTCGTGGCGCTGACGGTCGGACCGGCGCCGTTGGCCGGCGCCGACAGCGGCGGCAACCCGATCACCGGCACCGGACTGACCGCGTCCGCGGTCACCGTGTCCTGGGCGCAGGGCCTACTGCGCTCGGACAACACGACGGTCGCCACGCCGCGCGATCCGGCCAGCCCGCTGTCGTTCCTGTATCCGGACTTCCAGAACCTGAAGGTCACCGTCAGCCAGACGCAGGGCCTGGTGCACCAGGCGCTCAACGTCAGCTGGACCGGCATGTCCACCGCGGCCAACGGGGGCTTCCTGCAGTTGATGCAGTGCTACGGCGACTCGGACACCGGGCCGAGCCCGGAGGGCTGCGAGTTCGGCACGCCGGCGAGCCTGTTGCCCTCCGGCCTGGTGAACCCGTCGGCCGGCAGCCGCACCGGGGCGAGTTGTGTGGCGCACTCGGCGCCGAGCACGACGACACCGCCGGCCGGCGCGGACGGCGGCGGCCCGGCGGAGGGCTGCGACCCGGCCGAGCCGACCGACGCCACGCACGTCGACCCGACCGCCAACAGCCCGGGCACGTTCAACATCCCGTTCGTCCCGGCCGGCACGAACCAGCCGGTCTACCAGGATCAGTTGGGCAGCGCGTTCGACCAGTTGAACACCAACGAGGTCCAGTCCGCGACCAGCGACTCGGACGGCAGCGGCCAGGACTTCTTCCAGGTGCTCAGCGCGACCGAGGCGCCGGGCATGAGCTGTGGACAACTCGAGGCGAGCGGCGCCACCCGCAACTGCTGGCTGGTGATCGTGCCGCGCGGCCAGTTCGACGCCAACGGCTTCCAACTACACGGCAACTCGCCGCTGGTCGGCAATCCGAGCGGGTCGCCGCTGAGCGCGTCGCTGTGGGCGCAGCGCATCCAGATCCATCTCGACTTCGCCCCGATCGCGGCGAACTGCCCGATCAGCGCCGTCGGAGAACGCCAGATGATCGGCACCGAACTGGTGTCGCACGCGATGTTCTCCTGGCAGCACGCGCTGAACGCGGCCGCGAACTGCCGGACCATCTACGGCTTCTCCCATGTGCCCGAATCCGGCAGTACCACGCAGCTGTCCAATCCGGACAGTGTCGACGGGTTGGCTTTCACGACCATTCCCATCGGCAGCGAGGCGGCGAGAACCGGCGGCGTCCCGACCGCGAACGGGCCGCCGCTGGTGTACGCGCCGGTGACCGCGTCCGCCGTCACGTTCGGGTTCAACATCAACCTGCCGAGCACCAACGGGTTCGACGCGGCGCCGGTCAAGCTCACTCCCCTGCTGCTGGCCAAGGCGCTCACCCAGTCCTACCGGTTCGACATACCCAACTTCTTCCCGGCCGGCAACGCCCCCGGCCCGGACTGGGCGCTGCACAATCCACTGACCATCGCGCAGGACCCGGAGTTCGAACGGCTCAATCCCACCGTCACCGACGGCGGTGTCGCCACGCCGCTGGCGCCGCTGTTGACAGTGGACCGTTCCCAGGTCAACTTCGAGGTGTGGCAGTGGATCCTGTCCGATCCGGCGGCACGGACCTGGCTGGCCGGCAAGCCCGATCCGAGCGGCATCGTGGTCAACCCGAACTACCAGGCACTGGGACTGGGCGCTGCGCCGATCGACTCCTACCCGCGCACCGACCCGACCTGCTTCAACACCATGGGAGTCAACGAGAAGGAACCCGGCCGGTGCTCGGTGCTGTTGCTGCCGTACGTGGGCAGCCTCGGCGAAGGCGCCGCGGATGTGCGGGCCGCCAGCGATCCGCTCGGGCCGGGCTGGGACCCGAACGCGCAGGCGCCGGACGGCTCGACCGGCTGGTGGACCAAGGCCACGCTGGAGGGACCACGCACGACGTTCATGTGGACGGTCACCGACTCGGCGAACCTGGCCAGTTACGGCCTGGTGCCGGCGGATCTGTGTGACCCGGCGGGCAACAACTGCGTCAGCCCGAACACGACGTCGATCGCCACCGCGCTGAACTCGGCGAAGCAGGACAGTGCCGGGCTGCTGCACGTCGACCCGGCCGCGCCGGGCGCGGGTGGCTACCCGTTGGTCGACGTCACCTACGCCGCGGTGCGCACCAACCAGACACCCGCCGCGCTCAACGACTTCGCCGCGCTCATCGACTTCGCGGCCGGTCCCGGCCAGACCCAGGGTGTCGACCCCGGACAGTTGCCAGAGGGCTACCTGCCGCTGCCCGCCAGCCTGCGGGCCCAGGCAACCGCCGCCGCGGCGACCCTGCGCGCCGACGAGAACCCCGCGCCGCCAACGACTCCAGCGTCGGCCGCGGCCGACGCGGGCTCGCCGGCCGCGACGAGTCCAACCGGGAACACCGGCAGCGGTGCGACGAACCCGGCCACCACGCCGAACACGCCCACCGCGGGCAAACCGGCCGGCCAGGAGCCACTCAAGACACTCGCCGTCCGCTACACACCGGGCAGCCCGCTGGGCATGGCGCGGTGGATACTGCTGGGAATCCTGATCGCCGGCGGCATCGGCGCGCTGGGTGGCCTCCTGCTACGCACGAACCTGTTGGGACGCCTGCGGATCCGGCTGCGCCGACAGTGACCCGACCAATCGTCGATCCGGGCCGCAATGTTACCGGTGACATCATTTCGTGACCTCGAAATGGTCACCGGGAGCGAGTCACCGGGTGCTCACGACGACTTCATTTCTCCTTAATGTTGGCGTGTTTCCGCGTACTGCCGTGCGACACCGAAGTTCGGTGTTGACAACGGTCCCGCCGTATGACGATGACATTAACTCGCTCAGCGGTGGGCGGGTGTGAATGCTCCTGATCCGGAGAAGGACACTACATGCGGAAATTCCGAAGCTTCAGCCTGCGGGCGCGGAGTGTCCCCGTCGTCGCCATCGCGATGGCGGGCCTGGCAGCGCTTGCTGTCAGCGTTGCCAGCCCGGCATCCGCCGACCCGGCCACCACGTTCGTCACGGTCGGATCGGACACCGTCCAGGACGTCATGAACCAGTTCTCGTCCGACGAGTTCCCCGGCCAGATCGGCTCGTGGGACGCGGTGAACCCGGTCTCCGGCGTGGCGCACGAGATCATCACGCCGAAGCCGGGCTGCAGCATGGCCCGGCCCAACGGTTCCGGTGAGGGCCTTGCCGCCC
>DASXXM010000249.1:0-5811 GCA_036503065.1 Pseudonocardiaceae bacterium | reverse complement strand
ACCTATCCCCCGTTTGGCACCGCGCCGCGCAGGAGGACCGCGTGCAGGATCGAGGCGAGTCGGACCCTGAGCCGGACGCGGACCGCGCGGCGTGGCCCGATCTGGACACCGACAGCTCCGCGACCAAAACGACGAAGCAGCCGGCGAAGGACAAATCACCAGAAGAGCCCGTTGAGTCGACGCCGCCGGCGAGCCAGCCGGAATGGCCGGATGCCGCGGCCGACGACCCTCCTGACGAGCCAGAACCCGCCAAAGCCGAAGTCGAGCCCGAACCGGAGCCGGATGGGGCGGTCGAGCCGGAGGCGGCTGAGCAGCCCGAACCCGAGGCAGAGTTGGCGGAGCAGCCCGAGCCGGATTCGGAGCTGGAGTCAGAGTCGGCTGAGCCGGCCGAGCCCGAGCCGGAGTCGGCCGAGTCGGTCGAACCCGAGGCTGAGTCGGCTGAGGCGGTCGAATCCGAATCCGAGTCGGAGGCGGCTGAGGCGGTCAAGACGGAGCCGGTCGAAGCCGAGCCAGAGTCTTCTGTGTCGGATGAGACAGAGTTGGAGCCGGCTGAGTCTGAGCAGCCGGAGTCGGTTGAGATCGAGAAGGCCGCGGTCGCCTATGCATGGCCGGGCCAGGACGAACCGCCGACCGACGAGGCCGTGGCTGAGCCGGAACCAGCCCCGGAGCACGGACCGGAGCCACCACCGCCAACGGTCCAATGGCCGGACCAGGCCGAACCCGACGAACCAGAACCCGCCAAACCTGAGCCGGTCCCTGAACCAGCCGAACCTGAGCCGGCTGAGTCCGCTGCGGAACCCGAACCGGAGCCAGAACCGGAACCGGAAGTAGAGCCGGAACCCACAGCTGAACTCGAGCCGCAGCCGGAACCCGAGCCGGAACCCGAGCCGGAACCTCAGCCCGAACCTGAGCCGGAGCCGGAAGCTGAGGCGGAATCGGAGCCCACGGCTCGGATAGAGCGTGAGCCGGAAACTGAGTCCACGGCTGAATCCACCGCCCGGATAGAACCGGAACCGGAAGCCGAACCGGAGCCCGAACCGACCGCCCGGATGACGCCGGTCGCGGACCCGGCCACCACCCAGTTCCTACCGAAGATCGCCCTAACCACCCCACTACCGAAGCCCGCCCCACCCAAACCGACCCTGCGCAAGCCGGTCCCGCCACCAAAACCGGCCGAGTCGACCCAGGTCATCAGGATCTACCGCGAGCCGCAACGGACCGAGTACGTCCCACCGGTAACCGCGGCCGAGACGACCCAACTCATCCCGACGATCGACTACGACGACGACTACGAGGGCGACTACGAGGCCGACGACTCCGACGCCGAGCCGCGGGCGGACGAACACCGCCCGAGAAAACGGAAGCGCGGGCTGCTGATCGCGGCCGGCGCGGTCGTACTCGTGATCGCGGTCGGCGTCGCCGTCGTGCTCACGTCGCCGACCATCGCCACCAGGCTCGGGCTGAAGGGCGTCACCGCCCCGGTCACGCAGGCGCCGCCGTCCCCGGTCGTCTTCTCCGGGCGGTTGCGCCCGCCCGACGACACCGGCCCGATGCCGACCACGCCCGGCGTGAACCAGGCGATGGCGGGGCCGCTGGCCAGCCAGACCCTGGGCACGCTGGCCGGCACCGTGCTGGACGCGGCGAGCGGTTCGGTGCTGTGGGATCACGGCTCGGCGACCGCCGTCGCGCCCGCGTCCACCAACAAGCTGCTGACCGCGGCCGCCGCACTGCTCGGCCTCGGGCCGCAGACCACGTTGAACACCACGGTGGTCGCCGGTGCCCAGCCGGGGACGATCGTGCTGGTGGGGGGCGGCGACCCGACGTTGTCCTCGCTGCCGGCGCCGCAGCAGTCGGTGTATCCGGGCGCGGCGCGGATCGATGATCTCGCGGCCCAGGTCAAGAGGAACAACCCCGGTCAGATCAGCAGGATCGTGGTGGACACCAGCCGGTTCAGCGGGCCGCTGACCGCGCCGGGCTGGGATCCGCCGTCGCCGAGCCAGGACAACTGGGCGCCGATCCAGTCGGTGATGCTGGACGGCGGCCGGTTGAACCCGACCCGGAACGACACGCCCCGCACCTACTCGCCCGCGCTGGCCGCCGGTCAGGCGCTGGCGGCCCGGCTCGGCGTGCCGGTGGCCGCGGTGACCACCACCGACACCCCGGCGCCGGCCGGCGGGCAGGTGCTGGGCGAGGTGCGGTCGGCGACGCTCCCGGACCTGGTGACCAACCTGTTGCAGATCTCCGACAACGTGCTCGCCGAGGAGTTGGGCCGGGCGGTCGCGATCGCCGACAACAAGGCGCCGACCTTCGCAGGTGCCACCGGCGCGGTGTTGGATGTGCTGCGCCGCAATGGTTTCGACACGTCCGGCGAGAACCTGCTTGACAACAGTGGACTGTCCCCTCAGGACAGGGCAACGCCGCGCCTGCTGGCCCAGGTCCTGCGGGTCGCGGCCAGCGCGAACGCCGCCGACCCGAGGGTGGCCAAGCTGCGGCCGTTGCTGTCGGGTCTCCCGATCGCGGGCAGCCCGGTCGGTGACGGCACCCTGGCCGGCCGGTACCAGACGTCGCAGTCCGCGGCGGGTCGCGGCTGGGTGCGGGCGAAGACGGGGACGCTGACGACGCAGGGTGTCTTCGCGTTGGCCGGGATCGTGCTGGACACGGACGGGCGGGTGCTGGTGTTCGCGTTGGTGTCCAACCAGGCGCCCAGTGCCCTGGCCCCGTTCGAACTGGACGCGATGGCCGCCGCGCTGCACGGCTGTGGCTGCCGGTGAACCGCTGACGACCGTCCGGCATTCCTGCTGGGTCTGGGTGTGCGACCAACTGTCGGGTAACGTCGTGATGGTGAACGTGGCCACGACGCGGCACCCCGGTCCGGCTCCATCCGCCGGCTCGGCGAGCCCGGTCGACTGGTCGGTCGCGGCCACCACGGGGCAGGTGTTGGCAGGCGGCGGGCCGTCGGTGGATCCGGGCGAGGCACGGGCGGCCGTGCGCGAACTGCGCGACATCACGTCAGTGGCCGAACAGCACGTCCGCGAGCTGACCGGCCTCGGTGCCGGCCTGCCGCTGCGCGCCGGTGAGGTGGTGGACCGGCCCGGCTGGGTCAAGGCGGCGGTCGAGGGGCTGGCTGCGCTGACCGACGGCGCGTTGCCGGCCACGTACGGCGGACCGCTGGGCAACGTGCTCGCCGGCACGGCCGGGGTGCAGGCCGGCATGGTGTTGGCGTTCCTCAGTTCCCGGGTGCTCGGCCAGTACGACCCGTTCGGTGGGGACGACGGCGCGGGCCGGCTGCTGCTGGTCGCGCCGAACATCGTTGGCGCGCAACGGGCTCTCGGTGTTTCTGCGACGGATTTCCGGTTGTGGGTGTGCCTGCACGAATGCACGCACCGCCTGCAGTTCACGGCCGTGCCGTGGCTGCGCGACTACTTCGCGGGCGAGGTGGGCCGGCTGCTGGGCAGCATCGACGAGGGCGCGCTGGACGCGTTGGGCCGGCTGCCGGACGCGCTGCGGGTGGCTCGTGAGCGGCTGCGTTCCGGGGCAAGGAACTCCGGTCCGGTCGGCCTGATCGAGCTGTTCCAGACGCCGGAGCAACGCCAGCTGCTGGATCGCCTGATCGCGCTGTCCACCCTGCTGGAGGGCCATGCCGACCACGTGATGGACGCCGTCGGACCGACGGTCGTGCCGTCGGTCGCGGTGATCCGCCGTCGGTTCGCCGAGCGGCGCAAGGGCGGCGGCGTGCTGGACCGGCTGCTGCGCAGCCTGCTCGGTGTCGAGGCCAAGGTGCGCCAGTACGCCGAGGGTTCCGCGTTCACCCGGCAGGTCGTCGACACGGTCGGGATGGCCGGGTTCAACGCCGTATGGACGGACTCGAGCACGCTCCCGACCAGGGACGAGATCGCCGATCCGGACGTGTGGCTGCGCCGCGTACACGGATGACCGACGACTCGGTACCGGTCGTCCGCGTGGCCGTTCGTACCCTGATCGGCACGGCACGCGCGGCGGGCCACCTCACCAGCGGTGACTGTGCCGTCGCCGTCTCCGGCGGGCCCGACTCGCTGGCATTGGCCGCCGCTGCCGCCTATGTCGCCCCCGATCTTGGCCTGCGGATGCACGGTCTCGTGGTCGATCACGGCCTGCAACCGGGCTCGGCCGCGATCGCGCGGACCGCCGCCGACACCCTGCTCGAACTGGGCCTGACCACCGCGAAGGTGCTCATGGTGACCGTCGATGGTCCCGGTGGCATGGAGGCGGCCGCCCGGCGGGCTCGCTACACCGCGCTGCGGGCGGCACTGCCGGCGCCGGACGCGTTGGTGCTGCTCGGTCACACCAGGGACGACCAGGCCGAGACGGTCCTGCTGGGCCTGGGCCGGGGTTCCGGACCGCGGTCGATCGCCGGTATGCGGCCGCTGGATCCGCCGTGGGGCCGGCCGCTGCTCGGTGTGTCCAGACTCACCACGGTCGCGGCGTGCGCCCGACTGGGGCTGACGCCGTGGACCGATCCGCACAACACGGACCCCCGGTTCACCCGCGTCCGGCTGCGGACCGAGGTGCTGCCGCTGCTGGAGGACGTGCTGTCCGGCGGCGTTGCCGACGCACTGGCCAGGACCGCGGCCCAGGTCCGCGAGGACAACGATGCGTTGGATGCCCTGGCCAGGGCCACCTTGCGCACCGCGCAAGCCGACGGCGAGCTCGACGTCGCCGCGCTGTTCGACGTGCCGGCGGCCGTGCGGCGTCGTGCGCTGCGGTGCTGGCTGTTGGCGCGGGGTGTGCGCGAACTCACCGACCCGCAGCTGCGGGCCGCCGATGACCTGGTCGGTCGGTGGCGTGGCCAGGGCGGCGTGTGGCTGCCCGGCGGGTTGGTCGTGCGACGGGCGCATGGCAGGCTGCTGCTGAATCGACCGGACCGATGACGCACCCGAGGGGGAACGCGGCCTTGTACGACGACGACATCGCGTCCGTCCTGATCACCGAGGAACAGATCCAGGAGAAGGTCGGGGAGTTGGCGCGGCAGGTCGCCGCCGACCGGCCGGCCAAGCCGGTGCACGATCTGATCCTGGTCGGCGTGCTCAAGGGCGCCGTCATGTTCATGACCGATCTGGCCAGGTCACTGTCGGTGCCGGTGCAGCTGGAGTTCATGGCGGTCAGCTCGTACGGCTCGGCCACGTCGTCCTCCGGCGTGGTGCGCATCCTCAAGGACCTCGACCGGGACATCGCGGGCCGGGACGTGCTGGTCGTGGAGGACATCGTCGACTCGGGGCTGACGCTGTCGTGGCTGTGCAAGAACCTGCTGGCCCGCAATCCGGCGTCGCTCGAGGTGTGCGCGCTGCTGCGCAAGCCGGACGCGATCCGGGTCGACGTGCCGGTGAAGTACGTCGGGTTCGACATTCCGAACGAGTTCGTCGTCGGCTACGGCCTCGACTACGCGGAGCGGTATCGCGACCTGCGCTATATCGGCACGCTGGATCCGAAGGTCTACGCGTAACTGACCAGTCCGTTCACCGAGGGTGGACAACTGATCAACCGGATCGGGAACGCATCGGGGCCCTGCGCCGTTGCAGCTACAGACGGGCGCCGGGGCGCTGGTCGGGCTTCCGCCACCAGCAGTACCTCAGTGGGCGGTAGGCTGGACCGGTCCGGGGTGTGTACGTCCGGCCGGGTGGTGGGCTGCCCCCGGGTCGAGCGCGAGTTTGGGAGGGTCGAGGCCGTCGGCCGTAAGTGAATGGACCGTAAGCGCCTGCTACGTAACCCGCTGTTGTGGATAGTCGCGGCTGTGCTCGTGATCTACGCCTACAACGCGCTGAACAGTAACACCCG
>DASXXM010000248.1:0-16034 GCA_036503065.1 Pseudonocardiaceae bacterium | reverse complement strand
AACTCGCCGAACCCGACCCGACCCATCAGGTCGTCGGCGAGGTTCTGCCCGAGCAGCGTGATGCTGGTGGCGTCCGACGTCCCGATCGACGTCGGGTATCGCGGCTCAGTCATCGTCCGATCCCGTCAGCCAGGCGCGGATCTGGTCACCGTCGTGATCGAGGGCGGGTGGCGGCAGGTCGTACCGGTTCACGGCGGCACTGAACGTGATCGGATTGCGGATCATCGGCATGGCCCCGGCACCGTCCCCAACCGTCACCACCGGCGCCAGCCCAAGCTCGGTGGCCAGCTCAACACCGTCGCGAATGTCATTGATAGGCCCACACGGAACACCAACAACGGACAGCCGTTTGAACCACTCATCAGCAGGCCGCTCCATCAGCTTGCCAACAAGAAGCGGCCGCAACACGTCCCGATTGGCGGTACGAGCTTCGTTGGTGGCAAACCGTTCGTCGTCCGCCAGATCCAGTAGGTCGAGCACGGCACACAGACTCCGAAACTGCCGGTCGTTCCCCGCGATCACGATCAGTTCCTTGTCCGCCGTAGGCAGCGGCTCGTAGGGGAACAGGCTGGGATGCGCATTGCCCATCCGTTGCGGCACAACGCCTCCCGCGACAACGGCCGAGGCATGGTTCACCAGGCCGGACAACGCGGACGACAGCAGACTGACCTCGACGTGCTGGCCCACACCGGTGGCGTGACGCTGGTTCAGCGCCGCGAGAATGCCGATGGCGACGTGCAGCCCGGTCATCACGTCGAACACCGCGATACCCGACCGATAGGGCGGCCCATCCGGTTCCCCGGTAGTACTCATCAGCCCGGACGCCGCCTGAACCAGCAGGTCGTAACCGGGCAGCGAAGCACCGCCCGCGGTACCGAACCCGCTGATCGACGCATAGATCAACCCCGGATTGCCCGCGCTGACCGTCGGATAGTCCAGCCCGAACCTACGAAGGCCACCCGGTTTGAAGTTCTCGATCATGATATCCGCGCGGGCGGCGAGCTCCGCGGCCATGCGGAGATCCCCGGCATCCGTCAGGTCGAGCACGACGGAGCGTTTGTTGCGGTTGATGCCGAGGTAATACGTTGACGTGCCGTCGCGAACCGGCGGCATCCAGGTGCGGGTGTCGTCACCGCCGGGTGCCTCCACCTTGATGACGTCCGCGCCGAGGTCGGCGAGCAGCATGGTGGCGTAGGGCCCCGCCAGGATGCGGGAGAAGTCCGCGATCAGCAGACCGTCCAAGGTACCCACCGGCACCCTCTCTCGTTGTCCGGCACGCGGACTTATGTCCGCGAGTGCCGACTTGGAGTCTTGCGCAGCGAAACGGGCGGGTCAACAATGTGGAACCGCACAGCGGACAGTTGTCCGCTCGATGAGCCAGGATCGAGGAAGCTCGTGGATGAGGACAACGTCACCCAACTCGCACTCCAACGCTGGGGCAGCGCGCACACACCACGCCTCGCCGAGCTGATGACCGCGCTGGTGCGCCACCTGCATGCCTTCGCCCGGCAGGTCCGGCTCACCGAACAGGAATGGGCGGCGATCATGGACTGGCTGGCCGCGGCGGGCCGGATCACCGACGACAGGCGGCAGGAGTTCATCCTCACCTCGGACGTACTCGGCCTGTCCGCACTGGTCGTCCAGCTCAACAACCAGTTCTCGGACAAGGCAACCCCGGCCACCGTGCTCGGGCCGTTCCACATCGACGGCTCCCCGGCCGCCGAGTTCGGGTACGACATGTCCGACGGGATCGCCGGCACACCACTGTTCCTCACCGGCAGGGTCACCGACACCGACGGCAAGCCGATCCCGGCCGCGGTTCTCGACGTCTGGCAGGCCGACGCGGACGGCAACTACGAAGCACAGCTGCCCGAGATCGACGAAGCCCGACTGAGGGCGAAATACCGGGCTCGCGATGACGGCAGCTACTGCGTCCGCACCATCACGCCGCTCGGCTACACCATCCCCCTGGACGGCCCGGTCGGCCAACTCATGGCACGGACGGCGATCAGCCCGTTCCGCCCGGCGCACGTCCACTTCATGATCGACGAGCCCGGCTACCGAAAGCTGATCACCCACGTGTTCCCGGCGAACACGCCCTATCTCGACAGCGACGTCGTGTTCGGCACCAAGGACGCCCTCGTCGTCCCCTTCACCGAATGCCCGCCCGGCCCCGCGCCGGACGGCAGCACCCTCGACCGCCCCTTCCAGCACGCCAGCTTCGACTTCGTACTAGCGGCACGGTGAAACCATGACCAGCCAAGATCTCCTGTTCCGCAACGCCACCGTGCTGTCCATGGATCCGGCCATCGGCGTGCTCGACGGCGGCGACGTACTCGTCCGTGGCACCCGCATCGAGCAGGTCGGGCACCACCTGCCGGCCCCCGACGACACAACGGTGATCGACTCGACCGGCGGGATCCTGATGCCGGGCATGATCGACACCCACCGCCACATGTGGCAGACCGCGCTGCGCGGGTTCGGCGCCGACTGGACGCTGTCGCAGTACTTCGTCTTCTACTACCTCAACTGGGGCAAGATCTTCCGCCCGCAGGACGTCTACGCGGGCAACCTGCTCTCCGCCGTCGAGGCGCTGGACGCCGGTGTCACCACGACGCTCGACTGGTCCCACGGCCTGCGCACCACGGAGCACGGCGACGCCGCCGTCGAGGCGCTGCGCTCGACTCCCGGCCGGTTCGTGCTCGCCTACGGCAACCTGCTCGGCGCGCCGTGGGAATGGGCGAACTCGCCGGAGTTCCGTGCCTTCGTCGACCGTCACTTCACCTCGCGCGACGACCTGCTCGGCCTGCAACTCGCCTTCGACGTCACCGGCGACGCCGCGTTCCCCGAGCGGGGCGCGTTCGACGCCGCAAGGGAACTGGACCTGCCGGTGACCACCCACGCCGGGGTCTGGGGCGCGACCGGCGACGACAGCATCCGGCTCATGTGGGACCACGGCGTGATGACCCCGAAGGTCACCTACGTGCACGCGAGCAGCCTCAGCGACGATTCCTACCAGCGCATCGCGGCCTCCGGCGGCAGCGTGTCGCTCTCGACCGAGAGCGAGCAGAGCGCGGGCCAGGGCTACCCGCCGAGCTGGCAACTGCGCCGCTTCGGCATTCCCGCCTCGCTTTCCATGGACACCAGCGTGTGGTGGAGTGGTGACCTCTTCGCCGCGATGCGGTCGACGCTGTCGGCCGACCGCTCCCGCGAGCACCTGGCGGCGCACGCGGCGCGCGAGACGGTCGTGCACCACAAGCTGCGCGCCGAACAGGTCGTGGACTGGGCGACCATGGGCGGCGCACGGGCGCTCGGCCTCGACCACGTCGTCGGCTCCATCACCCCCGGCAAGCAGGCCGACCTGGTGCTGATCAAGAACGACCGCTCACCCGCGATGTTCCCCATCCTCAACCCATTCGGCCACGTCGTGTTCCAGGCAGGCCGCGGCGATGTCGACACGGTGCTGGTCAACGGCAAACTGGTCAAATACCAGCACGAACTGGTCGGCATCGATCTCGATCGGGCCCGTAGCGCGGTGGCCGACACCGTCGAGTTCGCCCGGCGCGAGATCGGCGAGTCGGCCTGGCAGCAGTGCATGTGCCCGGAGATCCCGGACACCGAACGAATCCCCAACCCGTACACCTACACCGACTACCGGGGTCCCGGCGTAGCCGTGCAGCGGGACGAGTGATGAGCAGGGACACCAACCCGGACTTCGTCGAGGCCCTCGCGCGCGGACTCGACGTGCTCCGCGGTTTCCAGCCCGGCCGGCCGCACATGACGCTGAGCGAGGTCGCCGCCCGGACCGGCCTTGCCCGCCCGACCGCCCGCCGCATCCTGATCACGTTGGCGGAACTCGGATACGTCCGCGGCGAGGAGGCCGGATTCACACTCACCCCCCGGGTGCTCGAACTCGGCATGGCCTACATCGGCTCCCGCAACCTCTGGGAACTCGCCGAACCCCACCTGCGCCTGCTCGTCGCGCAGACCAACGAGTCGTGCTCGATCGCGCAACTCGACGGCTCCGACATCGTCTACGTCGCCCGCGTGGCCGTGCCGAAACTCGTCTCCCTCGCGGTGACCATCGGCACCCGCTTCCCGGCCGTCCAGACCTCACTGGGCAAGATCCTGCTGGCCGCACTCGACAGCACCGAACTGGACCGGGTCCTCACCACCCCCAGCCGCGCAGGCGTCACCCCCCACCGAGTCCCGGCACCCGACGAACTGGACCGGACCCTGCGCGACGTCCGCGCCAAGGGCTGGGCGGTCACCGACCAGGAACTGGCACTGGGCATCCGCTCCATCGCCGCCCCCATCCGCGACGGCCACGGCCACCCGATCGCCGCCGTCAACGTCAACGCACACGCCGCCGAAACCACCGTTGACCACCTCGTGACACACCACCTGCCGCCGCTGCTACGGACGGCCAGCGCGATCAGTGCCGACTGGGCGACCTGGGCGGCTCGCCCCATCGCGGTGGTCGAGGGCTGAACCGGCCCGTGGCATGGAAGTTTCAGGTGTTCACCGGAGTCACCGCAGGTCATTCGAGTAGTGATTGACCCTCCTTGCCGTGCGGCGCCACGATCCCGTTGCCCATGACCGCATCCGGAAGGAGCACAACGTGATCCCCAGGAGCCGGACGCTTGCCGTCCTAGGCGCGTTGGCACTGTGTCTGGGATTCGCCCAACCCGGTGCGGCGGTCGCGACGAGCGGCCCATCCGTCGACGTGACGGTCAACGCGAACGAGGGTCTCGGCACCATTCCGGCCACCGGGTACGGCCTGAACAGTGCGGTGTGGGACAGCCAGATGAACGTGCCCGCGGTGCAGAGCCTGCTCGGGCAGGCCGGCATCGGGATGCTGAGGTACCCCGGCGGTTCCTACGGCGACATCTACCACTGGCAGGACAACACGGCGACCGGCGGCTTCGTCGCACCCGGCACGAACTTCGACGCATTCATGGGCACAGTCAAGACGATCGGCGCGCAGCCGATCCTGATCGCGAACTACGGCACCGGCACCCCGCAGGAAGCGGCGGCCTGGGTGCAGTACGCGAACGTGACCAAGGGCTACGGCGCGAAGTACTGGGAGATCGGCAACGAGAACTACGGCAACGGTTACTACGGCGCCAACTGGGAAGCCGACAACCACGCGAGCAAGAGCCCCACGACGTACGCCAACAACGTCCTCCAGTACGCGTCCGCGATGAAGGCGGTCGACCCGACCGTCAAGATCGGCGCGGTACTGACACTGCCCGGCAACTGGCCGGCCAGCGTGCTGGCCGCCGGCGACTCGGCCGACTGGAACCGCACGGTGCTCTCGATCGCCGGCAGCGCCATCGACTTCGTCATCGTGCACTGGTATCCCAACAGCGCCGGCACCACCGTTCCGGCGCAGCTGACCGGGGAATTGACCCAACTACGCCAGGAGATCACCAAGTACGCCGGAGCGCCACTGGGTATCGCCCTGACCGAGGTCAACGCGGCCGTTGGCGAGGACACCCAACCCGACGCCCTGTTCGGCGCGGACACCTACCTCACCGCGCTCGAACAGGGTGTGTTCACAGTGGACTGGTGGGACACGCACAACGGCGCGACCGCGATCAGCACCGCACCGGACGGCGCCACCGATTTCCAGGACTGGGGAGTCCTGTCCAGCGGCGGCTGCGTGGGTTCGGTCTGCGAGCCTGCCATGAACACCCCGTTCCCGACGTATCACGCGATCAGCATGTTGAGCAAGCTCGGCCGGCCGGGCGACCAGATGGTGCGCGCCGGCACGACCACGTCGATGGTCGCCGCACATGCCGTGCGGCAGGCAAACGGTGACCTGGCGGTCATGCTGGTGAACAAGGACCCGAGCAACACCTACTCGGTCAACCTGCACTACGCCGGCTACACGCCGAGCACCGCCACCCCGACTGTCTATACGTATGGCGACGAGGCGTCCGCGATCACCACCGCCGCGGTCGGCAGCAGTGCCGGCCAGACCCTGCCGCCGTACTCGATCGAGACGGTCGTGCTCACGCCGTCCGGCAACGGTGCCAGTTCGCTGACCGCGCCCGGCAGCCCTTCGGTTTCCCAGGTGACCGCCACCGGCGCGACGGTGAACTGGACGCCTTCGACCGGTGGCAGCGTCACACGGTATGAGGTCGTGCGTCAGTTCGGCACGACCAGCGAGCTACTCGCCGAGTCCACGTCGACCTCGGCGACGATCGCCAACCTGAATCCCGGCACGGGTTATACGCTCAACGTGCTGGCTACCGATCAGTTCGGGAACCTGTCGCCTTCCTCGGCTCCGGTCACGGTGACTACCGGTACGCCGGCCAGCAGTACTTGCGCGGTCGACTATCGGGTGACTTCCGGCTGGGGGACTGGTTACGTGGCTGCCGTGACGGTGACCGACACCGGTCCGAATCCGATCAACGGTTGGACGCTGACGTTCGCGTTCCCCAGTTCCGGCGAGACTTTCAGTTCAGGCTGGAATGCCAACTGGACCAGCAATGGTCAGTCCGTTCAAGCTACCAGCGTGAGCTTCGACGCTGCGCTGGCCGCGAACGGCGGCAACTCGGTTTCCATCGGGTTCGTCGGTGGCAACGTCGGCGCCTATTCGTCGCCGGCCGCCATCAGCCTCAACGGGGCCGTCTGCACGACCACGTACACGGCCTGAGCGGGTCCCTCACACCTTGGGCTTCTCCATCATCCCGATGGAGAAGCCCAAGGTTGACGATAGAGACCGCGTACTGGGATTTGGGGCATTAAGCCGACGACGTATTCGTCAGGTGCCTCATTGCTGCCAGGGTCTGGTTGATGGTGGCCGGGAGGTCGGGGTCGCCGTGCTGGTTGAGCCAGCGGGTCACCGCTATCCGGAACGTGGTCACGGCGATCTCGGCCGCCAACTGGGCGGTCAGGTCGTCGACGCCGCGGTCGCGGAAGCCCTGCTCCAGGGCCTTCGACATCAGCGCGAACTTGCGCAGCTCGCGCTCATGCAGGGCGGGTTCGGCGTCGATCACGGCCCGTCGGCGTAGCAGGTAGTCGAGGCTGCGGCCCGCGAAGATCTTGGCCGCGTTGGGGGCCAGACCCTCGGTGATCAGTTCCATCGGGCCGAGCGACGGCGGGGCCTCGGCCATGAGGCGGGCCACCCGCTCGGGCACCAGCTCCTCGCCGGCGAACAGCACCTCACGCTTGTCGGCGAAGTGCCGGAAGAACGTACGGGTCGTGAGGCCGGCCCGCGCCGTGATCTGCGGCACGGTGGTCTCGGTGAAGCCCTGCTCGAGGAAGAGATCGAGCGCGGCCTGCTCGAGGCGTTCTCGCGCACCCGGCTGCCATCGACCCATGCGGCACAGTCTAGTGATGGCACGTCGTGCCGTGCTGTGTCATAGTGATGACACGACGTGCCATTACTGATGGAGGCGAACATGACGGGTGAGATCTGGGTGCTCGGCGCGACCGGACGGGTCGGCCGGGAGGCGGTGGTGCGTCTGCGGCAGGCGGGCGCCGAAGTGGTGGTGGCCGGCCGCAATCGGGAGCGGCTGGCCCAGGTGAGTCCGGACGCCCGGGCGGTGACCGGCTCGCTGGACGAGGTCTGCGCGCGGCTGGCGACCGAGGCGCCGACCGTCGTGATCAACACGGTGGGCCCGTTCGCGGTCACGGCGCCGCAGGTCGCGCGGGCGTGCCCGCCGGGCACCCACTACGTCGACGTCGCCAACGAACTGAGCGCGTTCGAGCTGCTCCACGGCATGGACCGCGAGGCGGCGGCGACCGGTCGCACGCTGGTCTGCGGGGCGGGCTTCGGCGTGCTCGCGACCGAGAGCATCCTGCTGCATCTGCTGGCGGTCGAGGAAAAGCCTTCGCGAGTACGCGTCGACGCCGTCGCGTCCGTCGCGACCGAACCCGGCGCCCTCGGCGAAGCCCTGGCCGCCACCATCGTGCACGCGTTGCTCGACGGCGGTCGCGAGGTGCGGCAGGGCCGGCTGGTACGCGCCAGGGCCGGCGGTGCCGCCGAGCGATTGACCACCCCCGACGGGGACATCGTCACCACCGCTTCCCTGGCCAGCGGCGAACTCTTCGCGGCCTGGCAGGCCAGCGGTGCCCCGTCGGTGATCAGCGCCTCGGCTCTCGCCCCGGCCAACCCGGCCGTGCGAGCGGCCCTGCCGGCGATCGGTGGCGTGTTGCGTGTGCCCGGGCTGGCCGGCGTCGCCACTCGGCGGCTCGCCCGGATCACGACGACCACGGCCAAGGAGCGCCCGCGCCGATCGTCCTGGGGCCGCGCCCGAGTCGAATGGCCGTCCGGTCGCGTGCGTGAGGGCTGGCTGCGTACCGGCGAGGGCATGACGTTCACGGTCGGCGCCGTCACCGAGGTGGCCCAGCGCCTCGCCAAGGGCGAGGGCCGCCCCGGCGCGTTCACCCCGGCCAGGCTCTTCGGGCCCGAGGTGGCGCTGGCCGCCGGCGCCGAGTTCGTGGTCCCGGACTAACTGTCCACACGACTACGTACACGGACGGACCAGCAAAGACTGTGTCAGCGAGACGGCAACCGCAAGCTCTCCGGCGGTCCGAGATAACTGGCCCGAAGCCCACCGGTGTCCACCACGAGCTTCTGGACCACCACAGTAGGATCAATCATCCAGAACTTGAGCACATGAGCCCCGGGCGCGCCGACGACGTGCGTGGTGGACGTGAGGTTGACGTTGTCGGACGTATTCCGCTCCCACTGCCGATTCATCACGGTGTCATCAGCACCGGTAACCTTGGTGATGTTCACGACCTGCGGCACGGAGTCATCGATGGAGACCGCGTAACGGAGACCATCGCCCGACAGAACGTTGTTCCGCGGCGACAGATAAGCCCACACGGTAACACTTCCAGTAGTGAACAGGGTCATACCGTATTCCAGCCGAGGAGAGCTGCCGCCCGGCGTCTGACTGGCCGCGGTGACCGGGAACGGCGTCATGCCTGCCCCGGTCCGACCAATGTCGGAAATACGATGCCAGGCAACCGAACCGGTGTTGACCGCGCCGGTGAAGTGATCGGCTTCGATGGAAACGTATCCGTTGGCCTCGATGAACCCACCAACACCCGCGAAAGACCGATGTTGGACGACAGCGGTGACGACCACCGTCCGACCGGCTCCGGTAACCGTGATCGGCACCTGACTGGTCCCCTTCGGAGCGCGCGACCAGTCGACCCGCAGGGTCGCACGCACCTGGGTGTCAACCCGCCCCCGTTCCGGCGACACCAGCAACCAGGGCGCACCGGAACGAACCCGATAGTCGAACGAAGTACCCCCACGGTTGAAGATCTCGATGAACTGAGCGGGCTGGCTCTGGAACGGACTGAAGGCCGGCAACACCGCCGATGCGGACGACGCGGGCCACCACTGATCCGAACCGTCGATCGCGACGCCGAGCTCGGCCCCGGCCGGCACCTGGATTCGTTGCACAGCAGGAAAGAGGACATCCGTCAGGGCCACGTTGTTGAGCTCGGGCTGCTGCCATGGCGCGTTCGGTCCGTACCGCGCCACGTCCCCGTAGTCGATGTGCGGCTGTAGCTGGAACCCGTGCCACTTGCCATTGGCGAGCGAACCGTTGTAGAAAGCCGCCAGCGCGAGGTCTTCGGCCAACCGTGCCTCGGCGGCGGTGGCCAGGTCATTGGTGTCGGATCGCCCCTGCGCCGCGTGGCGGATGTTCGTGAACTCGGCCTGACGCAACGCGTAGAGGTTCGCGGTGGCCTTCACCTGGTACAGCACGAGTTCGTAGTACGCGTCCTGGAACTGGGCCGGCAGCGCGTGGCCGAGCTCCTCGGCCCGGGTGGCGAGTTCCTGCCACTGCGCGGTCACCGTGTCCAGTTCCTGATAGTCCGTCTGGCTGAACGGGGTGGCCTGGTCGTCGTAGGTCACCGCGGTCGGATCGGTCGGGGCGACGGTGATGTGGCGGTTCAGCAGTTCTGGCTTGCGTCGGGACTGGAGCCTGCCGTAGGTGTGCAGCACGGCGGCGATGGCGCGAGCGGCTTCCGTACCGAAGTTCTCCGCGGCGAACTGGGTTTCCCACTCGGACAGGCGTTCGGCCGGCCAACGGTCGGGATTCCACGCGTAGTCCAGGAAGAACTGGAGCGGCAGTTCGTTTCCCTTGAAATCGCCGACGTTCGCGACCCACAGCCGGGTGACGCCGTGGCCGACCGCCTGGTGCAACTGCTCCCACGTGTTGGCGATCAGGCTGCTGTCCACCCACTTGTAGTCCCGGCCGCCGCCCACGTAGTCGAAGTGGTAGTAGAGGCCGTAGCCGCCGCTGCGCGCGGGCAGGGCCGGGTCGGGCAGCTTGCGGATGTTGCCCCAGTTGTCATCCGTGAACACGGCGATCACGTCGTCCGGCGGTCGCAGGCCTTCCGCCCAGTACCGTTGCACTTCCTTGTACAGCGTCCAGACCTGCGGGATCTTCGTCACGTCCTGGCCGGTGACCGCGGCCAGTGTCGCGCGCTCCGCGGCGATGATCTGGGTCATCAGGTCGATGCCGCCGCCGTCGGGCAGGGCCGTGTCGCCGTTGCCGCGCATGCCGATCGTGACGACGCCTTCGATGTTCTGTTGCACCATCCGGCGGATGCCGTCCGCCCAGTACGCCTTGATGGCGTCGGAGTTGAACCGGAAGCTCCACTCGCCGGTGCCGCCGTAGGGATCGTGGCCGGGTTTGGTGATGTTCCCGTTGGCGTCCCGCACGGTGGGGACGGCGTGCCGGTTCCATTCCTCGATGCCGCGCATCATCGGTGCCTCGTGCGAGGTGCCCATGATGATGCCGTACAGCGTCGCGGTGGCGTGGTTCTGCGGATCGTCCTCGGCGAAGGCGCGGCCCCAGACCGCGGGCCAGAAGTAGTTGGCCTTCAACCGGAGCATGGTCTCGAACACCCTGGCGTGGAACTGGTGGTTGAACCCGCCGGGGAAGCCGGGCGCCAGGCCGGGACCGAAGAACGCGGGCGCCCAGGTGCCGAGATCCGGGTTCTCGTCGTTGATGAAGAACCCTCGGTACCGCACCACCGGCGTGCCCTGGGTGTGCCGGCCGGGTAGCACGTGGATATCGTCGCGGTGCTGCTGCGGCACGTCGTCCCACCAGTACCACGGCGAGACACCGATTCCCCTGGAAACGTCGTAGACGCCATAGATGGTGCCACGTTGGTCACTGCCGGCGATGACGAAAGCGCTGCGCACGCCGGGCATCGGATCAGCCACAACCTGTTCGAGCGAGGTCTCCCAGTTGCCCGCGATGCCGCTCACGTCAAGCTTTCCCGACTCGATCAGGCCGTCGATCAGCGGGCTGCGGCCAATGGTGCCGACGAGCACGATGTCGGGATGCCCCGATGGCTGATCCAGCACCACATCGGGCGTGACGCCCGTGACGCGGTTGATGTCGGCGCTCAGATCCCGCACCGCGCGGACCACACCCGGATAGTCACTCCCGCTGACCACCAACGGCGCGCCCCGACCAAAGGCTACCAGGGGGAACCGGTCGGGGCCGGACCGATGGTCGAGATAGGACCCCGGATCGGTGGCCGCCGCCGCGGCCGGCGCCGTGATTGCCGACGCGACGCCGACCCCGCCGGTCAGTGCGACCAACAACTCCAGGAACCTCCGCCGTGCGAGCGCGGCGGTGAGAGGTGACGGCTCCTCGGAGTGGTGCGTCATCGCGTATCCCCTTGACCGGCTTGTTCGCGGCTGGCCCATATCCGCTGCGAACAATGAGGATTGTTCCCCGTCAGCGTTCGAAACTCCATGGAAACAAGAGTTTTCGATACTCCGATGAACGTTTCAATCCCGTGCCCGCCGAAGTGCGCTCGTGGTGAGCACCGGAGCGACGACGACCGCGGTAAGCAGGATCACCACCCCGGCGGCATAGATCGGCGCCCGCAGGCCGAAGGCGTGGGCGGTGACGCCGCCGATCACGGCGCCGAGAGCCAGGCTGCCCCAGCCAAGGAGTCGGAACACGTTGAGCACACGGCCGAGCAGCCGGTCAGGGATGGCGGCCTGTCGCAAGGACATGGTCAACACTCCCCACACGCCTTCGCCGATGCCGATCAGCAGCATCATGCCTCCGGCGAGGTACCCGTCCGTGGCGCCGGCCATGATCAGGAAAGGGGCGCCGAACAGCGCGACGCTGCCCACGATCGCCGGCCCGTCACCGATCCGGTTCCGCAGCCGTGCCGCGGTGGCGCTGCCGACCAGTCCGCCGGCCGCGTAGGCGACGAACAGCAGGCCGTACACGGACCTGCCGACGTGGAGCTCCCGCAGGGCGAACAACACGAAGACGGCGAAAACCGCCTCCGAAGCCAGGTTCATCACCAGCAGCGGCACGGCCAGGGTCCGCAGCACGCGATGCGTCCACAACCAACGCGCGCCTTCGGCCATCTCGTGCCGCAGGCTGGATGGTGCACGGGTTGCCGGTCGTGGCAGGCGAAGCCGGCCGAAGCAGAGCACGCCGGCCGCGAACGATGCCGCGTCCAGGGCGAACGGCACTGTTCGGGACACCGCGAACAGCGCGCTGCCCAATGGCGGTCCGGCGAGCTGCACCGACCCGGTCTCGGCGACGAACAGGCGCCCGTTCGCCGATTCGAGACGGTCGGTGGGCACCACCGCCGGCAGCACGGCCCGGGTCGCGGCATCAACGAACGTCTCGCCGGTGGTCAGACCGAACGCCACCGCCGCGAGTAGGGGCACGCTCGCCTCGCCGAGCCCGGTGAGGACCGCGAGCACGGTCGCCAGCCCCGCTCGCGTGCTGTTGACGATCACCACGACGCGCCTGCGGTCCCACCGGTCGACCAGCGCGCCTGCCGGCAGGCTGAACAACAGCCACGGCAGGCCCTGAGCCGCCGCGACTGCCGCAATGGCCAGCGGCGATGACGTCAGCGTCACGGTGAGCAGCGGCAGCGCAGTCACGCGCAGTCCGTCGCCCACCCCGGAGATCCCGACAGCCGCGAAATACCACCGAAACTGCGCTCCGAGTGACTTACCGCTGGTCACCGCGTGAAATCCAACCGAGAGACGCCGATCATGTCCGCAGCGTTCCCGGCGCGCCCGCGGAGGTCAACTACATTTGGTTTCAGTTGAAGCCGAAGCCGGGCGGCAGCGGTGCCCGTCGGAAGAGATTGGTCGGGACGATGTTGCCCAGCGCCCGGTAGCCGGCCGGATTCAGGTGCAGGTGATCGCCGACGTCGAATGCCGGCAGCAGTTGCCGTGGGTTGAGCGGATCCCGTGCGGTGCGGTCGAAATCGATCACCGCGTCGAACCGGTGGCTGGTGCGAATCCACGTGTTGACCGCCTGGCGGGCACCTTCCCGAATGCCCTGCGGATCGTCATAGGGGTTGTTGCCGCCGAACGGTGTGATCGTCGCGCCGTAAACCCGGATGCCTTTCGCGTGCGCGCGAGTGATGATCTGCTGGTAGGCCGTGATCAGGTCGGCGGTCACCTGCTGCTGTGCGGCCGGGGTCGCGGCGGCGGTGCCGATGTCGTTGACACCCTCGAACACGATGAGCCAGGCGATGCCGCTCTGCGCCAGTACGTCCCGGTCCACCCGCCCCGACGCGTTGGGGCCGAGGCCGTCGTTGAGGACGCGGTTCCCGCCTGCCGCCTGGTTGAGCACCGCGTCGTCGGCCGGCAACCGGGCGAGCAGCTCGTCGGGCCAGCGGTCGTTCAGGTTCGTGGTCGAGCCTCGCCCGTCGGTCAGCGAGTCACCCAGGATCGCCACGCCTTCGGTGTCGGCGCGCGACCACACCTCGACGCCGCTGAGGAAGTACCAGTGGTCCACCGTTGTCGCGCCCGTCAGGTCCGGGTCCCCGATGTGGTTGCCGGCCAACAGGTACGAGGTGGTCCGCGAGCCGGGGTGGGAGGTGATGTTGGTGGATGCCTGGCCGGTCGCCAGGAAGAGGGTCACGGTCAGGTTGGACCCGGGTGCCAGCGGGAAGTCCAGCGGGTCGGACACCGCGAGCGACCCGACCGGGACGTCGATGCCGGGCCTGCCGTCGAAGGTCACCGGCCGCGAGGTGCCCGGCCGGATCGCGCTGACGCCGGCGTGGCCGTCGACCGGCAGCGCCACGGCAACGGCGGTGATCGGCAGGTCCACGCCACCGAACGCGTTGGAGAAGCGCAACCGCACGTGCTGCCCGCCGACCGAGGTGTGGATGGTCTGGCGCAGCGTGGCATTGGCCAGCACCCGACCGGGCTGGGTGAACGGCGCGGGCGGCAGGTTGGCCTGCTCGGTCAACTGCGGCATGGACACCCAGGTGTCCACCCAGTGCTCAGGCCCGGGGACCGACGCGGCGGCTTCGGTCCCCGGGCTCTGGTCGGCGGTCCGTACCAGCGGCACGGCTGCCGCGACGGCGATCGTGAGTGCCGCCGCGGCCGCCAGCTTGATGACCTTGAACGCCTGTGCCATTCGCGCCGCCTCCGATTCGCCGTCCGGTTGCGGATCGTGATCCCGGCGGCGTTCATCGGTCAACCAGGCGGCATTCGCCCTACCGTCGTCAGACGGCCTGAACTGGTGGATTGCCGGCGCCAACGCGTTGTGTACATGGAATTTTCACGGTGTAGCGGTCTCAGCCGAGCTTCGCGAGCAACAGATTCGGGTCGATACGGTTGGCGTAGGCCGCGCTCGCCACGTACACGGTCGAGCCACGGACCGCGATGGAGGTCGGGCTGGTCAGGCCGTCCGCCGCGGTGAGCACGATCTGGTGGGTGCCGTCGCGGTGGACGATGGCGGCCTTGTTCTGGCCGTTCAGCGCGGCCAACACCGTGTCACTGTCGCCGATGAACGTGAAGTCGTCGATGCCCAGGAGGCCCGTCGCCACGGTGGTGAGCGCACCCGCCGCGCCGTGCCGGCCGATCGGGATGCGCATCAGCGTGCCGTTCCCGGTGTTGCTCACCCAGACCGCGCCGTCGTGGACCTTGATGCCGTTCGCGCCGAAGCCGAAACCTGCCGGTGGCACCAATGCCGGGTCCGTGGCCCAGAGCGACGCAGTGCGGGTCCGCAGCGAGATCCGCCATACCGTGCCGACGGTGGAATCGGTCGCGTACAGCGTGTCCGCGTCCTCGTCCAGCGCCAGGCCGTTGATGACCTTCACATCGGGCAGCGCGACGATCGGTGCGGCAGTGCCACCATGCGGGCCGATACGCCAGATGGCCGACTGGCTGCCCGCGTTGTAGTTGACCAGGAGCGAGCCGTCCCTGCCGCGCACGATGCCGGACACCGCGGCGGTGCCCGTGGCCGACGCGGGCAGCGTGGCCAGGATCGAGACCGAGCCGTCCCTGCTGACCCGTGCGACCTGCCTGGCCCGGTTGAAGGTGACGACGGCGGCACCGTCGGGCTCCAGCGTGATGTTCTCCGGCTGTTGCAGGAGGGTGACGTCGAAGTGGGCCACCTCCCGCGCATTGCTCAGCGGCGCGGTGGCGGCGTTGGCGGGCATCGCGACCTGTGCGGTGGCGAAACCGGCGAGTGCAAGCGCACCCAGTAGCGCACTGTGACGGTAGCGCAAATCAGTCTCCTCCCGTGGACGCCCGAGTCCCTGACGGAGTTGTGCCCGGGGCGGCGTCGGTCGATACTTGCGGTCCGTATGGCCGCAGTAACCCAGCGTCATATTACTCGATCAGGGTCAGATTCCTGTTAGCCGCGTCCGCTGATATTTCTCTGTGAATTTCATTTGATCCGGCTGTTTTGAAAATGACTGAACGAAACCCCTTGGGACACCTAACGAAAACGTTCTCGGGCACCCCGATGGTGGCGATGTGGCACGTAGGGTGAGCTCGTCGATCGTGCCCTGTCTGTCCACAGTGGCTCCGCTGAAGGGAACCCGCCATGCCGGCGAGTCGTCGTGCCGTGCTCAAATCCATTGCTGCCGTGTCCGGACTCGCGACCGCCGCGGTCGTGGCACCCGGAACCGCGGCGGCGTCAACCGTCAACCGGCCGGCCAAGCCCACGGTGGTGCTGGTGCACGGTGCCTGGGCCGACGGCTCGTCCTGGAACGGCGTCACGGAACGGTTGCTGCGCGCGGGTTACCCCACTGCCGTG
>DASXXM010000247.1:0-11449 GCA_036503065.1 Pseudonocardiaceae bacterium | reverse complement strand
ATTGGTGTTGGTGTGCTGGTCCTCGCACTGGTCCGGCCAGCGTGGTGGGAGCCAGAGATCGTCCACTTAGGACAATACATCTCCGGGTGTGAACTGGTAGAGGCGGCGAGCGTTCTGGTGGCCGATGAGCCTGGCGATGTGTCCGGCGTCCTCGGGAGTCAAGGCGTCCTCGGTGATTCCTGTCGCGAGGAAATCGGACAGTCCCCGGCGGAACAACAGAGCGCCCAGCAGGTAGTGCTCAGCTAGGCCGAAGGAGTCGCTACTGTAAAGAACTTTTCCGAAAGGAGCGATTTCGAGTAGCTCCGCAATCAGGCCCGGGCCACGGAAGCCGGCGTGATGCGTGGCCAGCCCGACGTCGACGAACACATGCTGGAAGACCTGGGCCAGGTAACCGGCTTGGCGCTGATACGGATAATTGTGCAGTAACATGATCGGCACACCCGTGTGCTCCGTTGCGCGCAGCAAACCCGTCAGTAGCAACGGGTCGCACTCGTGTAGGTCCAGGTCGGCGTCGCCGTAGCCGACATGGAACTGGACCGGTAGGCGGTTTTCGATGGCAAGCCAAACGAGATATCGGTGTAACGTCTCGTCGGCCAATCTGGGGTTGCCGGACTGTCGCCAACGGTCGACTGCTGTGCGTACTTCCGCATCGGTTGGCCGAACGCCGGACAAGCGTAGGCCAACTCGGTAGGCGGCGACCGATTTGCAACCGATCGCGTTGCGTTTGGCCAGGGCTTCGGCGCAGTTCATGGCGAAGTCGCCATCGTCGTGCAGGACTGATTCAGCCAGGGATTCCAGGCGGACGATCTCGTGGGTTCGGATGCCGGTGAGGGTGGCCAGTTCGTCCGTCGTGGTCAGTTGTTCTGGGCGGAAGCCGCTGTCCACCAACAGGTCGGTGGCGCCGGTTGTGGCGACCAGTCGACGGTTGACCTCGGTCGCGCCGAGTTCCGCTCGGCGGGCCAGGTAGTCTTCCGCTGGTGCGTGTGCGGGCAGGTCCAGGATTGGGGCGCACCAGCGTCTTACCGCCAGGCCGATTGTCGAGTCGAACAAGGTGGTGCCCAGTGGGCTGACCGTGTCGGCCTCGGTCAGCAGTTCCTCGAAGGACGTGCGGTCCAGGTCCGTGCGTATCAGGCCGTGGCAGTGGTGATCGATCAGCGGTAGGTCCGCGATGCACGACAGGATGGTCATGCGGCGTTCGCGTCGCCAAGGCGGGTGGCCATGCGGCTCGCCAACCGGGGCGCTGCCAGTACGAGTGCGACGGCCAGCACCAGGATGCCGCCCGCGACCACCGGGAACCACCGCGCCGGGCCGACTGTCGGGTACGGCACGACGTTTACATACACCGTATATCCCAGCAGGGCGATCGCGCCGATCGGGAAGATCACCTGCCATCGGGGTACGGCCATCTTGCGCTGCACAAACACCAGGCGGATCGCGCCGACCGTGGTCAGCAGGTAGACCACCAGGATGATCAACGTGCCGATCGTGCCGGACCAGGCGAAGGTATCCGTCGCCGTGGCACCGAACGCCAACGCGCACAGCACGATGATGCCGGCCGCGATACCGGCGACCGTGGTGACCGCGCCGGCCGGCGTGCCGCGCCGCGAGAGTCGGCCGATGCCGTGTTCGCCGATCGTGTCCCGGCCCAGCGCGTAGAGCAGCCGGGAACCGCCGACCACACAGGCCAGGCAGCAGCCGAACGCGCTGATCGTGGCGCCGAGACTGATGATGTCGCCGACCCACGACCCGAGGTAGCCGGTACTCAGGTCACCGAGCAGCGACGACGACTTCGTGAACCGGTCGACCGATGCCGAGTCGGTGCCGAAGGCCATCATCTCGACGGCCGTGACCACCACGAAGTACACGCCGCCGAAGATCGCCGTGCCGAGGATCGCCCGTGGAATGTTGCGCTTCGCGTCGGTCGTCTCCTCGCCGAGCGTGGCGGCGGCCTCGAAACCGGCGAACGACAGGAAACCGAACACGGCGCCGAGGAACACGCCCGACACGCCCACGTTCGATGTGAACGTGAACACGCTGGTGGTGAAGTGTTGCCCGGCCGGCGCGGTGCCGCCGATCAATCGGACCGCGATGATCACGGTGACCAGCAGGATCAGCGCCACGGTCGCGCCTTCCAGACTGAGCAGGATGCTGGTGCCACGCTTGGCAGGCGCGACCGCCAGCAACCACGCGCCGACCAGCGCGATCGCGACCAGCACGAACGGCCCCCACGTCGGCGGGTTCGGCCAGATGCCGGTCTCGGTCAGGAACGCCGTGCCCAGGTTGCCCGCCGCCGACGACGTGACGACCGCGTAGAAGGTGTAGGTGCCCAGCAGGCCGATGCCGGACACCACGCCGGTCCGCAGGCCCAGCGTCGCGCCGACGAACGCGTAGACGGAACCGGCATGCTGATAATACTGGCACAACCGGACAAAACCGTACGCGACCAGCAGGACACCGATGGCGGACAGGAAGAACGCCAGCGGCACGGCCCGTCCTGCGGCCACGCCGGTCTGCTGGGGGTTGATGTTGGCGGCCATGCTCGGCGCCATCAGGGCGACGGACAGGCCGACGGCCTGCCAGACCGACAGGTTGCGCCGCAGTCCGGTCGTGGTCGGCGTGTCGACTCGTGCCTGAACTTGTTCGGACATGGTCACCCCCCGGGTGATCAGGATGCCGGCTGCCGTCTGCGGTAGCGTGCCCGCTGTCCTGCCGGGTGTGCAAGTGTGAGGTGGCCATGGACGAGCGGGAACGTCGGGAAGCCAGGGAGCGGGCGCGCGGTGTGGTCGCCGACCTGGCGACGCGCGGGGTGCACGCGGTCGCGGTCACCTGGGTGGACAACAGTGGGATCACCCGCATGAAGGCGGTGCCGCGAACCAGGGTCGCTGCGGCGGCTGCGTGGGGAATCGGTGCGTCGCCGTGTTTCGATACGTTCCTGTTCAACGATGTGCCGGTCACGTCGGGCGCCATCGGCGACCTGCGGCTGCACCCGGACCTGTCCCGCGTGACGGTCCTGGCCGGCCAACCCGGCTGGGCGTGGGCACCCGCGGACCGCTACGACCTCGACGGCCGCCCGCACCCTGGCGACCAGCGCATCCTCGCGCGCACGGCAACGGACCGCCTGGCGGCCCAGGGTTTCACGGCCAAGGCCGCGTTCGAGGTGGAGTGGGTGATCGGCGAGGACTCCGATGCCTTCCACCCGGCGGTGCGTGGCCCCGGCTACGGCTTCGCCCGGCTGGTGGAGCGCTCGGACTACGTGCGGGACCTGGTCGTGGCGTTCGCCGAGCAGGGCATCGAGGTCGACCAGATCCACCCGGAGTACAGCCCCGGCCAGTTCGAGGTGTCGGTGGCCGCGGCCGACCCAGTGCGCGCCGCCGACGACTACGTCCTGGTGCGGGAGACCATCAGGGCCATCAGCGCGCGGCACGGACTGCGGCCGTCGTTCTCCCCGAAGGTACTGGCCGAGGGTGTCGGCAACGGTGGGCACGTGCACCTGAGCCTGTGGCGTGACGACACCAACCTGTTCGCGGACGGCGACGGGCCGGGTGACATGACGACCACGGCTTCGTCGTTCACGGCGGGCATTCTTGATCGGTTGCCGGCGCTGCTGGCGATCGGGGCGCCGTCGGTGGTCAGTTATCTGAGGTTGATTCCGCAGCACTGGGCCGGCGCGTTCGCTGTGTGGGGTCCGGAAAATCGCGAGGCGGCGTTGCGGTTGGTGACTGGTCCGGCCGGCAACCGTTCGTCGGCGGCGAATATCGAGGTGAAGTGCTTTGACCAGACGGCGAATCCGTATTTGGTGGTCGCCGCGCTGATCTTCGCCGGGCTGGCCGGTGTTGCCGAGCGGGCACAGCTACCCGAGCCGGTGGATGTCGATCCGGCGTTGTTGGCTGAGGATGAGCGAAATCGGCGTGGCATTCGTCGGCTGCCTACTTCCCTGGCGTCGTCGACCGACGCGTTCGAAGCCGATTCGGTTCTGACTGCTGACTTCGGGCCAGAGCGTACGGCCGCGATCGTTGCGGTTCGGCGGGGCGAGATCGCGCACTTCGCCGACGCGACACCGGAAGAGATTACCGAGCAACTGAGGTGGGTGCACTGAAGCGTCGTCCTGCGTAGTCTGGTGAACACCGAGCCTTGAGACTGCGCCTTGACTTCGTTTCGTGTGTTCGGTTGCTGTCCGCTGACCGGCTGGTCCTCACGCCTTGGGCTTCTGCATCACCCCGATACTCTATTGTCGGTAACGGTTGTTGGTGGTTTGTCAAGGCTGGACAGAGTACCTTGACAAACCACCAACAACCGCTTTGAAGCCGCCCGTATCGGGATGATGCAGAAGGACTGGGCGAGCAACGGAATGCCGCGTGTGTTTTGGGCGGAGTCCCGCTGAAGCAAAAGAGGCGCCTCGGTTGGAAGCCCGCTGTCGTTCGTCCGGCGGGTCCCGTTCGGTGGTGTTTGCTGCGCCTCGGTGGGGAGCCTGCTCTCGTTCGTCCGGCGGGTCGCGACTGGCCTAAGACGTGGCAAAGCAAGACGTGGCAAAGCAAAGCGTGCCACCCAAACAACGGGATAAGCCAGGAAATCGCCGCCAGAAAGACAGACCCCCGCCCAACCCTGGGGGCTACGGCCCTTTTCCACCCTATGCCTGTCAAGCCCCGAATGGGGGAGTTACCGGCAAGTTGTGGATTGAACGGTGGTTGTCCACAGATGTGCTGGATGGGGTTGACAGCGAGTCAGCTGGGCCACGTCCACGTGCCATCGCCCATGACGACCACGTTCTTCTGCTGCCGCCACGAAACAGCCTGTCCGAACATGTAGTCGAGCGTGATCGACATCGTGAGCGGCATGCCCGCGACCACGTCGTCATCCGTGCCGAACTTGTTGCCGTGGGTGGGGAAGTTCGCCTGGACGTCCACAGTGAAGTCGATCGGCAGGTAGCCGACTTCGAGTGTCGCGGTGATCTGGTCGATGTAGTGGCCGTGGCCGTCCTTGTGGACGCCCCACAGCCAGCTCACGCCGACCGTGAAATCAAAATCAGCGTTGAGGAAATCGTACCAGTCGCTGCTCTGCTTCCACTTCTTGCTGACCTGTTTGAAGGTGCCGCCGGAGGAGCCGTTTCCGTCGTAACCCATCGGGAAACCGTTGGCGTAGCCGCCTTGTACGGTCTGCACGCCGGCATGGTTGGCCAGCAGGTGGATGATTGCCACACCACTGTTGACGATGTCCGCTACCTCGCCCATGTCACGCCTCCACCACGTCGGTCTCGGCGGCCTGCAGCATGTTCGCGAACAGGTCATCGGTCAGCGGCTGTTGTTGGGCGGCCTGCTGGCCGCTGTGCTGCGCCTGGTCGACGAGCTGCCACTGGGCGCCGTCCCACCAGTAGTGGCCGTCCTCGGATCTCGGTGCGTCCGCGGGAATGTCTGGCATGGTGACCCCTTACCTTGTGCTACGACGCCAAGATGACACCGGGACGGCCGCTGCGACATGGCCGAACGGGCGCCCATTGGGGCACCCGTCCGTACACCTGAGGGAGCCACGTTGACGCCCCTTGGGTTCCGTGGTTGGCTGGCCCGAGTCTTTGAATGACTGTTCATTTGGGAGCGCACGTGACCGCACCGACCGCAGACCTCACCGGCTGGCGTGCCGCGCCGTTCACCGGCGCCGGTCGCACCCACGACTGCTACGAGAAGGGCGACGGCCCCGGCGTGATCCTCGTGCCGGAGGTTCCCGGCGTCACGCCCGAGGTGCTGGGCCTGGCCGAGCACCTGGTCGAACAGGGGTTCACCGTGGTGATCCCGTCGCCGTTCGGGACGCCGGGCCGGCCGATGACCGGCGGCTACACCGTCGGTGTCATCGCTCGGCTGTGCGTGTCGGCCGAGTTCCGGGCGTTCGCGACCAACGCGCACCGGCCGATCGCCGACTACCTGCGGGCACTGGCCCGCGAGCTGAACGCGCGCACGCCCGGCCCGGGGGTCGGGGTCATCGGCATGTGCTTCACCGGCGGGTTCGCGCTGGCGGCCGCCGTGGATGACGCCGTGATCGCGCCGGTGCTGAGCCAGCCGTCCGTGCCGCTGCCGCTGGGCGCCGCTCGCCGTCGCGACCCTGGGCTGTCCGAGGCGGAACTGGCCACGATCGTGACGCGCACGACCGACGCGAACCTCTGCGTGCTCGGGCTGCGGTTCAGCGAGGACAGCGTGGCGGGCCGGGAACGTTTCGCCACCCTGCGCGCCCGCCTTGGCGACGCGTTCGAGGTGATCGAACTGGACTCGTCGCCGGGGAACATCGGCGGCTTCAAGAAGGGCGCGCACTCGGTGCTCACCGCCGAAGTGCGCGAGACACCGGGGAACCAGGCGCTGGCCGCGCGCGAGCGGGTCGTGGCCTTCCTGCGCGAACGGCTGATGCCCGCCGAATAGGGCCGCGCGCAAAGACGGCGTCAAAGTTTCCGGCCGGGGCGTTGGCGATGCGTCAGTGCCCTGGCCCGGACAGCGCTTGCCGGGTTCGCTGGGTGTGTGACTCTGGTTCGCTCGGCACCGACCCGACGCCATGCCCTGCCGACACCGGGCCGGATGTCGGCCGCGGTGGGCACTTCGGTCGGTTTCGGCGGCTATCTGGTCGTGGCGGCCCTGCTTACGGCCGTGTCGTTCGGTCACACCGCCGGCGTCGTGCTGCTGCTGGCGATCGCCGGGACGTTGAGCTGGTGGGCCACGATCCCGGGCGCGGTCGGCATCGGCGGGTTGGGCTGGCTGTTCTACTCCGGCTTCATCGTGCACGCCCACGGCCAACTCGGCATCACCGGGCCGAAGGATGCCGTGGTACTCGGCGTGTTGGTCGGGGGAGCACTGCTCAGCGCGGCGGTGCGCGGTCTGCTGTCGCGGAGTGTCGGGCCGTCGATCCCGGCGCCTCGATCCACTGTGGACTGATTGTCAACTGAACGTTCACCCACTTACAGTGGGCCCATGGCGGTACGAGATCCCGAGGCCAAGCGGCGGCGACTCCTGGACGCCGGCCTGGCCGAGTTCGCCGCCTACGGCATCGCGGGTGCCCGGATCGACCGCATTGCCAAGCTCGCCGGGTGCAGCGCGGGCCTGGTCTACACGTACTTCGGCAGCAAGGACGAACTGTTCGAAGCGGTCTTCGAGGCGATCATCCAACGCGCCATTGCCGATATCCCCATCACGCCGGACGATCTGCCCGGCTACGCGGGCCGCATGTTCGACCGCCACGACTCCTACCCGGAGGTGGTGCGGCTGGTCACGTGGCACCAACTGGAACGGGCCGGCTGTGGCCCACCACTGCGGGCGGTGACCGCGGCCGCAGCGGCCAAGACGGCCGCGATCCGCGCCGCGCAACGGGCCGGCGTCGTGTCGGACCGGTTCGCGGCGGAACAGATCGTGGCCCTGGTGCTGAACCTGTCCGCGATGTGGTCGTCGCCAGGGCCGGAAGCCGGCGCGATGACCGACCGCGCCTTCCGCCGCGCGACCGTGGTCGAAGCGGTCCGACGCCTGGTCGAGCCCTAGCCGTCGGGCCGCAGCAGTGCGGCGTACAGCGTCAGGCCGGGGCCGAACGCCATCACGACGGCGGGCCTGCCGGTGGCAAGGCGCCCGGTGCGGCGGAGTTCGTCCAGGATCACCAGGACCGTCGCCGACGAGCAGTTGCCGCGTTCCCGCAACACCGCACGGGAGGCGTCCAGCGCGTCGGCCGGTAACCGGAGTTCGCGTTCGACGGTCTCCAGAATGCGCGGCCCGCCGGGATGCACCGCCCACGCACCGACATCGGCCACCGTCAGCCCGTGCCGGTCCAGCAGGCCGTCCATCATCGGGCCGACCTGTTCGGCCAGTACGGCCGGCACCTCGGGCGACAGGCCCATCCGGAAGCCCAGATCCGTGATGTCCCAACGCATGTGGTCCGCGGTGGTGTTGTCGGTGCGGGCCGCTATGTCCACAATCGACAGACCGTCGCCGGACGGCCGGACCACCACGGCGGCCGCCGCGTCGGCGAACAGCGCGTGCGTGACGACCTGCCCGAGATCATCGGTGGGCGGCTGGACGTGCAGCGACGTCAGCTCGATGCACAGCAGGACCGCGGGCCTGCCCCGGGCCACCACGAAGTCCGACACCGTGCCGAGCCCGGGAATGGCGGCGTAGCAACCCATGTGCCCGATCATCAGGCGCAGCACGTCGGCCGGCATACCCAGGTCCGCGGCCAGCCGAATGTCCAGGCCGGGCGTCATGTAACCCGTGCAGGACACCACCGCGAACAGGCCGATCTCGTCCGCGCCCATGCCGGCGTCCGCCAACGCGGCGCTGACCGCCTCCTTGCCCAGCGGCATCGCCTCGGCGGCGTAGCGGCGCATCCGTTGGCCCGTCGACCATCCCGACACGTCCTCCACCAACGGGTCGGCCACCGCGTGTCGGTGACTGACCCCGGCGGATCGGAAGATCCGGCCCGCGACGCGGGAGTTGCCGTTCATGCGTGGCTCGAAGAAACCCGACCAGAGTGCGTCCTGGTCCACCTGACCGGGGAAGGCACAGCCGCCGCCGGTGATCACGGCGGTCACCAACGGGGCACCGCGGCATCCGCGTCCGGGTCGCCGCCCGCCGCCGCCGCGCCGAGCCAGTCGGCGCACACGTCGGACGTGGCAGGCTGCAGCGCGCCGCAGCGCGCGTCCCGGTAGAGGCGTTCCAACGGGTGGCCGCGCCGGCTGGCCGACGTGCCGGCCGCCTCCAGCATGGACGACGCCACGTCCGCCGCCGCGTCCCCGGCCAGCAGTTTCGCCCGCCACACCCAACGGTTCGTGGCCGGCTCGCCCGGCGCCCGATCCACCCGGCGCGCGGCCTCGGCGACCGCGAGCCGTGCCGCGGCGACCGTGGCGTCCGCGCGGCCGATGCGGGCCCGGACGGCGGGCAGCGTGTGCAGGCCGCGTTCGCGCAGGTGCGCCGCTGCCGCGTCGATGGCGGCCTGTGCGACGCCGACGTACACCGCGGCATACGAGGCGACCAGCCACTGTGGCATCACCTGTGCCAGCAGCAGGGCCAGTCCTTCGACACCGCCGAGCAGCGCGTCCGGCCCGACCGTCACGTCGAAGTGGACGTCGTGGCTGCCGGTGGCCCGCATGCCGAGCGAGTCCCAGGTGGGCTCCACCTTGACGCCGTCGCCTGCCGGGATCAGGAAGTGGGACACGACCGGGGCCGCGTCGGGGGCGGTCGCGGCGGCGCGTGCGGCGACCAGGTAGCCGTCGACGTGGCCCGCACCGGAGACGAACGCCTTGCTGCCGCTGATGTGGAACCCGTCGTCGGTCCTCGTGTAGCCGGTGGTGATCGCGGACAGCCGTGAGCCGGCGCCGCGTTCGCTCATCGCCACGCCGTAGAGCCGGCCCGCCAGCGCGTCGGTCAGGACCTTGTCCCGGGCGGCGAAGAACGAGTCCGGCACGCCGAACGCGCGGATCAGCTCGTCCGGCGTGTGCGCGAGGGCACCGGTGACGGAGGCGTGCATGTTGAACACCAACGCGGTGGCACCGGCGCCTGCCGCGAGCTCGCGTGCCACTTCGGTGTAGTCGGCGAAGGTGGCGCCCGGTCCGCCCAGTCGGGCCGGGACCATCAGGCCGAGCAGGCCCGCTGCTCTGAGGTCGGCGAAGTCGGCGGCCGGGAACTCCCCCTGCTCGTCGTGCTTTGCCGCGCGTGCGGCGAACTCGGGGGCCAGCGCCCGCGCCGCGGCGAGCGCCGCCGCCGGATCCGCGAGGGTGTCCGTCATGCTTTCTCCTTCCGGCCGATGCCCTGGAACAGCACCGACGTCGTCGCGACCGGAACCATCCGGACCAGTTCGGCACGGCCGGCGAGCCAGCGGGCCGTGCCGGTCATCGATGGCCGGATACCCCGCAGCGCCAGGCGCACACCATGCCGTGCGCACTCGGCGACGAGCTCTTTCCTGTTTACGAACAACGCGGGGTCATGGATTCCCGGCGGCGGCCCGCCCGGCAGCCGTTCGGCCAGCGTGACGGCGACGAACCGGCTCAGCGGCGTGTCGGCGAGGGTGTCCACGACGAGCAGCCCGCCCGGTCGCAGCAGCCGGCATGCCTGGGCGATCGCCGCGGGCAGGTCGGTCACGTGTTCCAGGATCTCGCCCGCGGTGACCACGTCGGCGCAACCGTCGGCCAGTGGCGCGGCCCGCACGTCACCCCGGACCGCGGCCACGCCGTGCGCCAGCGCCTGGGGGAGTGCCGTGGCGGACAGGTCGACGCCGATGTGCCGGTAGCCCAGCCGCGCGACGTGCGGCGCCATCAGGCCGCCGCCGCAGCCGAGGTCGACCAGCACCGCACCGGGGCGCGTGGCCTGCGGAACCAGCGCGGCCCGCGCGGCGGCGAGCCAGTGCAACATCGCGAACATTCCACGCGGCCGCCACCACTGCTGCGCGAGCGCGTCGTACTGCGCCGGGTCGTTGCGGACGATGGTCACGGCTCCACAGTGGCACATTCCCGGTTGCGCTCGGGTAACCCCAGGTCAACGGCTGGTGCGCAACCAGAGCTGGCTGAGAGTCGCATCGGTGGTGGCGAGCAGCAGGCCGCCCGGCAGTTCGCCGATCCGGACCTCGTCGGCGGTGATCGGGAGTGGGACGTCCCGCCATCCGGCGCAGTCGCGGGCCGTTGATTCGAGGCGGGCCTTGTCATTGACGCGCAGCGCGATGAGTGCTTGGGCGCCGTGCACCAGCACCTGGGACACCTGCATGGTCGTGCCGGCGGGCCCGGTGGTGCCGGCGCCGACGGTACTGCCGGTGACCGGCCAGCACATTGCGTGCCACGGGCTGCCGAGGGCGATGCCGGCCACCGCGCAACCGGCGTTGTCACACGCGGCGCGGTTCGCGGTCGCGCCGTCGGGGGTGGTCGGGATGGTGCTCCGGTGCCAGGCGCCGCCATCGGGCGAGGTCCAGACCACTGGGGTGAGCTGGGCGCCGTGCAGGGTGTCGCCGACGGCAAGGAAACCGGTCGGGCCCGCGGCGGCGCCCAGCGCGCTGGTCTGTTCGCCGAGGGCCGATGCCAGTGCCGGGTCGTCGGCGTCCCGGTGCCAGGTCACGCCGTCGGGCGAGGTCCAGACCGCGGCGCCGTACCGGCCGGTCGGGCCGTCCCACTGGCCGACCAGCAGCGCCGTGCCGGGTAGGGCGGCCGCGTCGTTGGTGGCGATCGCGTGCGGGCCGCCGAACATCTCGAAGGGCTGCTCGTGCTCGACCAGGCCCGCGCTGTCGCCGGTCCACACTGTCAACCGTGGATTGCTGTGTGCGCCACCGAAAGCCTGCCCGAGGACGGTGAGCCTGCCGGCCGCCGAACCGACGGCGACGAGCTCGGCCTGGGCAGCGTATACGGTATGCGGTATGAGGGGTACCGGATGCCATGACTGACCGTCCGTGGTCGTCCACGCGGCGGGAGCACGCCCGGTCAGACCGGGCACCGAGCCCACGACCAGCAGCCCCT
>DASXXM010000246.1:0-34137 GCA_036503065.1 Pseudonocardiaceae bacterium | reverse complement strand
CACCACCATCATCACGGGGTTCTTCATCTGGTGGCGCGGGTTGAGCTTGCGCAGCGCGTCGGGCAGCGACTTCCACAGTTGTGCCGGGTTGAACACGCCCGACTGCACCCGGCCCAGGTTCGCCGCGTGGTGTTGCTGCTGCTCCAGCGGGGCCCGCTGTTCAGTAGGAGTGATGGTCATGATGTTGCCTCCGCGATCGGACCCAGAGCCAGAGCCGGGATGAACACGATCGCCGCGACCAGCACGATCGTGAAGGTCACCATCGAGGCGGCCAGCACCCCCGTGGTGGGCAGGGTGCCCGCGTTCGCCGGCACCTTCTTCTGGTTGGCCAGCGCACCGGCCAACGCGATCACCGCGATGATCGGCACGTACCGGCCGAAGCCCATCGCGATGCCCAGCGTGGACTGGAAGAAATTACTCGTGACGGTGATACCGGCGAACGCGCTGCCGTTGTTGTTCGACGCCGACGTGTAGGCGTAGAGCACTTCGGAGAAGCCGTGCGCACCGGAGTTGTTCAGCGCGGCGCCGGTGGCCGGCAGCGCGATGGCAAGACCTGCCAGGACCAGCACCAGGGTCGGCATTGCCAGGATCGCGACGGAGGCCATGGTGACCTCACGCTTGCCCAGCTTCTTCCCCAGGTACTCCGGGGTCCGACCGACCATCAGGCCGGCGAGGAACACGGCGATGATCGCCATGACCAGGATGCTGTAGATGCCGGTGCCGACACCGCCGGGGGTCATCTCGCTGAACATCATGTTCAGCATCGCGCCGCCACCGCCGAGCCCGGACAGGCTGTCGTGCATCGAGTTGACCGCGCCGGTCGACGTACTCGTGGTGGAGTTCACGAACAGGGCGGACGCGTTGATGCCGAACCGGGTTTCCTTGCCTTCCATGCCGCCGCCGGCCAGCATGGCGGCCTTGCCGACCGGGTGCGCCTCGGCCCACCAGATCACCGCGAGCATCGCCGACCACAGCACGGCCATCACCGACAGCAGCGTGTAGCCCTGCTTCTTGTTGCCCACCATGATCCCGAGCGTGCGGGTCAGCGAGACCGGGATCATCAGGATCAGGAAGATCTCGATCAGGTCGGTCCAGGAGTTGGGGTTCTCGAACGGGTGCGCGGAGTTGGCGTTGAAGATGCCGCCACCGTTGTTGCCCATCTCCTTGATCGTCTCTTCGCCGGCGGTCGGCGCGAGCGCGATGGTGTGCTGGGCACCGTCCAGACCCGTGACCGCGGTGCCGGAGTGCAGGCTCTGCACCACACCGAAACCGATGAGCACGATGGCGAACAGGAACGACAACGGCAGCAGGATCCGGATCACGCAGCGGACGATGTCCACCCACACGTTCCCGAGCCGGTCGGTCCGCGACCGGACGAACCCGCGGATCAGCGCGATCGCCACCACGATACCCACGGCGGCGGACAGGAAGTTCTGCACCGTCAGGCCGAGCATCGGCACGGTGGCACCGAGCACGGTCTCCGGGATGTAGGACTGCCAGTTCGTGTTGGTGGTGAAGCTGATCGCCGTGTTGAACGACATGTTCGGCGGGACGGCACCGTGACCGAAGGCGAAGGGCAGCCACGTCTGCATGCGCTGGATGACGTAGAGCAGCAGCACGCCGACGAGGGAGAAGCCGATCACTCCGTAGCCGTAGGTGGTCCAGCGCTGTTCGGATTCCGGGTTCACCCGGACGAACTTGTAGATCACCCGCTCGACCCGCCAGTGCTTGGCGGTGGTGAACACCCGGGCCATGTAGTCGCCAAGCGGCTTGTACACCACCGCAAGGGCGACCAACAGAAGACCGACCTGTCCGAGGCCGGCCCAAGTCGATGACATCAGAATTTCTCCGGTCGAATCAGGGCGACGAACAAGTAGATGATCAGTAGCAGGGCCAGCACTCCGCCGATGACGTTCGCAAGGGTTCCCGACCCGCTCATGCCATCTCCTCGCTAGCGCTCGTCGGCAGCATTCGCGAACGCACCGTGCCTATTGATTCGCTCGCAAGCTCGCTCATTGCAGTTTCTCCAGCCCGCGCAGCATCAACGCCAGCAGGCCGAAGATGCCGATGGTGAGCGCGACGTAAGCAACGTCGGCCATGTGCGGTGCCCTTCTCTCCTCGATCCCGCGATCACCCCGACGGTGACCACGCCCGCGCAAGCGTGCATCAACGGACCAGCCAAATGGAGACACATGACGGCTCCTTGACACCGCCACCACCGGTGTTTACGCGGAATTGACGCCGCCCGTCGCTCCCCGTCTCCAGCCACAGAAAACCAGTACTCACATCAGGTGACACGCCAGAACAAACGGACAACGCTGCGTCGTTACGGGAGCTCAGCCCTGATCACGGCGCAGCAGGTCCTCCTCGGTCTCCCTGCGGACCAGGGGCCGGGCCACACCGGCCAGTACGCCGACGATCGGTGGCCGGCAGACGAGGTTGTAGTTCGAGGACAGTGCATGGTGATAGGCACCGGTCACCGGCACCGCGAGCAGGTCGCCGGTGCGGATGTCGACGGGCAGCGGCACGTCCTGGGCCAGGATGTCGCCTGCCTCACAGTGCCGGCCGACCACGGTCACCGGCCGTCGGTGTGCCCGTGAGTGCCGGCCGACCAGCCGCACGGTGTAACGGGCGCCATAGAGCGCGGGGCGTGGGTTGTCGCTGATGCCGCCGTCCACCGCCACGAACGTCCGGGCGCCACCGGTTTTCACGGTGATCACCCGGTAGAGGGTAATTCCGGCGTTGGCCACGATCGAGCGTCCCGGCTCGACGATGAGCCGCGGCACCGCCAGTCGGTGCCGGGCGCACTCGTAGGTCAACGCGCACCGCACCCGGCCGGCGAATCCGGTCACGTCGAACCCGGGATCACCGTCCACATAGGGCACCGCGAAGCCGCCGCCGATATCCAACTGGTCGACGGTGACGCCGTACCGGTCACGCACCGCGGCCATCAGGCCGACCATCCGCCGGACCGCTTCTTCGTAGGTGGCGACCTGGCAGACCTGCGAGCCGAGATGGCAGTGCAGGCCGACCAGTCGCAGGTTGGGCTGGCCGAGTATCCGCTCGATGCCGGCCGGCGCCGCGCCGGAAGCCAGTCCGAAACCGAATTTCTGGTCCTCGGTGCCGGTGGTGATCGCCCGGTGGGTGTGCGCGTCGATCCCGGGTGTGACCCGGATCATGACCGCCTGTTCGGCCGGCGCCAACGCGGTGACCTGGTCGATCTCGTCGAGGGAGTCGATCACGATCCGCCCGACCCGGTAGGCGAACGCCGCCTTGAGATCCTCCGGGGTCTTCACGTTGCCGTGCAACAGGATTCGGTCGGCCGGGAAGTCGACCGACCGGGCGACGGCCAGTTCGCCCGCTGAGCAGACGTCCAGCGAGAGGCCCTCCTCGGCCAGCCACCGGTAGACCGACCGGATGGGCAGTGCCTTCCCGGCGAAGGCCACCTCGGCCGCGGGCAGCGCCGCCCGGAACGATCGGGCGCGCCGCCGGACCTCGGCCTCATCGAGCAACTGGCACGGGGTGCCGAACCGGGCGGCCAGTTGGGTCGTGGGTAGCCCACCGAAGCTCAGGTCGCCCCCGTCGGCCAGTCGGGTTTCGGTGGGCCACAGATTCGGTGCCAACGGAGGTTCTGCTGACGTGCCAACACTGGGCAGCAGTTCGGCGAGTGTCATGTGTCCAGTAGACGTCGATCTGGTCGCTGTGCGAGGAATGTGGACGGGATCATGACATCCCTGACGCCGGGATTAATGCAATCCTTCCGCCGGCGGACCGAGCGAGATGACCCGATCGATACGTGGCATGACCGCACCTGTTGGGGGAGTATGCTGCCGATCCGTGTCGGCATGGAACGTGTTCGAGCAGGCGGAACCGGAGTTCGCCGGGCGGGTGCGGCGGCTGTTCGACGCCGGTCGCCACAAGACGATCGCGACGCTGCGGGCCGACGGCTCGCCTCGCATCTCCGGCATCGAGTGCGAGTTCACCGAGGGCGACCTCCGCTTCGGTTCGATGAGCGGCGCGCGCAAAGGGGCCGACCTCAGGCGGGATCCCCGCTTCGCCCTGCACGGCCCGACCTTCCACCCCGAGCAGGGCAAGGAGCGCGACTGGCCGGGCGAGGCGAAGATCACCGGACGCGCCGTCCCGGTGGCCACGGCTGAGCAGCCGGACGGGGAGACGTTCGTCGCGGACATCACCGAGGTGGTCATCACCGGACTCAACGCCGAGGCCACCAGACTCGTCGTCGAGTCGTGGACGCCCGAGCGAGGACTACGCAGGGTCGAGCGGGATTAACGTCGGCGCGTATCGGTCAGCAAGGCCAACGGGGTGCGTCCAAAGAGAGGTTCTTCCGCATCGAACTGAACCCCTTGGCTCTGGCCTGCGCGCAGAACTGGTCGTTGCCGAGCTGGTACTCGACTTCGAACACGGCCTTGCCCGCGCGTACGAAGGGCAGCAACTGGTCGCACTCCTGGTACTGGAAGCACTGCTCGTCGATCGCGAACTGGAAGTCCCGCACCAGTTGCGGGATCTGGTCGAGGTCGTTCTTCAACCCGATCGACATGCCGCGACCGTGGGCGAGCTGAGCCAGCATCTCGTTGTACGCCAACTGGTCCTGTGCGGTCAGCGGGAAGCCGGTGTCGTTGGCGTAGCCGTCGACCTCGTCGGCCTCCACGGCGTCGAATCCCTTGCGGTGGCACGTGTCGAAGCGGGCGGCCATGATCGGCTCCAGGACGCCGAGCTGCCGGATGTCCAACCAGCGCTGGCCGGGCCAGCCGTTCGAGTTGCCGAGCACGGACGCGGGAAACTTACCGGCGTCGGGGCGATAGTTCTCGTAGCCGCCGGCGTCGACGTAGCAGATCACCTTCCTGCCGGCGGCATGCAGCGCGGCAACCTGGGCCGCCGTGGTGTCCACACCGTCCACGTCGTACACCATGACGTTCACACTCGTGTCGAGCGAACCGGCGAGCTGCCACTGCCACGTGGTGCCCGGCCCCGGCTGCCACAATGCCGGCGCGCCAACGGGACCGGCGCAGCCGGCGAGTACGACGGCACCGATCAGCAGGAGCCATCGACTCATGTCGACAGGTCCGCGGGCAGGTGCGACCACGGGTTCGGCAGCTGCCGGTCGGTGCACAGGGCCGAACCGACGTTGCGCTCGGCGGCCAGCACGGCGATCCGCCGGTGCAGGGCGGGTGCCACGGCGTAGACGAGGTTGAAGAACCGGTCCGCCGGCAGGTCGTGCACCCAGCTCGGCACCTCGGCGTCGCGGAAGGCCGGCCACGGGCCCTCGAACGTGCCGAGCAGGTCGCAGTGTCGCGCGAACTCCGGTGCCGGCGCGGTGCCGTGGTTGAACGCGACCAACCGCGCCCCGACGTCCCTGGCCGACTCGGCGAGCGCGGCGTAGTGGGCGACGTGCTCGACCCCGCTGGCCGCCCGGTCGAAGAACACGCTGCGCACGCCGTACCACTCGCGATACCGGCGCAACTCCGCCAGCGCGTCCCGCCGCGCCTTGCGGCCGTAGTCGGTGTCCACATATCCGGCGACCGGGACACCCGCCGCCATCAGTCGGGCGAGCACGTCCACGAACGCGGAGTCCAGCAGGTCACCGGGACCGTCCGCGAGGTTCAGCACGACAAGGCGCAGCCGCCGCGCGGATCTCGCCAGGGTCGCCCAGGCCGCGGGCTCGACCGCCGGGTGGAAGTACGCCGGCACCACCAGTTGGATCATCGTGCGGTCCGCCACAGTTCTTCGAGGGACGTGTGCAGCTCGAACTTCGGCCGCCAGCCCAGCACCCGCTCGATCCGGGAGATGTCGGCCTCCTGCCAGGACACCGCGGCGGAGCGCGGCGAACCGTCGGCCGACTCGGTGATCGTGCCGGCGAAGCCCGCGATCCCGGCCAGCATGTCCACCAGTGTCCGGACGGGCACGCCGCGACCGCCTGCCACGTTGAGCACCGGCATCCCGACCGTGGGCGCGGTGATCGCGGCGAGCACGGCGTCGGCCACGTCACGGGCGTCGACAAAGTCGCGCACCGCAGCCAGCGGGCCGAGCTTGATCTCGGCTGGCGCACGGGCGAACTCGCCGACCAGCCGGCCGGGCAGGCTGTCCGGCGGGGCGCCCGTACCGACCGGATTGAACACCCGCAACACCACGGCATCCAGCCCGGCGGCGCGGCCGAGCTCGACCGCCTGCGTGCCGGCCAGCTTGCTGACCCCGTAGATGCCGACCGGCCTCGGCAGGTGCGACTCCGTGATCGGCGCACCGGGTGTGCCGATGCCGTACTCGGCGGCCGATCCCAGGTGCACCAGGCGGGCGTCGGACGCGCTGTCCCACATGGCACGCACCAGCACGGCCGGACCGGTGGTGTTGGCCGCTACCAGTTCGGCCGTGTCACCGGAGACCGCGCCGGCACAGTTGATCACCGCGTGCGGCCGGTATTCGGTGATCACCGCGGTGAGTGCCCCCGACCCTTCGGGACTCAGGTCGACGCGGACGTGGCCGGGGGTGTCGGTCCGGGACGTCGGCCGGACCCACCAGCCATGGGCGAGGAGGACCTGGCCGACGTGTCGGCCGAGAAAGCCGTTCGCTCCGATCAGCAGAGCCCGCCGCATCGCTAGGCCCCCTTCAACAGGGTTCCCCGCAGTTGGTCGAATTCCGCGTTCGCCCTGTCGTAGTCGTCCGGCCGGCCGATGTCGAGCCAGTAGCCGTCGAAGCGGTACTCCGTGGGTGGGGTGCGCTTGGCGAGGAGGTCCAGCATCAGCTCGTCGAACCCGAGGGGCGCGCCGGGCAGGTAGTCGCACAGTGTCTCCCGGCTCAACCCGTACACGCCCATGCTGACCTGATAGTTCAGCGTCGGTTTCTCGGTGAACTCCACGATGTGCCCGGCATCGCTGGTGAGCACGCCGAAGTCGACGTTCACCTGCCGCGAGTAGGTGGCGACGGTCAGCGGCGCGCGGCTGTGCACGTGGTTGGCCAACAGGTCGGCGTAGTTGAGGTCGGTGAGCACGTCGCCGTTCATCACCAGGAACTCCGGCGGCAGCCGGTCCATCAGCTGGAGCACCGGCCCGATGGTGCCCAGCGGCGAGTCCTCCGTGGTGTAGTCGATTCGCAGTCCCCACTTGCTGCCGTCGCCGACATACGAGCGGATGAGGTCGCCGAGATAGCCGATGGCGAGTGTGACGTCGCTGAAGCCCTGCTGGGACAACTGGCGCAGGACGATCTCCAGAATGGAGAACTCGTCACCGATCGGCACCAGCGGTTTGGGCAGCCTCGTCGTGTACGGCCGCAGCCGTACTCCCTTGCCGCCGGCCAGAATGATCGCGTGCATGGTCAGCTCCGGTCACTGGTGGTAGATGCCTGGCTTGTACCGGGCGAGGTTCTCAGGTCGGCGGAACCAGTCGATGGACCGGCGCAGCCCGTCGTCCCTGGTGTGCGCGGGGCGCCACCCGGTGTGTTCTGTCAGCTTGGCCGCGTCCGCGACCAGGCGTTGCACTTCGGAGTTCTTCGGACGGACGCGCTGGGTGTCCTCGGTGATGTCCACGTCGGCGCCCATCAGCCGGGCGATGTCGGCGGTCACCCGGCCGATGGACACTTCGTGCCCGGTGCCGGCGTTGAACAGCTCGCCCACCACCGCGCCTGCCGGTGCGGTGCCCACGGTGACGAACGCGGCCACGGTGTCGGCGACGAACAGGAAGTCCCGGGTGGGATCCAACGCACCCAGCCTGAGCTCGCGCACGCCGCTCGCGATCTGGCTGATCACGGTCGGGATCACCGCGCGGGCGGACTGGCGCGGACCGAACGTGTTGAAGGGCCGCAGTGTCACCGCGGGCACCCCGAAGCTCAGGTGGTAGGACTCCACGAGCTTGTCGGCGGCCAGCTTCGACGCCGCGTAGGGCGACTGCGCGGCCACCGGATGGGTCTCGTCGATCGGCACAGTGCGCGCGGTCCCGTAGGTTTCGCTGGTAGACGTGTGCACCAGCCGCGGCGTGTCGCAGGCGCGCACCGCGTCCAGGACGTTCAGCGTGCCGATGACGTTGGTGTCCACATAGGATCGGGGTGCCCGGTAGGAGTAGGGGATCGCGATCAGGGCCGCCAGATGGTAGACGGCCGCCGCGCCCGTCACGAGTTCCAGCACCGACGCCGAGTCGCGGACATCGCCGAGCACCACGTCGACCTGGTCGAGTACCTCGGTGTCCAGCGTCTCCAGCCAGCCCCACGAGCCGAACGAGTTGTAGAGCACCATCGCCCGCACCCGGTGGCCACGCGCGACCAGCGCCTCCACCAGGTGCGAGCCGATGAACCCGTCCGCCCCGGTGACCGCGACGAGGTCCGCCATCGATTCCTCCATCTCCCTGTTCGCCCAGCTCAGCGATGTCGTACGGTCTGGCCGAGGACGATCCCGGCGCGGATCACGAGTGCCAGCAGCAGGCCGCCGCAGACCAGTAGTTGCACCCGCAGCGCGGGCACGGTCCGATCGATCGTCACGGCCACGAGTTCGGTGGCCAGCGCGCCACCGCACCACGCCACCACCGATGCCGGTCCGCAGAACGCCTGTAACAGCAGGGCAACGAACAGCGCGCCGCCCAGCGCCAGGTAGGCCGCGTACGCCAGCAAGCTCGTCCATTGTGGATTGATACCGACCGTGGCGCCGAGTGCACGCGCCACCACCATGAGCACCACGGTGCACAGCAGGTACTGCGCCAGCGCGGCGAGCAGTGGCCACCACGATCTGGCGGTGAAGTCCGACACCAGCCAGGATCGCCGCAACAGGCGGTGGGTCGCGCTGCGGTAGCGGTAGAGGAGCCACTCGGCCGCCCCCATGCTCAGCGACAGGGGCAGCACCGCCATTACCGCGTTGTTCGTGCCGCCCGCCACGAGCGGCACGGCAAGCAGGCCGGCGGTCACCCCACCGAACAGCAGATAGGGCCACGTGGCACGGAGTTCGGTCCAGCGCGGCCGACGGCCTGCGGCGCGGTTCGTGCGGACCACCGCCATGACCACCGTGAGCAGCAGCGAGCCGCCCAGCGCCGCCAGCGCGCCGGCACGCGAATCGGCGGGCCGGCCGAGCACCAGGAATCCCGTGCCGGCCAGCACTCCCGGTGCCAACGCGCCCAACAGCAACCATTCGGCCCTGTCGACCAGCAGGACCGTGGCGGCCAACAGGTAACCGCCCTGCGCGGCGGCGAACCCGGCCGCCGGACCGAACCGGCCGACGAGCACCGCGGTCAGCCCGACGATGACCAGCAGCAGGCACACCGAGCCGCCCAGCCCGACCCGCAACACGTGGCGGCTGCCGTCCCGATCCCCGTTGCTCAGCCGCGAGTGGCCGAGAAAGGACAGTCCCTGGCTCAACGCCCACGACGCGACGGTCGACACCACGAGCAGCGGTATCGCGCCCGCACCGGACAACATCGGTGCGGCGACCGGATAGCACAGCGCCGGGAGCCCGAACAGGGCCCCGCGCAGCACGTGTCGCCGGACCGGGGTGCGCCACGGATCCGGCTGCGCGGACGGCTCGGCCGGGTCACGGGGCACCCGGCGATACAGGTCCTCGGCAAGGGCGAACACGTCCGGGAAACCGAAACAGACCCGGACCGTCTGGTCGCTGAACCCCTCGGCCTCGAGGCCGGCCGCGATCTCCAGCGAGTCGACCGCGTTGGCGCACAACGACTCGAAACGTTCGCACAGGTCAGCCAGTTGCAGTTCGACGACCGGGAGGGCGAGCGTTGGCCTGAGCGGCTCGAGTTCCGGTGTGGTGCTCGCGTTCACCGCAGGGCCTCCGACCCGGCGAGCGTCCGGTACAGCTCGCCGAACGTGCTGATCGCCTGGTCCACCGTGAAGTACGTCAACACCCGTGCCCTGGCTGCGGTGCCGAGTCGGGTCCGCAGCGCCGGGTCTTCGAGCAGTCGGACGCACGCGTCGGCCATCGCCGCCGGATCACGCGGCGGGACCACGATCCCGGTCTCGGCCACCGCTTCCGCGACCCCGCCGACGTCGGTGGCCACGCAGGGGCGACCACAGGTCATCGCCTCGATCACGGTGTACGGAAAGCCTTCCGAGATGCTCGACAGCACCACGACGTGCCCGGCCACGTACGCGTCCCGGATGTTCGCCACCCGGCCCTCGAACGTGGTGGCGTCGCCGATACCCAGTTGCTCGGCAAGCGCCCGGCACCGGTTCAGGTATCCCTGGCCGCCGGCGGGCGTGCCGCCGAACAGGCGTAGTCGCGCCTCGGGAACCCGTTGCCGCACCAGTGCGAACGCCCGGAGCAGGGTCTCGATGTCCTTGATCGGGTCGACCCGGCCCGCCCAGCTGACTGTGGGCACATCGGGTTCCGCTTCGACCGGCGGGAAGTGCTCCGGGTCGACGCCGTTGTAGACCGTGCGAATGATGGCGTGGTCGGCGCCCAGCCGCTCCTCCCACCGCTGGTTGTACAGGTTGCCGGGCGTGATCTGGCTGGCCTCGCGGTAGCCGAGCGCGCAGAGGTGCCGGAAGAAGCCGAGCAGCACGGCCTTCGCCGGCCACCGGTACGGGCCTTCGCGGTAGCCGAGATAGCGCTCGCGCAGGTAGATGCCGTGCTCGGTCAGGAGAATCGGCGTGCCGTGCGCCCATCGCGCGCCGAGCGCTGGCAACACGGCCAGCCCGTTGGCCACGCAGTGCGAGACCACCGCGCGGACCGGTCGTGCCGCCAGCGGCCGCGTCAGGTGCGCCAGCAACTGGAGGGACACCAGCGCGTCGTGGACCGTTGGCGCGTCGGTCCCGCCTGCCGGCCAGCGGTCCCGCCAGATCTCCGTCAGGACGCGCACCATGTCCTCGGTGTGCAGGGCGGCCGAGAGATTCTGGTGCTGTGCGTACTCGAACAGCCGGCGCAGCACGGCGCCGAAGCGGATGGTCGCGGTGTCGGACGTGTCGAGCAGGCTGCACAGGAACTCGTGGCCCAGCGGCGCGAACGCCACGCGCCCGGACCTGCTGCTCGAGCCGGCGCCGGACTCGTTGCCCCACAACGGAATGGCGGTGACGGACGTGACATTGGCCGGCAGTTCCCAGGCCACCCGCTGGTCCCCGCCGCCGACCAGCGCGACGACGTGGTAGTCGTAGCCGACCATCCCACGTACCAGTTGGTCACACCAGACGCTCACGCCGCCGAAACTGTGCGGATAGGTGCCTTCCGTCATCAGCGCGATGTCCGTCATGGCCGGCCCGGACATTGCCGACTGTCGACAACGTGGGCGAAACCGACGCTCACTCGTACACTCCTTTCGCGTACGACTTCGGTACGCGTTGGTCACGATCGTCGCTCTGCCTGCGGACCATTATTCATTGGCGTTGTGAAGTTAGAGTATTGACGCCACGAGCGGATCGGCTACTTGCTGAGAATTTGCTGAACAAATGGTGAAAAGTAGCAGTCGTATTTACGCCGGACACGTCCGGCGTAGCGCCTGTTACGGTGCGTCACCGGCTTGATCAAACTACCAGCACTCTGCCAGCGAATACTACCTTGAGTAGTTATATGAACGCACGTTTCGCAGACAGACGTTTCCTATGAATATTCACAGGCAAGATTAATGAGACAAACAGGACAAGCAGGCGCCATCCGGCGTACTGGCGTTCGTCTATTTGATAGCGTCGCCGCCATTCGGACGCCTTGCGCGTCGACCGCGATGAGGTATAAAGGCATCGCGGAGTTTGGAATATCGCCTACTCGGCTGGCCGTCCCGGAAAGGGATGTTTCGTGCGCAGACTGGTTCGTTGGTCGAACGGTTTATTCGTGGTTATCGTCGTCGGCGCATTGTTGACAGGTGGCTGGTCGGCGGTGACCGCGTCGGCGGCCACACCGCCGCGCCTCGACCTGAAGGTGCTGCTGATCGGCACCGGGTCGTCGGATCCGACGACCGCGGCGTGGCAGGCCGCGCTGAGCGGTGAGGGCGTCGCGTACACCACCGCCACCGCGAGCGGGGCGGTGGGCAGCGAGACGGTGTCCCTGCCCACGCTGTCCACGGCCGGCGTGGGCCAGTTCAACGGCGTCGTACTCGCGGACTCCCCGGCGAACTTCGCCGCGGGCGCGCTGAACTCGTTGTACGACTACGAATCGGCGTTCGGTGTCCGCCAGGTCGACGGCTACGTGTTCCCGTCCCCGGCGCTCGGGCTGACCAACGGCAGCGGCACGACCCTGGACAACACCACCGCGCAGCTGACCGCGGCCGGCCTGGCCGCGCTGCCCGAGCTGAAGGGGCCGGTGCCGTTGGACGCAGGCACGTTCGGGTACCCGGCGTCGGTCGTGCCGGGGGCGCCGTTCACGCCGTGGCTGGCGAACCCGGCAGGGCAGGTTCTTGCCGGCGTGTACCAGCATCCCGGCTCCGACCGGCAGGCGAACGTGTCCGAACTGACGCTGACGTTCGACTACAACGCCAACCAGACGCAGTGGCTGCTGCTCGCGCCGGGGCTGATCAACTGGGTCACCGGTGACCTGCATCTCGGTCTCTACCGCAACTACTTCGGCGAGGACGTCGACGACGTCTTCATCGCCGACAACGAGTGGAGCTCCCAGTTCCAGTGCACCCCCGCCGCCACCGAACCGGTGGACGTCGGCTGCCCGGCCGCGGCCCAGGGCAACCCGGCGGCAGGCCCACCGGACGCCCAGATGACCGCGGCGGACGTGGCCTACGTGGCCAACTGGGAGCAGCAGACCGGTATCAAGCTGGAGTTCGCCTTCAACGCGGTCGGGGCCTGCACCGCGCCCAGCGCCGCCGCCGAGTCCGGCGCCAACTGCGCCGGCAGCACCAACCAGAACGGAACCACGTACACCGATCCCGGTCAGTCGGTGGACACCAGCGCCCCGAACGACGCCGGCCTGGTGAACGCGTTGCTGGCCAACCAGTCCAGCTTCAACTGGATCACCCACACCTGGTCACACCTGTTCCTGGGCTGCGTGGTCTGGCAGCCGCTGCCGGTCAACGCGGCGGTCCCCGGGACCGGCGGCGCACTGGCTGCCGGCGACTACAGCTACGAGGTGACCGCGGCGACCGCGTACGGCGAATCCGAGCCGTCCGCGCCGATCCCGGCGACGGTCGGCGCGTCCGGCTCGGTGTCACTGAACTGGGCCGACGCCCCCAACGGCGGCGGCCCCACACTGTCCACACTGGAGTCCCAGTTCACCGGCGGCTCGGGATTCTGGGGCTACAAGGTCTATCGGAAGGACCCGGGTGCGACCGGTTACGGGCTGGTGGGACAGGTCGCCGAGGACCCGGCCGGTACGACCGGTACCTACCGGTTCACCGACAACGGCACGACCGCGCCGGGAGCCGTACCAGGGACCACGGCCACGTTCCCGACCGCGACCGACCCCGGCATCTCGTGCGCAGGCTCGAACGGCTCCGGCTGGACGCAGGCCACCGGCACGTCCAGCATCGGCCAGGAGGTCGGCCTCGACGACGCGTTCGCCGTCAACAACGGGCTCACGAACTGGTCGGCCGGTGCCCTGGTGACCGGTGAGCACTCCGGGCTGGAGAACCCGAACATGCCGACGGCCATGGCCAACCTGGGGATCACCACGTTCGCCGCGGACGCATCGCGCCAGCCCGGCCCGTACTCGATCGGCACGGCCCGCTCGGCTCCCCGGTATCCGAGCAACATCTACTACAACGCCAGCAACTGGCCGGACCAACTCAGCGAGTACAACACCCTCTACGTCGCGGCCGGCAACTCGGTCGGCAACAGTCAGTTCCCGACCGAGACGGGCCGCTGCGTCCCGACGTCGGCGACCACCTGCCTGACCGCCCCGGCCACCGAGGCCACCGTGCTGGCATCGGAATCGCACATCATGCTCAGCCACGTGCTCGCCAACGATCCCCGGGTCGGCTACGCGCACCAGTCCGACCTCATCGGGCCGGCCACCCGGACCGCCAACGGCACCACGCAGGACTTCGGCTACACCCTGCTGACGCTGATCAGCAACATGCTGGCCCAGTACAACAGTTGGTACACCGCGCCACTGGCACCGGTGACCGACACCACCGAGTCGCAGATCCTGGGTGAGCAGGCGGATTGGGCCGCCGCGCAGGCTTCGGTGACCGCGTCGGAGCAGAACGGCACCGTCACGATCACCAACTCCGGTGGGTCCCCGGTCACCGCGCCGATCACCGCGCCGACCGGTACCACGGTGAACGGCTCGACCTTCGGCCAGTCCTACGGCGGCGATCTCTCCGCGTGGACCACGCTCGCGGCGGGCAACTCGGTGACGCTGACCGAAAACGTCGCGCCGGCCATCGTCAGCGCAAGCTCGGCGTCCTCGATCGTCGGCGCGCCGGTCGACGTCACGGTCTCGACCACCGGCGCACCGACGCCGGCACTCACCGAGTCCGGCAGCCTGCCCGCCGGCCTGACGTTCACCGACCAGGGCAACGGCACCGCGTCGGTGTCCGGCACACCGGCAGCCGGCACCGGCGGCAGCTACCCGATCACGATCACGGCCACGTCGACCGCGGGCACCGCCACCCAGAGCTTCACGCTGACCAACGCGCAGGCGCCCACCATCACCAGCCCGACGGGTGCCGGCTTCACCATCGGCTCGGCCGGCACCTACACCGTCACCACCACCGGCTACCCGGCCGCGACGATCACCGGCAGCGGCACGCTGCCGGCCGGACTGACCTTCGCCGATCAGGGCAACGGCACCGCGCTGGTGTCCGGCACGCCGGCAGCCAGCACCGCGGGTTCCTACCCGGTAACGGTGTCCGCGGCCAACGCCTCCGGGAGCACGGCGACGCTGCCGTTGACGATCACGGTGCGGAATCCCGGCGGACCGGCGATCACCAGCATCGCCGTGGCGAATTTCACCCTTGCCACGAGTGGCGCGTTCGCGGTCAGCGCGACCGGCGCGCCGACCCCGACGCTGACCGAGTCGGGTGCCCTGCCGGCCGGCCTGACGTTCGCCGACGAGGGCAACGGCACCGCGCTGCTGTCCGGCACGCCGACCGCGACCGGCACCACCGACCTGACCGTGACGGCACAGAACGCGACCGGCAGCACCACCGAGACGTTGTCCGTGGTCGTCGGCAGCGCGCCGGCGTTCACCACCCCGGCAAGCGCCGACTTCACCGTCGGCTCGACCGGCACGTTCACCGCGGCCACCACCGGCTATCCGCCGCCCGCGATCGGCGAAAGCGGCGCGCTACCACCAGGATTGACCTTCGCCGACAACGGCGACGGCACCGCGGCCATCGCCGGCACCCCGGCGGCGGGCACCGCGGGCAGCTACCCGATCACACTGACCGCGGTGAACGGCACCGCCACCGTCCTGCAGTCCCTCACCATCACGGTGCGGAACTGACGCAGGGCAACGAGAACCCCGACAACGCGGTCGGGGTTCCCGGTGTCGCGCACGGTCAGGAAACGCGGCGGCGGACCCACCAGGCGCAGAACCCGCCCAGCACGAGGGCCAGCGCGAGATAGATCGTCAGCTCGTACCACTGGAACGTCCAGAAACGGCTGGCCGGCTGGTAATCCACCACCTGCCGGTAACCGAGGCTGGTCAGCCTGCCGACACAGGCCCCCACGTTCGACGTCCCCAGGCAACCGTCGAACCAGGACGGCATGCCCACCTGGTTGCCGGCCGTGTCGACGGTGTGTTGGGCGATGATCCACGCGCCGGGTGCCGGGCTGGCCACGTTCAGGCTGTTGCCGGTGATGTTCAGCATGTTCTGCATGGTGATCGGCGTGGTCGTCGTCACCGGCGCCATCAGGTTCGGCCGCAGCCACAACGGGACGGCGACCTGGACGGCGAGGTAGGCGCCCAGCGTGGCGGCCATCGCCGGCAGGGTGTTCCGGACGAAGACACCGATGGTCACGCCCAGGGTGAACGCGAACGCCGCATAGCCGACCGGGACGATGCCGCGCGTGTCGAAGAGCACCGGGAACATCTGGGGGAAATAGAACCCCACCGTTGCGGTGGTGCCGTCGACGGCCGTGTCGATCGGACCCGCCCACCAGGTCACCAGCAGACTGGTCAGGCCGGCGGCGGCCATGGCGAGCAGGCCGGTGCAGCCGAGTTTCGTGGCCAGCCAACGGGTTCGCGTGACACCCTGGTTCCATACCAGCCGGTGCGTACCGGCCTCCAGTTCGCGGGTGATCAGCGGCGCACCCCAGAACACGCCGACCAGGCCGGGCACGGCCAGCACCGCTGCCGCGCCGACCGTGTACAGGGTCGAGTCGAGGCTGGTGAGACCGTTCAGGAAAGCGGTACCGCTGGTGGTGTTCGCCAACTGCGACAGCCCCGCGACGGTGATCGCCAGAACGGCGGCGAGTACGGCCAGTGCGGCGGCGACCACCGCGACGGGGCCCCGGGACTGGCGCCAGGTCAACCAGATCATCGGGCCACCTCCAGTGCGGATCGGTCGGTACCGCTCATGGCGGGTCGGGTCAGGTAGGCCAGCACCAGGTCCTCGAGGCCAGGTTGGCTGACCGTCCAGGTGGGATCGTGGACGGGTGTGTCGGCGCGGACCAGCAGGGTGGTCTGGCGTTCGGTGTGGCTGACCGTGATGACCTCCTGGCCGGCCGGCAGCCGGGACGGGTCACGGCGAGCGCCGGTCAACCGGTGATGAGTGGCCAGCAGGGTGTCGACCTCGCCTGCCAACCGCACGCGGGAGGCGACCAGCGCGACCAGGTAGTCGCAGACACGCTCCACATCGGACACCACATGCGACGACAGCAGCACGCTGAGCCCGTGCTCGACAACGGATTCCATCAGGTCTCCCAGGAACTCCCGCCGCGCCAAGGGATCCAGCGCGGCAACGGGTTCGTCCAGGACGAGCAGTTCGGGACGTTTGGCGATGCCCAGCGTCAACGCCAACTGGGCGCGCTGGCCGCCGGACAGCTTCTCGGCCCGCTGCGCCGGATCAAGGCCCAGCCGCCGGATCCGGTCCCGCGCGAGCGCGTCGTCCCAGCGCGGATTGAGTTTGGCACCCAGCCGCAGATGCTCGGCCACGGTCAGGCGGGCGTAGGTCGGGGTGTCCTGGGCGACGAACCCGACCTTGGCCAGTTGCGCCGCGCCACTGCCCGGCCGCCCGCCGCAGACCTCGATCGTGCCCGCGGTCGGGGACAGCATCCCGGACACCAGGCTCAGCAGGGTCGTCTTGCCGGCTCCGTTCGGGCCGACCAACCCGACGATATGACCGGCCGGGATGTCCAGGGTGCAGTCCGACAACACCCAACGCTGTCGATACCTCTTGCCCAGTCGATGGGCACGCAACACGTACGTCACGCGATGTCCTCTCCCATGGTGGTCCGGAAAGTGGTGATGAACAGCGCCTCGATGCTGTCGTCGGCCAATCCGGCCCGGCGGGCCTTGGCCAGCCACCGGCGCAACTCGCGCCGCAACGGCTCGTGTGCCGCCACCGTCGAGTCGGCCAGCGTGCGGGTCACGAACGTCCCCACACCGGGGCGGCCTGCCACCAGGCCGTCATGTTCGAGCTCCCGGTAGGCCTTCAGCACGGTGTTGGGGTTGATCGCCAGGCCGGCGACCACGTCCTTGACCGTCGGCAACTGATCGCCAGCACGGAGCAGGCCCAGCCGCATCGCCTGCCGCACCTGGTGCACCAACTGCAGGTAGGGCGCCACACCGGACCTGGCATCCAGGTGGAACTCGATCACCACTTCCTCCATTTATCTAGTCTCATAGGAGTATGGAGTAATGCGCACAGGTCGGACATCAGGGAAAACCCGGACTCGCCCCTGAACTCGCGACCGCGGCATGGCGGCGGCGGTCAGAGCGATGCGGGCAGGCCGAATGCCACGAATAGGTCGGCCGCTTCGAAGGCGGCGATGTCGGCGAGTTGCCCGTCCCGGACGTCGAGCACGGTGATCGAGAAGGGCAGGAACGCGGACTGGCCAGGGCGACGCAGGTAGCCCGCGGCCGCGGGCTGGCCGTTGGCGGCGGTCGGGAGCACCCGCCACGCCCCGAGCGAGGTCATGCCGGCGCGCAGCGCGGCGGCCACCGTGCCGCGGCCGGTCCATTCGCCTGCCTGCGGCGAGATCGCCAGCCGGACGTCGTCGCGCAGCAGCGCGATCAGCGCTTCCGGGTCGGCCCGCTCGTGCGCCGCGATGAACCCCTGCAGCAGCCGGCGCTGGTCGGCGGCGGGCTGGTCAGGCGCCGGTCCGCTGGCGGCCTGGTGCTCCTGCAGGGTCGCCCTGGCCCGTTGCAGCGCGCTCTTCACGGCCGGCACGGTGCTGTCGATCAGGGTGGCGACCTGGCTCGCGGGCCAGTCGAGCACGTCGCGCAGAATCAGCACCGCCCGCTGCCGCGGTGGCAGCAGTTGGATCACGGTCAGGTAGGCCAGCGAGATCGACTCGCGGCTCAGCGCCGCCGCCTCGGGGCCGGCCTGGTCGCTGACCAACTCGTCGAGCAGCGCGTCCGGGTAAGGCTGCAGCCACGGCATCGAGGCGACCGACGGGCCCGCGGACCCGTCGGCGGGCGCCGGCACCGCGCGGTTGCGGTGGCGGCGCAGCGTGTCAAGGCAGGCATTGGTCGCGATCCGGTACAGCCAGCCGCGGACGCTCGCCTGCCCCTGGAAGCCGGCCCGCGACCGCCACGCGCGCAGGAACACCTCCTGGACGTGGTCCTCCGCGTCGTCGAACGAGCCGAGCATCCGGTAGCAGTACACGTGCAGCTCGCGCCGGTGGCGGCGCATCGCCTCGTCGAACTCCCGCTCGTCCAGCGACACGGCATCGGCGGTGCTCACGCGGCCATTCTGCCGACCACCGATTCCTTTCGGGCCGCCGGGTCGTCTCCATGACCGCGACCATCGACCACGCGGTCCGCACGTGACCGTGACACCCCGAGGAGATCAACATGCGTTCCGTGGTACTGCAGATGAGTGTCTCGCTGGACGGCTACGTCGCCCTGCCCGACGGGAGCGGCGACTGGGGACTGCCGGACGAACACGATGCCGTGACCGCGTGGAAGCTCGACGCGGTCAACCGGGTCGGCACCCACGTCATGGGTCGGGTCACCTACCAGGCGATGGCGGCCTACTGGCCGACGTCCACTTTGGCCTACGCACCTGCGATGAACGACGTCCCGAAGGTCGTCTTCTCCCGCAGCCTTGCGAGCGCCGACTGGCCGGAGTCCCATGTGGCGCGCGGGGATCTGGCCGACGAGATCGACGCCCTGCGCCACCGGTCCGGCGGCGACATCATGGCGCACGGCGGCGCCGCGTTCGTCCAGGCGCTGTCCCGGCGGCGCCTCATCGACGAGTACCACCTGGTGATCCGTCCCGTGGCGCTGGGACATGGGCTGCCGCTGTTCAAGGACCTGGCCGAGCCGCTGCCACTGTCCCTCCTCGCGGCCACGACCTACCCGGACGGCACCGCCATCCACGTCTACCGGCCGACGCAGAAGTGAGGCCGGGTTCCGTCAGCCCGGTTGGATGGTGGGCCGGTCCTCCTTGCTCCTGCGGGCGTAGGACTCGCCGTACACAGCGGACCGGAAGTGCAGGATCGGGTCGTCGGACAGCTCGATGCCGCTGACCACGTTGGTCGGATCGAAGACGACGTTCTCGACGGCGGCCTGGTCCGGATACGGCGCGTCCAGCACCAGTTTTCCCGCGGTGACCTGGGTACGGCCCGCGGGCCACTGCTTGGTGACGTCGTCGACCGGGTCGCCGGGGTCCGCGAGCGTGCACACCAGCGACCAGCTTGCCTTGGCGCGCTGGGTGATCTCGCTGATCAGGTACTGCGGCGGCCATTCGCGGTCGGCCTTGGCGGTGAGCTGTTCCGCGCCATGGTCGGGTACCCAGGAATAGCGGAACGCGCGGCGCGTGCCGTCCGGCGCGACGAGGTAGTAGGCGTGCAGGCCGTTGAAGGCCGTCGCGGCGAAGCTGGCGGTCGGCTTGATGGCGCCGATTCCCCGGACACCGGGGACGATGTGCGGATGGGTCGCGACGTGCGCGAGCAGCGGCAGCACCGCGGGCTTGCCGGTACGCGGGCTCTGCCGTTGCAGGGTGGTGATACGGATGAATTCCTCGGCGTCGCGCGCGGGGAAGTTCGGAATGCTCGCCGCGGCCCAGGTGCTGTACCCGCCGGACGCCAGCTCGAACCGGACCGCGAGGCCCAGCACCACGCCGTGCCGGCCGGGCTTGCGGTCCGGCGCGTACGGACTGCCGGCCGCATTGGACAGTCGCACCAGCGTGGGCACCGCGGGGCCCTGCAGGTGTTCCGCCGTGGTCAGCGCCCGGACGGTCTCGCTCGGGGTGAACCGTGCGTTGAAGTACACGCCGCGGGCGTGTGCGCGGCGATAGCCGGGCACGGTGCCGGTGTATGCCTCCATGGCGTGCACCGCACGCTGTACCTGATCGTCGGTCATGCCACCCTTCTACCCGGTTGCGCGCCGCGCGGCCAGGTACGGCGGGTGAATCACCACATCAGGCGGCCTTACCGGTGCGGGCGGCCGGGAAACAGCCGTCCGCACCGGCAGCGCCGCTACGGGTAGGAGGTGAGCAGGGCGAGGTTGGTCACCGAGTCCGACGGGCCGCCGACGTCGTTGACGATGTGCGCGATGGTGCCCTTCCCGCCGCCGAGCGAGAAGGTGATCATGGCGTGGAAGCGGACGCCGGGCCGCCGCGGCGCCGTGATGGCGCGATCGGACACGACGGTCGGGTCGATGGCGAAGATGCAGTAGCTGCCGAGGCCCCACGCCTCGTGGCTGCGCACGCCCGCCCCGACCTGGTAGGCCGGGAAGCCCCGATGCGTGCCGTCCATCCACGCCGCCTGGTTGGGCGGGTCGTAGGGCATTTCGTTCTGGAAGGAGTAGGTCCGGCCGTTCTCGCCGTTCCACAGCACCTGTGCCTTCTGGTGGTGCTCGACGAACAGCCCGTACGCGGTGACGTTGTCGCCGTTGACCGCGAGTCCGGTGTCGGAGGTGTTGACCGTCCAGCCGACCCCGCTGCCGTGGTCGGCGCGCCAGATCCAGCTGTTGTCGATGAGCACGTCGTTGCTGTTGATCACCAGTGACTGCTTGGCCCTGCCGACGCCGTTGCCGCCGATACGGAAGAAGACGTCGTGCAGGGTGCTGGGATTGGCCTGGTGGCTGCGACGCGAACCGGCCGGGCCGAACCGCATCAACGCGTCGGACACCTGGCTGCCGGCCTGGACCAGCAGGCCGGCCACGTGCACGCCGTCGACGTCGGCGACATCCAGCGCGACAACGCCGTTGTCCGGTTGCAGGGTGGCGAAGCCGAGGCCGAGCACGACCGTGTCGGGCCTGGTTACCCGCACCGACTCGGACAGCGGGTAGATGCCGGGGGTGATGATCAGGTTCTTGCCCGCGGCGAGCGCGGCGTTCAGGTCCGACGCGGTGGCACCGGGTTTGGCGATGAAGAAGTCCGAGATGGGCAGCGAGGTGCCGGCAGGTTTGCGGCCGAACCAACTGGTGGCCTGACTGTTGATCCGCATCGCGGGCACGAACACCTGCCAGGCACCGGTGCCGTCCACGTACAGGAACGGCTTCTCGCGGACCACCGGCGTGTGCGGGATCGTGGTGTACGGCGGGGTGGGGAAGGCGGTCTGCGGCGCGTTGGCCACGCCGACGAACACGAAGTTCCAGTTCGAGCCGACCCAGTTGCCGACGACCGAGTTGCGGGTGATCCACTGCTGTTGGGTGCCGGAGTTGACGGCTCCGGTGAGTTGGCAGTCGGCGATGAACCCGCCGCTGGACCACGAGCCGTCGTCGAGTTTGAGGTTGCCGAGCAGGTAGATGCGCCGGTAGAAGGTGGCCTGCGACACGGCCCAGGTGTCCTGACCGCTGGTCGGCACCGCGTTGAGGTTCTCCGCGCCGCGCCAGAAGTTGACCAGCGTGTTGTTGCCGTGCGCCTCGCCGAGGGATTGCAGCGACCTGGTGATGCTGGCGGCGGCCGGCTGGCTGCCGAGGCCTGCGATGTGGGTGTAGTAGCCGAGTCTGACGTCGATGCCGTAGCCACCGGGTTTGAGCAGCAGCGCGTAGCGGCCGGTGCCGAACTGGGCGTGCTGCTGTTGGGCGTAGATCGCGTCGATGGTCGACTGGATCGACGTGGTCGGCATGCTCGAGTCGAACACGTACACGTTCGGGCCGAAGTCCGGATCGCCGGGAGCCTGCGTGGCGGGCGGCGGTGGCGCGGCCGGGGCCGCGGTGGTCGCCTCGCTCGGCGTGGCCGCCGACGCCGGTGACGCGAGCGCGATGGCGGGGGCCGCGGCCAGCGCGGCACCGGAGGCCAGGAGGAAACCTCGCCGGCCCAACGCCGGTAGGCCGGACCGTGGCTGTCGGGTGTCTGCCCCTGCTGGTTCGGTGGGATCGATGGGCACTGCAGTCGTCCTTTCGAAGAGGTCAGGACGCGCCCGGTGCATGGCGCCACGCCTCGACCCAACTGTGGGCCGAGGCTTTAACCAAGTCATGATTTAACTCGCGGAAATATTCACTCGTCAAGCGCCACAACGGTGGTGGCTGTTCCCGCAGTGCGGTGCGGTGCTACGTCCGGTACCTGAACAGGATCCGGCCGCGGTTGAGGTCATACGGGCTGAGCTCCACGAGCACCCGGTCGTACGGCAGGATCTTGATGTAGTTCTTCCGTACCTTGCCGCTGATATGTGCGAGCACCCTGTGCCCGTTCTGAAGCTCCACTGTGAATTTGGCGTCGCGCAGGCACTCGAGGACGGTCCCCTCGACTTCGATGCCCCCTGGTTTTTTGGTCATGTTCTCGCCCCGCTCCGGTCGGTGAATGTGTGCGGTAGGGAAACGAATTCCGTTGGCGCACCACGATCGCGGTGGCCGGCCGGACGCGGTCGCGTCAGCGACGCACCAGCTCCAGGTTGCTGCCCGCACGCCGGGCGCCGACACCGTCGAACAACGCCGTGGCCGCCCTGTTGGCTTCGTTCACGTCGGCCGATGTCGCTTCGATCCCGGCATGGTGCAGTGAGTCCAGCACGTGGGCCAACAGCGCCCTTGCGATGCCGCGGCGGCGCTGGTCGGCCCGGACCGCGATCAGCCCGATGTGTCCCCGCCGGGTCACCGGTGCCACCCGGACCAGTCCCACGTAGTGATCGGACTCCGCTGCCACGGCGTACTTCGACGGGTAGCGCAGGGCGGTCCCGTCCGGGCGGGTCAACACCTCGGCCGGCATCTCCTGCCAGCCGACGGTGGCCTCGACCTCGTCGCGAATCGTACGGTCCAACTCGCGCAGCAGGCCCTCGTCCGCCGCACCTGCGGGCACGATCGTCACGCCGGATGGCGGCCGTACCGAGCCGAGCCCGGTGGCCAGATGGTTGGTGGGCACGAGGTATTCCCACTCGCGGCGCCGGGTCGTGAAGCCGGCCCGCCGCCAATGGGACGTCAGGTCGAGGTCGGCCTCGTCGACCACGGTGTACAGCGGCGTCGGCAGGTCCGCCAGCATCACGTCGGCGATTCGGTCGAAGACCGGGCCGTGCCACGAGTCGATGCTGAGGAAGACCCGCCCGTCCGGCCTGCGCCAAGCCTCGCCGCGGCCGACTGTCCGGCCGTCCGCGACGGCGTGCCAGTGGGTCTCCGCGACCCGCGTGATCACTGCCGTGTGGTCATCGGTGCCCGAAGTGAGATGCAAAGGATTCATTGGTCGCCTCTCGGGAGTGCCCTGTTGTCCAGGCGCTCCCGGCGACAGCTGCGTCAGTCGCCCGACCGTGACGACGAGGGGGAGCACCCACTCGATACAACGTTCATGGGTCTCACCTCCTGGCGTGATGTCACGGTCGCCGGACGCTATCAGCTCGAACGTCGTCCGCCCAACTATTTTTCCGCCTACCGGCGGATGGCTGCGACGAGACCGACCGAAGGGAGCGTGCCGGCGGCGAGGCGGCGTTCCTCGGCGATGCGGATCGCGTTGAGGGCGTCGGGGGCACGGGTGGCCTGCTCGGTCCAGGCACCGCCGCGGCCATCGACAAGGCGCCACAGCATGGCCGTGGCCACGGTGGTCAGCTCAGCGCCGACGCGGCTCAGCGCGGTGAGCATGGCGGCGCCTTGGTGCAGCAGGTCGTGGCCGGCGACCCAGGCTTCGAGCAGTTCGCCGGCAGGGAGTTCGGCGTCGAGCAGGCCGGTGGCGACCAGCAGTGCGCGGTTGTCGTAGAGAAAGTCGGCGGCGGTGTGGTCCACCCGCTCCCAGGCGAACTCCTCGATGATGACCTGCCCGCCCGCCGCGAGCAGTGTGCCGGCATGGGCCAGGATGCCGTCCAGGTCCTCGGCGTGGTGCAGCGAGCGGGTGAACAGCACGACGTCGTACTCGCCGGACACGTCGTGGACATCGGCCTGGACAACGGTTACGCCGCGTTCGCGTGCCGCGGCGGCCATGTCGGCGTCGCGATCCACGCCGGTGACCTGGTAGCCGAGATCGGCGAGCGCGGCGGCCAGGGCGCCGCGACCGCAGCCAACTTCGAGGACACGCGCCGGGGGCGCCGGCAGCAGCGGCTTCAGGTGGGCAACGGTATGCGGCACGGCAACGGTAGTCAGATCCATTCGGGCAACCATAGGTCGCGTCCCGCGTGGTGAGCGACGGATTATCAGACCCACGTTGTCCGCACGCAACGCCCGAACTCCGTTGCCAGCCGCGAGATTACGCCGTCGGGTCGGGGCCGAGTGCGGTGTCCAATAGCTTCCCCAGTTGGTCGAGTTGGCTCGCCGACAGGCTGCCGAACGAGGAATCGACGACGGCCTCCACGGCGTCCTGGCCCGCGGCGCGCAGCCGCGCGCCCTCGTCGGTGAGCTGGTGCCTGACCGCTCGACCGGGGCCAGGAACCCGCTCGATCAGCCCGCGGTCGGCCATTCGGCCGGCCAGTGAGCCGAAGGACTGATCGGTCTGGAAGGTCAGCACCGCGAGGTCGTGCAGCGAGGCGTCCGGCTGCCGGTGCAGGTGACGCAGGGTGTCCCACTGCACGAGCGAGAGTCCCAGCGGTGCCAGGGCGTGGCTGAGCGCGCGGTGATGGCGGTACTGCAGGCGTTTGACGGCCAGTGCCACGTCGGTCGGACGGTACGTCATGCGCGGCACACTACCAGGTTGCTTATATAATGAAACTGATATAAGGTTCCTGATACACCGCTCGAGAGAAGGAACGATGACCACTCAGACCGCGGCCGGCACCCGCCGGCCCACCCGCACCGACACCCACACGCTCCCGCACGGCCCGGTCGAGATAACCGTTCAGGACCGCGACCGCACCCGGCCGTTCCTGCTGCTGCACGGCGGCGGCGGTGTGCTGACGATGGCCGGCTTCGCCGACCTGCTCGCCGAGCGCACCCACTCCCGCGTGCTGCTGCCCACCCACCCCGGCTTCGGCGGCACACCGAAGGCGGCGGGCCTGATCGGCGTCGCCGACCTGGCCAGGGCGTACGTCAGCCTGCTCGAGCAGCTCGACCTCACGGACGTGACCGTGCTCGGCAACTCCTTCGGTGGTTGGCTGGCCGCCGAGATCGCCTTGCTGGGGAGCTCGCGGGTCAGTCGCGCGGTGCTCATCGACGCGGTCGGCATCGAGGTCGATGGACACCCCTTGACCGACGTCAGCGGCCTCTCACCGGCCGAGCTGCGGTCGTACTCCTTCCACGACCCGAGCAAGGCGCCCGTTCCGCCGAGCGCGGGCGGCGCCGGGCCGAGCCCGGACGTGCGGGCACTGATCGGCTACACCGGCCCGACCATGTCCGACCCGACGCTGGCCGAGCGGCTCGGCGGCCTCGACCTCCCGGTCCACGTGCTGTGGGGCGAGAGCGACCGCATCGTCGACCCGGCGTACGGCAAGGCCTACGCCGCCGCGATTCCGATGTCGACCTTCACACTGCTGCCTAGCACCGGCCACCTGCCGCAGGTGGAGACGCCGGAAGAACTGCTGGGCGCACTGCTCGACCTGGGCAACCGGTGACATCCCGACTGTTGACCCGGCCGGCTGAGCGGATACCGCCGCCGAATCGATCGAGATCATCCGCCGCTGTCCCGCTTCCGGCGCAAGCGGTGAGCCCGACCACCCTGGCCGGGTCTTCGTAGGTCCGGACGAGTCAAAGAAACTTGACATGATGTCGGCTCTGCTTTACCTCCATCGTGTCAAGTTTCTTTACACCGTTGGGCGGGACGACCCCGGTCACACCGGACCGTCGGCGGTCGAGGCGTCCGGATTCAGAACGTTCAAGAACGCGGGGTGCGGCGACCTTCAGGGGTTCCGTCCGGTAGTTGGGATCCTGTATACCGAGTGCATGTTGTCGCGCCCGACACGAGCAACGACGAAGTTGATCGTGGCAGTTTCGGCGTTGCTGCTGGTCCTGACCTCGTGCACGGCCAGCGTTTTCGGCGCGGAACGAAACAACACGGGTTACCTGGTTGTCGCGCTCGCCGGCCAGACCGGCATTCTCGATCCGACGCAGTCAAGCACATTTGACAGTCGCATCGTCTTCGCGAACCTGTGCGAGAAGCTCTACGACGTCAACGCCGCGCTGCGGATCGTGCCGGAACTCGCCGCCGGACTGCCGAAGATCAGCGCCGACGGGCTGACCTACGACATCACCGTCCGCGCCGGCATCAAGTTCAACGACGGCACCACGTTGGACGCCAACGCCGTGCGCACCTCGTTGCTGCGCGACAAGACCGATCCGCTGTCCGCGCGCAAATCCGAGCTGAGCCCGGTCACCTCGGTGCAGGTGCTCGACCCGACCACGGTCCGCCTGCACCTGAAGACGCCGTTCTCGCCGCTCACCTCGATCCTGGCGGACCGTTCCGGCATGGTCATGTCGCCGACCGCGCTGGCCAAGGAGGGGGACAACTTCGGGCGCGATCCGGTGTGTGTCGGGCCGTTCTCCTTCCAGGCCGAGCCGAGTCCCGACGAGATCGACCTGGTCCGCTCACCGTTCTACTACGACAGCCGGTCGGTGGCGCTGCCCGGCATCACCTTCCGGGTGATCGTGCAGCCCGCCGTCCGGGCGACCGACCTGCGCTCCGGCGACATCGACGTGATGGAGCAGGCCGCGCCACAGGATCGCACCACGCTGGGCACCGATCCCGGCCTCGCCACGCGGACCGTGCCTTCGCTGGGCTACAGCGGGATCTACGTGAACGTGGGCAACGTCAAGGGTTCCACCAAGGCCAGCGGGCTGCCGGACAACGTGCTGGCCAAATATCCGACGCTGCGCACGGCGCTGGACCTGTCGCTGGACCGCGACGCGATCAACAAGGTCGTCTTCGACGGCGACTACACGCCCAGCTGTACGCCGTTGCCCACCATCGGCCAGTGGGCGGTGAACCTGCCCTGCCCGAGCCGCGACGTTGCCAAGGCACGCGAACTGGTCAGCCGGACCGGTCTGCCGACCCCGATCACCATCGACCTCCAGGTGCCCAACGACTCCCTCGACGAGGAGTTGGGCACCGTCATCCAGTCGATGGCCAAGGACGCCGGCTTCGCCGTACGGGTGGACGCCACCGAGTTCACCACGCTGCTGGCCAACGGCGCGAGCGGCAAGTTCCAGGCGCAGATCTCCGGCTGGTCCGGCCGGCTCGACCCCGACCAGGACATCTCACAGTTCTACCTGCCGCTGAGCGCGCTGAACTACTCCGGCAACAACGACCCACGGATCAACATGCTGATCAACCAGGGTCGCACGACGGTGGACACCGCGGCACGCAAGCAGATCTACCGGCAGATCGCCCAGGCCACCCTGGCGCAGCGCGGCATCATCTACCTGTTCGAGACCGGCCTCACCCTGGCCAGCAAGAAGGGCGTCACCGGGATCGGGTACTACGGCGACGCACTGATCCGGCTGGGGCACGCAAGCCTGGGAGGCAGGGCGTGACCAGGCTGGTGCTGTATCGGGTCGGTTCCGCGCTGATCACGCTCCTGCTGGCCAGCATCGTGATCTTCCTGGCGATCCGTGCGCTGCCCGGCGGGCCTGCGGAGGCACTGTCGGCGGAGAGCAACGATCCAGCGGTGCTCCAGGCGATCAACCACAAGTACGGGTTCGACCAACCACTGGTGCCGCAGTACTTTCGCTGGCTGGGCCAGGCCGTCACCGGCAACTTCGGCACGTCGCCCAACAGCGGGTTGTCGGTCTCGTCGACGCTGCTCAACGACCTCCCGGTCACGATGGAACTGGCCGTGCTGGGGCTGCTCGTCGCGGTGGTGATCGGCATTCCGGCCGGCGTGCTCTCCGCGCGCAAGCCCGGTGGCACCCTCGACTCGGTCGGCAGTACCGGCGCGCTGGCAGGACTGTCCATTCCGCACTTCTGGTTCGGCATCCTGCTGATCCTGGGTCTGTCGGTCTGGCTGAAAGTGTTGCCGGCCGCCGGGTTCGTGCCGATCGTGCCCGACCCGATCGGCAATCTGGAGCACATGCTGATGCCCGCGGTGGTGCTGGGCACCGGTATCGCGGCCGTGGTGATGCGTCAGACCCGCAGTTCCGTGATCACCGCGATGGCCTCGGACTACGTGCGCACCGCCCGGGCCAAGGGCCTCTCGGAGTTCGACGTGATCGGCCGGCATGCGCTGCGCAACAGCCTGATCACCGTGGTGACCGTGATCGGTCTGCAACTGGGTGCGCTGATCGGTGGTGTGGTGACCGTGGAGCAGGTGTTCGGCATTCCCGGCCTCGGCAAGCTCACGCTCGACTCGGTGTACAACCGTGACTATCCGACCCTGCAAGGGGTTGTGCTGCTCACGGCCCTCGGCTACGTCATCACGAACCTGCTGGTGGACCTGACCTACTCGGTGCTCAACCCGCGCATCCGAGTGGCCGGAGGTGCCAGGTGAGTGCGGTGACCGTGGCCGATGCCGGCCGTGCGTTGGCCCGCCGCAAGGCGCGGCGCCGGTTGACCGCGCGCCCGCTCTCGGTGCTCGGCCTGGTCGGGGTGGTCGTGGTGGTGCTCGTCGCGATCCTCGCGAACTGGATCTCACCGCACGACCCGACCCTGCCGAACTTCGACCAGGTACTGGCGCCACCGGGTGCCGGCGGCCATCTGCTCGGTACCGACGAACTCGGGCGCGACGTGCTCAGCCGCTTGTTCTACGGCTCCCGAACCACGCTGATCGCCGGCGTGCTGGCCACCCTGCTCGGCACGCTGGTCGCCGTGCCGATCGGGCTGGTCGCCGGGTACTTCCGCGGCTGGGCCGACGTGGTGATCTCGCGCCTGGTGGATGTGGTGCTGGCCTTCCCGTTCCTGGTGTTCGCGGTCGGCCTCGCCGCGATTCTCGGGCCGTCGTTGCAGAACGTGGTGCTCGCACTCGGCGTCGCGCAGATTCCCGGCGTGATCCGGGTGGTGCGCGCGGAGGTCTTCGCGCAGCGCGAACTGGAGTACGTGCAGGCGGAGGTCGTGAACGGCACGCCGACCAGGGCCATCATGTTCCGGCACATCCTGCCGAACGTGCTGAACCCGGTGGTGGTGCAGACCAGCCTCGCCGTGCCGGCCACCATCGTCGGCGCGGCGATCCTGTCCTTCCTGGGGCTCGGCGTGCAACCGCCGACCGCGGACTGGGGCACGATGCTGGCCGACGCGGAGAACTATCTGGGCCAGGCGCCCTGGCTGGGCGTGTTCCCCGGCGTGGCGATCTTCCTGACCACGTTGTGCTTCAACCTGTTCGGCGACGGCCTGCGGGACGCACTCGACCCGACGGCCGGGTGACCGAATGCCCGAGAACCCGCCGTTACTGTCGATCACCGATCTGCGCGTGCGGTTTCCCGACGAGGAAGGCGACGTGCTCGCGGTCGGCGGGCTGGACCTGGAGATCCGGGCCGGTGAGATGCTCGCCCTCGTCGGCGAGTCCGGCTGCGGCAAGTCCCTGACCGCGCTGTCGATCCTGGGCCTGCAACCGCCGACGGCGCGGGTCACCGGGTCGGTCCGGTTCTCCGGCCGGGAGCTGATCGGCCTGCCGCCCAAGCAGTTGCGCGATATTCGCGGCAAGGACATCGCCATGGTGTTCCAGGAACCGATGTCCTCGCTGAATCCGGCTTTCACCATCGGCCGGCAGATCGACGAGGTGACACGGCGACACGAGCGGCTCAACCGCACAGCCGCGCGGGCACGCTCGATCGAACTGCTCGACCTGGTCGGCGTGCCGGAACCGGCCCGGCGGGCCAAGGAGTACCCGCACCAGCTCTCCGGCGGCATGCGCCAACGCGTGATGATCGCCATGGCGATTGCCTGCTCACCCAGCCTGATCATCGCCGACGAGCCCACCACCGCACTCGATGCCACGATTCAGGCCCAGGTGCTCGCCTTGTTCGAGAAACTGCGCGCCGACTTCGGCTCCGCGGTACTGGTGATCACCCACGATCTGGGCGTGGTCGCGGAGCTGGCCGAGCGTGTCGTGGTGATGTACGCCGGGTACAAGGTCGAGCAGGCACCGGTGGACCAGTTGTTCGCCCGGCCGCGCCATCCGTACACCGCCGGTCTGCTCGGTGCGGTGCCGATGCTGGGCGCGGTCGGCGAGAACGCCGTGCTGGCCGAGATCCCCGGCACCGTACCGGTCTTCGCGGATGTGCCGGAGCACTGCCCGTTCGTGTCGCGCTGCGCGCGGGCACAGCCGGACTGCCACGACGGTTTCCCGGCTCGCCACGCCACCGGCCAGGACGCCGAAGTGGCGTGCGTGCACGAACTCGAGGTGACGTCATGACCGCCCCGGTTTTGGAGATCTCCGGACTGTGCAAGAGGTTCAGGGCCGCGGGTGGCGGCGTCGTGCATGCCGTCGAGGACGTCGACCTGCGGATCGGGCCCGGTGAGATCGTCGGCCTCGTCGGCGAGTCCGGCAGCGGGAAGTCCACCGTCGGCAAGTGTGTCGTGCGGTTGCTGGAACCCGACGACGGCCGCATCACCCTGGTGGGCAACGACATCACCCATCTGTCCCAACGCAGGCTGCGCCCGGTGCGCGGCGACGTGCACATGGTGTTCCAGGACCCGTACACCTCGCTGAATCCACGCGCCACGATCCGCGCCATCGTCGCGGAACCACTGCGGCGCAAGGACAAGCTGAGCGCAGCGGTGGCCAGGCGGCGGGCCGCTGACCTGATCGAGCGAATGGGCCTGCCCGGCACGCTCATCGACCGCTATCCACATGAGCTCTCCGGCGGCCAGCGACAGCGCGTCGGCATCGCACGATCACTGGGCCTGCGCCCGAAGCTGTTGATCGCCGACGAGCCGATCTCCGCGCTGGACACCTCCGTCCAGGCGTCGATCCTCAACCAACTCAAGGAACTCCAGCGCGAACTCGGCTTCTCCTGCCTGTTCATCGCGCACAACCTGGCCACCGTCGGGTTCCTCTGCGACCGCGTCGCGGTGATGTACCTGGGTCGAATCGCCGAACAGGGCTCGTGTGCCCGGATCTTCCACGATCCGCGCCATCCCTACACCCGATCGCTGCTGTCCGCGGCGCTGATCGCGGACCCGGTCGCGCAGCGCCGCCGCACGAAGATCGTGCTGCGCGGCGAGATCCCCAGCCCGATCTCGCCACCGAGCGGCTGTGTCTTCCGCACCCGCTGCCCGGTGGTCGAGGACGTGTGCGCCACCCCACCACCACTCGTCGACACCGACGACGGCGGCACCGTGCGCTGCCACTTCCCTGGCCGCGTGCCGGCGGAGACGAAGCAACCGATCATTGGGTCAGCGGCTCACCATGGTCTCCCGCGCCATGTGTGAGAGCTTCTCGGGATTGCGGACGGCGTAGAGCCCGGTGATGAGGCCGTCGTCGATGCGTATCGCCAGCACGGTGTCGATTTCGCCGTCGAGACGGAGAACGAGCGCGGGGTAGCCGTTGACCTGTGCCGGCTGCATCGACGCGGCGGTGATCCTGGCCAGCACGGTATTCAGCAGGCGGGCGACCCGGTCGGCGCCGACAACGGGCCGCAGCACGGCCTGCTTGACGCCGCCACCGTCGCCAAGGAAGACGACGTCCGGCGCCAGGAGGTCGAGCAGGCTCTGCAGTTCGCCCGTGTCGACCGCTCGCTGGAACGCTTCGAGTGCGCTTCGGGTTTCGGCGGGAGAAACGACTCCGCGCGGTCGCCGCGCGGCGACGTGTGCCCGCGCCCGGTGGGCGATCTGGCGGACCGCGGCCGGGGTCTTGTCGACGGCCGCCGCGATCTCGTCGTATTCCAGCCCGAACACGTCGCGCAGCACGAACACCGCCCGCTCGGTCGGCGCGAGCGCCTCCAATACGAGCAGCATCGCCATCGACACGCTGTCCGCCAGTTCGACGTCCAGGGCCACGTCGGGCGCGGTCAGCAACGGCTCGGGCAGCCACGAGCCGACGTAGGACTCCTTGCGACGGCTGAGCGTACGCAGCCGGGTGAGCGCCTGGCGGGTGGTGATCTGGACCAGATAGGCACGCGGTGCCCGCACGGTGTCGAGATCGACATCCACCCATCGCAGCCAGGTCTCCTGCAGGACGTCCTCCGCGTCGGCGGCCGAGCCGAGTATCTCGTAGGCGACGGTGAACAGCAGGTTCCGATGGGCGACGAACGCCTCGGTCGCGGGGTCGGTGCTGCTGGCCATGGCCGGCTCCTCTCGACTGTGTTGCCCACCAGACGCCGGGCCTCACGGTCTTGTGACAACCGAGCCGGTGGCGCACGTCACGTACCCACGCTGTCACAAGGATCGGGTCTGCCGGCATCTCGTGCTCGGTCGGTACCCGACACCACGAGTGAGGACGAAAGTCATGGACACCCGATTCAACATGTTCGACAACAAGATCGCCGCCGAGTTCGGCAAGCGGTTCGCCAACACCAGCCTGGTGATCGGCCGCTCGTCGCTGCCGAAGTCCACCCAGGAACTGCTCTGCCTCCGGGCCAGCCAGATCAACGGCTGCGGCTTCTGCACCGACATGCACACCAAGGATGCCGCTGCTGCCGGCGAAACCCAGCTCCGGCTCAACCTGGTCGCCGCATGGCGCGAGGCCACCGTGTTCACCGAGGCCGAGCGGGCCGCGCTGGCGCTCACGGAGGAGGGCACCCGACTCGGCGACGCCCACCACGGCGTGTCCGACGAGACCTGGGCCCAGGTGCGCAAGCACTACGACGACGACCAACTCGCCGCGCTGGTCTGCCTGGTCGCGCTGATCAACGCGGCCAACCGGATCAACGTCATCGTGCGCACCCCGGCGGGTTCCTACCAGCCCGGCATGTTCGACGCCATGCTCAGCTGACCAGCACGACTCCGGCGTCGAGAAATTCGTTGCCGGAGGATGTCGATCCGGGCGGTCGTCGCTCGTGTAGCCGGTGGACGGACCGCCATCACGGCGGTTTCGCCGGACCGGGAGGACATTCCGATGCGTTCGATCAACGTCACGATGTGGGTCACCCTCGACGGTGTCGTGCAGGGCCTCGGCCGCCCGGACGAGGACACCCGCGGCGGCTTCACGGACGGCGGCTGGGGCAGGCGATACGACGACGAGGTGCTGGGCCGCGAGATGGCCAAGTCCATGGCCAACCCGGGGGACATGCTGTTCGGCCGCCGTACCTGGCAGGACTTCAGCACGGTCTGGGGCCGGCGCGAGGACGGCAACCCGTTCACGACGCGGATGAACCCCGTCACCAAGTACGTCGTGTCGAACACGCTCGACAACACCGACGCGTGGCAGAACTCGGTGCTGCTGCGCGGCGACGCGGCCAAGGCGGTCGCCGAGCTGAAGGCGCGGGACGGCAACGACCTGGGCATCGTCGGCAGCGCGTCGCTGGTGCGCGGCCTGCACGCCGCCGCCCTGATCGACCACTACACCCTGGTGATCTGCCCGCTCACCCTGGGCAGCGGCGCGCGGCTGTTCGACGGCCCCGCGCCGCTGACGGATTTCGAGCTCGCCACTAACGTTGCGACCACCAAGGGCGTGCTCATCGCCCAGTACAACCGCCGGTGAGGAGGGGTCGTGCCGCAGTACCTGCTGTCGATCTACCAGCCCGGCGGCGGCGTGCCCGACGCGGAAACCATGGTCCGGATCGGCGCCGACCTGCACCGGCTCAACGAGGACCTGCGCACGAGCGGCTCGTGGGTGTTCACCGGCGGCCTGCACGGCCCCGCCAGCGCCACCGTCGTGCGGGCCGACGGCATGATCACCGACGGCCCGTACCTGGAGGGCAAGGAGCACATCGGCGGGATCTACGTGATCAGCGCCCCCGACCTGGACGCGGCGCTGACGTGGGGC
>DASXXM010000245.1:0-8482 GCA_036503065.1 Pseudonocardiaceae bacterium | reverse complement strand
TCCCGGCTGGACCGGCTCACCGTCGCGTTCGGACTCAGGGCGCTGGACGTCGAACTGCTGCTCATCGCGCTGGCCCCGGAGGTCGACGTCCGGTTCGAGCGGCTCTACGGCTACCTCAACGACGACGTGACCCGCGGTCGGCCGACCATCGGCCTCGCCCTCGAATTGTGTGGGTTGCCGGCCGCCGGTCCCGGCCGGTTTCTGTTGTCGCCCACCGCGCCGCTGGTCGCGGGCGGCCTGATCGAGGTGCACGACGCCGACCGGCCCGGGCTGTCGCGGGCACTGCGGGTGCCCGACCGGGTCGTGGCGCACCTGCTGGGCGGCGACGAGCCCGACGCACTGCTGCGCGGCATCGCCACGGTGCGTCCGGCCGACCCCACTGACCCCGCCGACCTGGTCGGGCAGCGCGTCGCGGCCGCCACCGATGTCGGGATCGTGTATCTACGGGGCGTCGACGCGGCCGGGACCGCGGTGACCGGGCTCGCGCTGGCCGGGTGCGGCGCGGTGGTGGTCGATGTTGCCGCGTTCGCATCGGCGCCGGCACCGGTGTTGGCGGCGGTGGTCCGGGAGGCGCGGCTGGGCGGTCACGGGGTCGTGGTCGGACCGGTGGCGGCCATGGACCCCGGCCGGGTGTCCTTGCTGCGTGAGCTGATCGGACAGTCCGCGGGCGTGCGGCTGGTGCTGCATGGTGTGCGTGGCTGGGATCCGTTGTGGGCCAACCATGACCCGATCGAGCTGAGCGTGCCACGCCCGAGCGTCGCCGACCGCACGCGGCGGTGGCAGCGGGCCATGGCCGACACCGATCTGCGTGACGCCGACCTCGCGGACGTGGTGGCACCGTTGCGGCTGACCACGGAGCAGACCGACCGGGCCGCCGCCGTTGCCGTGGCGCTGGCCGCCGTCGACCGGCGGCCGGTCACGGCGCGGGACGTCCGCAGGGCGGTGCGCACCCAGAACGGCGCCGGACTGGAACGGCTCGCCCGGCGCATCACCCCGGCGGTCGGCTGGGACGATCTCGTGCTGCCCGCGCTGACCCGCACCGGGCTGGCCGAGCTCGTCGCCCGCGCGCGACACCGCGACCAGGTGCTCGGCGGCTGGGGGATGCGGCCGGGCGGCGGGCGCGGCCACGGGGTGCTCGCGCTGTTCGCCGGGGAATCGGGCACCGGCAAGACGATGTCGGCCGAAGTGGTCGCGGCGGAACTGGGCGTGGAGCTGTACGTGGTGGACCTGTCCGCCGTCGTGGACAAGTACGTGGGGGAGACCGAGAAGAACCTGGAACGGATCTTCACCGAGGCGGCGCTCGTCAACGGGGTGCTGCTGTTCGACGAGGCCGACGCCGTGTTCGGCAAGCGCTCGCAGGTCAAGGACGCGCACGACCGGCACGCCAACATCGAGTCGGCGTACCTGTTGCAGCGTATGGAGTCCTTCGACGGCATCGCCGTGCTCACCACGAACCTGCGGACCAATCTCGACGACGCGTTCACCCGGCGCCTTGACGTGGTCGCCGACTTCCCCATGCCCGACGCGGCCGGGCGGCTGGCGCTGTGGGACCGCTGCCTCGGCCGCGCGATGCCCCGTGGCGACGACCTGGACCTGGAGTTCTGCGGGAACCGGTTCGAACTGGCCGGCGGCTCGATCCGCTCGTGCGCGATCACCGCCGCCTACCTGTGCGCCGGCACCGGTCGGCCGCTGGGCATGGCCGACGTGATGTCGTCGATCGTCCGCGAGTACCGCAAGCTGGGCAGGCTGTTGCTGGAGAGCGAGTTCGGCCCGTGGCTCGACGTCAGTGGTTGACCCGCCCGATGAGCTCGAACGCCGCCCGTGCCAGTGCGGTCCACTGTCCGAAGGGGACGGACTTCTTCATCCGGCGCAGTTCCAGGATCGGCAGGTCGCCCGGATCCGTACGGGAGCCGAGCGAACCCATGGATTCGAACTCCGACGCGACTTCCGCGTTGTCGGTCCGTCCCCAGTCGTACCGCGCGTAACCGGCTCCGGACATGAGATCCGTGCCATCGACCATGCCGTTCAACCAGATCCGGCGGGTCACGTGCTGGATGTTCCCCTGCGGTGGGGTGGTGCCGATGACCCCGGCGACGACGGGTCCGTCGGTGGTCGGCAGGCCGGCCGCGCGCAGCGCCGTGTCGATGAAGATGGCCGGTTTCTCCTTGAAATTGGCCTGTTCTTCCTGGGGGAGTTGGCCGTACATCGTGGCGAAGTCGGTGCGGGCGAGCAACGGCGCGATGCCCTTCACGTAGTTCTGCTGGCGGGACGCCGCACCCGAGATGAGATAGGTGGCGATCAACGTGAGCAGACCCCGCAGTTCGGCACTCGGCGGGGCGGCCGGCCGGTCGGGGTCGGCGCTGGGGACGAGGAAACCCGGCCGCAGGTACGCGTTCACCTGCTGGAGCGCACGTGTCTGCACCCCTGCGGCGTCCTCGGCGCCCATGGGATTGAAGGCCGGCCCGCCGGCGGGCGGCGGCGCCGTGATCTCCCGTACGAGATCCGGAATGCGGGACAGGAGCACGCCGGCCGTCGTCTGCGGGTTGGCGGTGACGGGTCCGGCGTTCGTCACGGCGTATTCCCGGCGCGCCTCGCTCGACACCATCTTCTTGAACGTGCCGCGTTGCTTGCCGGTCGCGGTCCCGGCCGGCGCGCTGTCCGACGGGCGTGCCGCCGTGCCGCCCGCCCACTTGGCCAGTTGGCCGGCGTCGAAGACCCCGCCGGCGCTCAGATGCGCTGCCACCTCGGTGATCTGCGTCATCGCCCGGATGAGCTGGGCAAGACCCTCGGCGGTCTCCGGGAACGCGGCCGTGACGAACTCCAGGTCGGAACCACCGAGAGTCGTCTCGTCGGCCTCCATGGTGAACAGGCCCGGGACGGTGGCGATGGTTTCCTTCTTCCGCAGCCCCCGGCCCATGTACTCGGTGGCGGTGGGGTCCGCGAAGTCGCGGCCCTCCCACTGGCCCCTGGTGCGGAACTGCTTGATGTAGCGTGTCGCCGCCCGCTCCGAGTTGCGCAGGCCGGGATCGACGGCGAACGTGTCCACCGGCGTCTCGAACTCGAAGCCCACGTCGCGTTGGATCGCCGCTTGGCCGTGCCCGGGTGCCGGCTCGCCCGCCATCGTGCTGGGCGTCGACCCGGACATGACACGCCGTGCGTTGCGTTCGGCAGCCACCTCGAAGTGGTCCGTGGGATCACTGACCTGGTAGCCCGCGCCGTTGTCCGTGCCCGAGACCTGTCCGGCGCGCTGCTGGACGACGTGGGTCAGTTCGTGCGCGAGCGTGTGCCGGTCCGCACCGCCATGCCCGACGACGACGTGTTCCCCCGACGTGTAGGCCCGCGCCCCGAACTGCGCTGCCGACCGCTGCGCCAGCGGGCCGGTGTGCACGCGGACCGACGAGAAGTCCGCGCCCAGCCTGGCCTGCATCTCGGTGCGGGTCGGCTTGTCCAGCGGTTGCCCCGGCGTCCGGAGGACGTCGTGCGCCAGCAGGTGCGTCACGGCGGTATTGCCGACCCTGCGTTGCAGAGCGACGACGGACGCCGGCGACCGGAGCCCGGCAGCCCGACCGGCCTGCGTCGCCGGAGTCCGGTGGACCGCGTGCGCGGCATCCTCGGTGCGTCGCGCGTGCTCGTGCATGGGGCGCCTCCCGTGCCATGTCTCCCAGCCATTCAACCCGCGCCACCCACACCGGTACAGGCCCGAGAGGGCACGGTTGCGTGCCTCGCGGCGCTCGGTCACTCGGCGGGTGGCGGCCGGAACCGGTCCTCGCGAGGCCCCACAAGCTGTTCGTAGAGTTGCCTGAGTTCGTCGGGATCACGGCTGGCCTGTGTGAGCAGTGAGTTCCAGTAATCCTCCATGTAGCGCAGGAAGTCCTGCCAGCCGCTGGTCTCGGTGGTGAACTCCTGGAGCAGGACCATGCGCTGGTTGACGGCCTGCTTGCCGTCGCCGATCTTGTCCCGCTTGTCGCCGTAGAAGCTGGACTCGGGGTTCCTGGTCTTCTCGGTGGAGCTCCAGGTGTGCTGGTAGCCGACCGGGCTGGTGGTGGCGTGGGGCGCCGTGGTCTCCATGCCGATCTGCAGCGCGCCGTCCGTCTTGCCGTCCGGGGGCTGGAAACGGAGGAACAGGTGGCCGTGGCCGCCGTCCGGGGTGACCACGTCCGAGTTGAAGTCCCTGCTGCCCCAGCCGCCCGCGGGGTAGTTCACGCCGTAGCTCCGCGAGTCCTCGACGGGCAGTTTCGTCCGTGTGTCCAGTTCGTGCACGGCCGCGTTCCGTAGCCCGGTCCAGCTGCCGCCCCGCTCCTCGAACCTCCCCGTCCCCGGCTCGCCCTTGGCGTTCTTGCCGATGCTCATCCGGTGACTGCTGAAGCCGCGCCGCTCGGCCGGGTCCACGTCCCTGCCCTCCTCGGTCAGGCCGATCCAGTTGGGCAGGTCGAACGGCGTGTCCCCCTCCTTCATCTGGGGAATCCGGATGTTGACCCGGCCACCATGAGCCAACGCCCTTGCCACGTCCCCTTCCCGGTAGTCCACGTGCGTGCCCTCCCGGTACACCTTCATGCCGTTCTGCAGGATCAGGAAGACCCTGGTGAGGATGTCCCGCGCGCGGTCGATCTGCCTGGCTGTGGCCTGCGTGTCCGTCGCGCCCTCCGGCGGCTGCCGGGGGACGAGGGTGTCCACGAAGGCGTCGCGGATCTGCCGGTCCCGTTCGTCGGTGAACGCGGCGATCTCCTGCGGCGACAATCCTGCGGGGTGCAGCAGGCGCAGCGTGCGGCCGAGCGTGTAGGCGGGGCTCTTGTGCGATTCGGCACCGTACCCGGCCGAGCTGTCCCGGTTCCACGCGATGGTCGCGATGAGCACCCGTTTGCCCGGCTCCTGTGCCAGCCACTGCTTGTAGTCCGATGCGTTGTAGTACTCCACCGCTTCCTGGTACGCACCGATGCCGATCGCGCCCAGCCAGTCGGGGTCGCAGCGCTGGATCAGGGCCCGGTCGGCGTCGCTGAACAGCGGCCCCTTCTCCAGTCGCCGCAGCAATGCCGAGCGCACGTCGCGGTCGACGACCAGAGCGCGGCCGACCGTCCTGGTGACCTTCTGCACCAGGGAGGGCGATCCGAGCAGGGATGCCGTGAGCTCGGCCCTCGCGGCCCCGGCCGCCGCGGGCTCGGTCGTGTCGCCGTCGTCGGGTGCCCGTTGCACCGTCCGGGCGGCCGGCTGCGGGGTCGCCACCATGCGTGCCACGGCGGCGTTGCCCACCGTGCGTTGCAGGGCGGTGATCGACGCGGTGGGTCCGGCCCGGCCCGCCGCCGTCGGCGTGGCACGGTGGACCGTGTCGCCGCCATCCTCGGTGCGCTGAGCGTGGTGGTGCATGAGGGCGCCCTCCCGCCATGTCTGGCAGCCATTCAACATCGATCACCCGACACCGGTGTAGGGCCCGAGGGGGCACGGTCGAGGGCAATTCCCGTGTCTTCGCGCGGCCGGTGTCCGTTGAGGGCAGTACGCCTGCCCCCGACGGGGGACCGCGGAACCTGTTGGCGGGCAACGCCGGTGGCACAGGATCTGAACAGACCCAGGCGACCAGCACAAGGAGCGAGTATGCCGTCGTACCTGACACCCGGCGTGTACGTCGAGGAGGTCCAGAGCGGAGCCCGGCCGATCGAGGGGGTCGGCACCGCCGTGGCCGCCTTCGTCGGTTTCGCCGAGCAGGGACCGTTCCATGAACCGGTGCTGGTGTCCAGTTGGGACCAGTACGTCGGACGCTTCGGTGGGTTCACCGAAGGCACCTATCTGCCGCACGCCGTGTACGGGTACTTCAGCAACGGCGGCGGGACGGCGTACGTGGTCCGGATCGGCGGGCCGGCACGGACCGACGTGCCGGCCGAACCGGTGGCGCTCGGCGGTTTCCTGGTCCGGGCGCTGCCCGGCACGACCGGCGCGGTCACCGTCGAGGTCGCCGACGCCGACGGGGACAACCCGCCGGAGGACCGGTTCAAGCTGGTGGTGAGCCAGGACGGCAGGGTCGCCGAGACCTTCGACGTGTCGACGCGGAAGAACATCAGGAGCTACGTCGTCACCCAGGTCCGCGAGCGCTCGAAGCTGATCGAGGTGATCGAGCCGCAGGCCGCCGCGGCGGGCGCGCTGGCACGGCAGTCGGTCGCGCTGCCACCGGCGCCGCCGCCGGAGGGCGGCATCGCGAAGCTGGACGCCGGCGAGTACGTGGGGGACGCCACCGCGCGGACCGGCTTCGCCGGCCTTGAGTCGATCGACGAGATCACCATCGTCGCCGCGCCGGACCTGATGAGCGCCCACCAGCGGGGCGCCATCGACGCCGAGGGCGTGAAGACCGCCCAACTCGGGATCATCTCGCACTGCGAGCAGATGGGCGACCGGATCGCCGTGCTCGATCCACTGCCCGACCTGAGCCCGCAACAGGTCCGGGCCTGGCGCCAGGAGGGTGCCGGCTACGACTCGCGGTACGCGACGCTGTACTACCCGTGGATCAGGGTGTTCGACCCGCTCACCGGTCGCAACATCACCGTGCCGCCCAGCGGCCACATCGCGGGCGTGTGGGCCCGCAGCGACGGCGAGCGCGGTGTCCACAAGGCACCGGCCAACGAGGTGATCCGCGGCGCCGTCGACCTCGACGCCCGGCTGAGCAAGGGCGAGCAGGACCTGCTCAACCCGATCGGCGTCAACTGCGTGCGCGCGTTCCCCGGCCGGGGCATCCGCGTGTGGGGCGCGCGCACCCTGTCGTCGGATCCCGCGTGGCGCTACCTCAACGTGCGCCGGCTGTTCAACTACTTCGAGGAGTCGATCCTGCTCGGCACGCAGTGGGTGGTGTTCGAGCCGAACGACGACCGCCTGTGGGCGAGCATCCGTCGCAACGTCACCGCGTTCCTGACCGAGGAGTGGCGCAGGGGCGCGCTGTTCGGCCGGACCGCTGCCGAGGCGTTCTACGTGAAGTGCGATCGCGACAACAACCCGCAGGAGTCCATCGACCTCGGTCAGGTGATCTGCGAGATCGGTGTGGCGCCGGTGAAACCGGCCGAGTTCGTGATCTTCCGGCTGTCGCAGTTCTCCGACAGCACCAGCCTCGTGGACGAGTGACAACCCCGTACCAGGAAGGAATGACGAGAGATGGCACAAGGCGACGCACTCTCCACGCACATATTCGGCGTGCAGCTCGGTGGTTACCTGGTCGAGTCCGTACAGGAGGTCAGCGGGATCTCCTACAACGAGGGGGTCGTCGAGGTCAAGCAGACGAGCTCCACCGGTGACCTGCTCGTCCGTAAACAACCAGGTGGCAAGAATCCCACCGAGGTGACCATCGTCCGCGGCCTTGACCAGAGCAGCGCGTTCACCAGGTGGATCAACGAGACCATCAAGAACGGCGCGCTGAACACGGCGCGGCAGAACATCACGATCGAGATCATGGACTCGACGAAGCGGGTCGTACGACGCATCCACCTGACGCAGTGCTGGGTGAGCAACTGGGACGGCCCGGCCCTCAAGGCGGGCGAGCCCAACGCCGCCACGGAGACGGTGACCGTCACGTACGAGGAAATGACGATCGAATGAGGCGCCGTGCCGTTGCCGCAGGTGTCCTTGACCAACCCCAGGAGCCCCAGGACCGTCGGGCCGACCCCGCGCGCACGGAGTTCGAGTTCGAACTGCCGCGCGGATACGTCGACGGCGAAGGCGTCGTGCACCGCCACGGTTCGATGCGGCTGGCGACCGCGCGGGACGAACTGCGACCGCAGATCGACCTGCGGGTCAAGGAGAATCCGGCCTACCTGAGCGTCGTCCTGCTCGCGCAGGTGATCACCTCGATCGGTTCGGTGACCGACGTGCACGCGGGGATCGTCGAGCAGATGTACGCCACGGACATCGCGTTCCTGCAGGACTTCTACCGGCGCATCAACAGTGAGGGTCATACCCTGGCGGCCGTGGACTGTCCGCTGTGCGGCGGATCGTTCGAGGTCGACCTGGCAGGCGGCCGCCTGGGGGAATCGTGACGTACGCGGTCGAACGGCTGCACGAGGAAATCGCGTACGTCGCCTACCACTTCCACTGGCCGCGCGACGCGATCCTCGACCTGACCCACCACGAGCGGCAGCGGTGGGTGCGGGAGATCGCGCGCATCAACACCAGGATCAACGAGAGCGGGTGACCCGGTGCGCATCTGGCAGCCGTTCCGCTCCCGGCCGGACGACTCGGTTTCTTCCGTTCGGTCGGGCGATTCTTTGCCACATCAGGAAGCCGTAGGGCGTCCTCAATGGGACGGCGGGTGGCGATCGGTGCCGCCGCCGGTCACCGTGGTGCGGCAGGACGCGAGTGGCATCTCCGACGGGTTGCGTTTCCGGTCAGGGCTGACGTCGTGGCGCAATCACGCCTTCGCGTCGGAGCCGGGGCACGCCGTGGTCTCCACCGCGCCAACCGGTCTCGTGCACGGTGTGCTGCGGTCGGTACAGCGCTCGGAGCGCTCCGGCGG
>DASXXM010000244.1:0-8517 GCA_036503065.1 Pseudonocardiaceae bacterium | reverse complement strand
TCCGGCGGCCCGGTGCCGCTGGCCGACGTGGTGCGGGCCGCGGTGTCCGAGATCGAGCACTACCAGCGCGTCGTGGTGCGCTCGACGCCGTCGATGGCGGTGCTCGGCTACGCGGCAGGCGACCTGACCCGCCTGATCGCCGAGCTGTTGGACAACGCGACGTCGTTCTCGCCGCCGCAGTCACAGGTGTTCGTCGGCGGCCGGAACTTCGCCGACGGCTCGGTACGCCTGGAGATCCGGGACGAGGGCATCGGCATGGCCGACGCCGAACTGGCCGACGCCAACGGGAAGCTCGACGCGGGGGAGAGCCCGGACGTGCCGGTGTCCCGCCAGATGGGCCTGTACGTGGTGGGCAGGCTCGCCCGTCGGCAGTCGATCCGGGTGGTGCTGGAGGCGCCGAAGGACGGCGGACTCGTCGCGGTGGTGCGGGTGCCGGCCGAACTGGTCAAGCAGGGCACCGGCCTGGTCCGCGCGGTCCCGGCCGAACCTGCGGCCGACCGCCCGTTCAGCGGCGGCCTCGTGGCCACGGCCGCGAGCAACGGCAACGGCCACAACGGTTCCGTCAACGGACACACCCCGGACGTCAAGCCGGAGTGGACCGGCTTCAGCGGGCCGGTGATCCGCGACCTCACGACCACGCTGACGCCGACCGACTTCACCTGGTTCATTCCGGAGGCGCCCACGGAGCCGAGCCGGCCAGCCGCGGACGAGCCGCCGGCCGTGATCCAGAACGCCATGGTCCAGCCGCCGCCCGTCGAGGAGCCGGCGTCCTACGCGTACACGTCGGTCGGGCTGCCACGCCGGGTGCCGCGCTCGCACGCCGTGCCCAGCCTGGTCGAACGGCCCGCGGCGCAACAGGCCGCGGTGCCGCCGCCTGCCGCCGCCCGGCCGGCCGTGCCAACCGCGTCGGCCGGCAACGGTGACACGCCGCGCCGCAATCCGACCCGCGCACGGGGATTCCTGAACGACTACCAGGCCGGTGTTCGTCAGGGAGCGCAGGGAGTGTCGGTGCAGGGCCTGTCCACGGCGGCGCCGGACACGACGACAGAAAACGGGAATGGGGAGGACCGATGACCACACCAGGGTCACGGCAGGTCAACCAGTTCGGCTGGTTGATCAGCAACTTCACCGACCGGGTCCCCGGTGTGGCACACGCGGTGGTCGTGTCCGTTGACGGGTTGATGCTGGCGGCGTCATCGCGCCTGCCCGGCGACCGGGCGGAGCAGTTGTCCGCGGTGGCGTCCGGCGTGGTCGGCCTGACCCAGGGGGCGGCCCGCTGCCTTGACGGCGGTGGCGTCCTGCGCACCGTGGTCGAGATGGAGCGCGGGGTGCTGTTGTTGATGTCGGTGCGCGACGGCTCGTGTCTGGTGGTGCTCGCGTCGCCGGACAGCAGCGTCGGCCAGGTCGCGTACGAGATGACGGTGCTCGTCGACCAGGTCGGCCAGATCCTCACCCCGGAACTGCGCACCGAGTTGCAGGCGATGAAGAGACGGGCCACGCGCCAGCCGGCGTGACGGACATGGCCAGCAGACCCGAACCAGCGCACCCCGGCCGCCCACCGGAGGCGGCCTTCGGCAGCGTGCTCGACGTGCCGCCGCTGATCACCCGACTGCCCGGCCGACCGGAGGATGAGGACGACACGGCCCCGGCCGCCGTCCGCGGGTACGCATGGACCCGCGGCCGGACCACCCCGCAGTACCGCCTGGAGATCGAAACCCTACTGTCCACAACGGACAGATATCAGGCCAGGGACGAGTCGACACCGACCGAGTTCCACTCGGTCGCCGCGCTGTGCCACCAGCCGGCATCGGTCGCCGAGGTCGCGGCCATGCTGCGCCTGCCGTTGGGCATCGCGAAGGTGCTGGCCGGCGACATGGCCGCGACCGGCCTGCTGGCCGTGCACGACACGGCGTCGGTGGACGGCGACGGCCCGGACCTCGTCCTGATGGAGCGCATCCTGGGCGGCCTGCGCCGGCTCTAGCGCCCGCCGCTTCCGGCTGCGCGTCTCGTCAGTCTGATCCCGGCTGTGCCGCGATGAACTCGCGCAGGAGGTCCGTCAGGTGCCGCCGGTCGGCGGGCGACATGTGGTCGGTCAGGCTCGTCACGACGTCGGCCGCGCTTTCCTGTGCGGCCCTGACGGTCGTGGTTCCCTTGTCGGTCAACGTGATCACCTGGGCTCGCCGGTCCTGGGCGGACACCTGCCGGTTGACGAGGCCTGCGCGTTCGAGGTCGTCGATCAGGCGCACCATGGCGGACTTGTCGCTGCCGATCAGGTCCGCCAGCCTGCGCTGGCTGTGCGGCGCGTGGACCAGTTCGTGCAGCACCGCGAAGTGCCGGGCCTCGATGCCCAGCGGTGCCAGCGCGGCCTTGAACGCCACGGAGGCCCGCACGTGCGCCCGGCGTAGCAGGAAGCCGATCTCGTAGCCCGAGTCGTCCACAATCCGTCCTATTCGTGAAAAGGTTGCACCTGAGACTATCTCATGTGGCACCATCTGCCCATGACGACGTTGAAACAGGCGAATCGGACCGTATCCTGGACGCGGTGGCTCCTCCGGGTGACGGTCACGATCGAGGCCATCCTGGCCATCGCCCAGCCGATCTTCATCGGCGCCTTCCTTCAGGGCAACTACAGTGCCCTGACCTGGCACAAGACGAACGCCACCCTCGTCGGCGCCGCCGCGTTCGCCATGACGGTGGCCGCGGTGCTGCACTGGCGCCCCGGTCGCGGACCCGGCTGGATGGCGTTGGCGTGCGTCGCGGTCGCGGCGGCCATCGTGGTTCAGATCGTCTTCGGCTACTCCCGGACGCTCGCCATCCACATCCCGCTGGGTGTGTTGGTCGTCACCGCCAGCGCGCTGTTACTGGTCCGGTCGTGGCGGCCCGCGCGTGTCGGGATCGACCGGTGAACCGGCGCAAGTTCCTCAGCCTGACCGCGCTGACCGCGGGTGGCGCGCTCGTCGCCACCGCGGGCGCCCTGACGCTGCCCAACCTGGTCGCCAACGGCGAACCCGGCGCCCTGCTGCGCACCGCCCGGCCGCTGCCACCCGCGTACCGGGTGCCGCTGCCGATTCCGCCCGTGCTCGCCCCGGTCCGCACCGACCCCGGCACGGACTACTACGAGATCACCCAGCGCCCCGGCACGATCAGCGTGTTTCCCGGCGTGGCCACCCCGGCCCTGACCTATCAGGGCAGCTTTCCCGGACCCACCATCGTGTCCCGGGCCGGCCGGCGCACGGTCGTCCGGCACACCAACCGGCTGCCGCACCCGGTCGTGGTCCACCTGCACGGCGGCCACACCCCGCACGACAGCGACGGCTACCCCGGCGACCTGCTGCTCCCCGTCGGCACGGCCACCGCGCCCACGATGGCCGGCATGCCCACGATGCCCGGTACCACGGCGACCGGCACCCGCGACTACACCTATCCGCTCAACCAGCGAGCCGCCACGCTCTGGTACCACGACCACCGCATGGGCTTCACCGGCCCGAGCATCTGGCACGGCCTGGCCGGCTTCCACCTGGTCCACGACGACGAGGAGGCGGCCCTGCCACTGCCCACCGGCGACCGGGACATCCCGATCATGATCACGGACCGCGCCTTCGACGCCGAAGGCCGGTTGATCTACCCGTCGCTGGACCCGACGCTGACGACCACCCCCGGCGTAACCGGCCCGTACGCCAACGGAGTCCTCGGCGACGTCGTCCTGGTCAACGGCGCGCCATGGCCGGTGCTGCGGGTGGACCGGGCGAAGTACCGGCTGCGCCTGCTGAACGCGTCCAACGCCCGCCGCTACCGCCTGGTCCTGGACCCGCCTGCCACGTTCGTCCAGATCGGCAGCGACGGCGGCCTGCTCCGCGCGCCCCTGCCGCAGCCGGCCCTGGAACTCGCGCCCGCGGAACGGTTCGACGTGATCGTCGACTTCGCCAACGTCCCACCGGGCACCCAGGTGGAGCTACGCAACACCCTGGGCGCCGGCAGCACGGCGCAGGTCATGCGGTTCGACGTGACCGGCCCAGCGGTGCGCGACGACGCAACCGTGCCACCAACCCTGAGCCGCAGCGCCACGCTGGACCCGCGCACGGCCATCGTGACCCGAGACTTCCTGTTCCAGAACGCCGCAGGCCGGATCGGCTGGCGGATCAACGGTCAGGCCTACGACCCGGCCCATCCGCTGGCCCGACCGAAGCTCGGCCAACCCGAGATCTGGCGTTTCGTCACCGATCTGCACCACCCCATTCATCTGCATCTGGACCAGTTCCAGGTCCTGGCTCGCAACGGAAAGCAGCCCGGCCCCTACGATCACGGCTGGAAGGACACCCTGGACCTCTATCCGGCCCAGTCCGCCGAGATCATGGTCCGCTTCACCGACTACGCAGGCCGTTTCGTCTTCCACTGCCACAACCTGGAACACGAGGACATGGCCATGATGGCCGACTTCATCACGTCCGCGTAGCCCGCTATCCACAGGTCCCCGATTTATCCACAACCCACCAGGAGCCAGCCCCACCGATTTGGAAAGCCGACTAGGCTTGAAAAGGGCCGTAGCCCCCGGTGAGGGCGGGGGCTGTCCGCGGGCGAGCGATTTCGGTCGGTGCGGGCCGATTGTCTCGGTATCTTGATCGGGTGGATGGGGCGCTCGCCGAACTGCTGGCTCGGTTGGGGGCCGGGCGGCATGACGTGGTGACCCTCGGCCACTCCGGCGCTTCTGTCGTGCGCCTGCTCGACGCGGGCGGCCGGCCGGTCGGTTACCTCAAGGCCGTGCCGTCCCGCATGCGGCACCGGGCTGAGGTCGTGGAGGCGGAGCGGGCTCGGCTCGGCTGGCTGCGTGCGCGCGGTGTGCCCGTGCCGGAAGTCGTGGACTGGGGCCATGAACCGGATCTGACGTGGGTGCGCACCGCCGCGGTGCCCGGCGTGCCGGCGTCCGACCCGTGGCCCGCGGCAGTGCGTGACCGGGTCGTGGCGGTGTTCGGCGAGACGCTGCGGGTGCTGCACTCGCTCGAGCCGGCCGGTTGTCCCTTCGACTACTCGCCGTCGACCCGGCTGCGGGCCGCGCGCCAACGGGTTGCCGACGGCCCGGTGCTCGCTCGGCTCGAATCCGCCGTCCCCGACGACGCGCTGGTTGTCGGACACGGCGACTACTGTCTGCCGAACGTGCTTCTCGCGCCGGGCGGCACCGTTCATCTGGTCGACGTGGGCCGTGCCGGGCTGGCGGATCGGCACTCCGATCTGGCCGACGCGCTGCGCAGCATCCGCGGGCCGCTCAACCCGCAGTTCGGCGAGTCGCACGCGCGGCGTTTCCTCGACGCCTACGGATGCGACGACATCGCGGCGGAACGGCTGCGCTGGTTCGACGACCTCGACGGCATCTGCTGGGACTAACCGGCCGGCACCAGCGAGAACCCGGGCACCTCGGACAGGAAGGCCAGGCCGGCCGCGCTGGGCTGGGTGTGCTCCGGCACCGCGGCCGACACGTGCCAGATCGGGGCCGCACCACCGGGCATCGGCAGCACGCACAGTTCGGCCGCCTGGACCTTGCCGGCGACCGGTTGCGGCACCACGGCCATGCCGAGTCCGTGGTTGACCAGGTCCAGCAGGGTGTGCACGTCGTTCACCTCCAGCGTGACGCGCCGACCGACACCCGCCGCCGCGAACGCGAGATCGGTAACCTGCCGGGCACCCCAGTCCGGGTGGAAGTCCACAAAGGTCTCATCGGCCAGGTCCGACCAGTCGGGCACCGCGCCGGCCAGCGGGTGTGCCGCGTGGCACAGCAGCACCATCGGCTGGTCGGCCATGGGCAGCAGCCGCACGCCGTCCGGTGGCGCGCCCGCGGTCGCGATGAACGCGATGTCCAACCGGCCCGCGCCGACCTCGCCGGCCAGCCGTGCCGAGCCTGCCTGGCTCAACTGGATCTCCACGCCGGGATGGGCGACGTGGAACCGTGCCAGCACGGCCGGCACGTCGACCACGCCGATGCACTGTTCCGTGCCCACCGCGAGGTTGCCGCGCAACAGCCCGCTCACCTCGGCCGCGGCCTGCTTGACCGCGACCACGCTGGCCAGCGCCTGTCGTGCGTCCAGCAGGGTGGCCCGGCCCAGATCGGTCAGCTCTACCCGCCGGGTGTTGCGAACGAACAGCGGCGCGCCCAACTCCCGCTCCAACGCCCTGATCGACGCCGACAGCCCCGACTGGGAGACCAGCAGCCGGTTGGCCGCCCTGGTGAAATGACGTTCCTCGGCGACCGCCACGAAATATTCAAGATGCCGCAACTCCACGATTGAGCAGCCTAGTCGCTGACACTCAGCAGTTCCTTCTGTTGGACAAGCGGGCTCGCCGTGCGCAAGCTGGTGGTGACGCTCTCGACGAGGAGGTTCCCCCCGCATGCGAACCCGCCGCATCGGCGACACACACGTCAGCGCGATCGGGCTGGGCGCCATGCCCATGTCCATCGAGGGCAGGCCGGACGAGGCCCGTTCGATCGCGACCATCCATGCCGCGCTGGACGCGGGCATCACCCTGATCGACACCGCGGACGCCTACCACCTGCGGGCGGATGACGTCGGCCACAACGAGCTGCTGATCGCCAAGGCGCTGGCCGCGTACGGCGGCGACACGTCCGGCGTGCTGGTCGCCACCAAGGGCGGGCACCTGCGGCCCGGCGACGGCACGTGGACCAGGGACGGGTCACCCGACCACCTGCGCAGGGCCTGCGACGCGTCGCTCGCCCGGCTCGGCGTGGACGCCATCGGGCTGTACCAGTACCACCGGCCGGACCCGGCCGTGCCGTACGAGGACTCGGTCGGCGTGCTCGCGGAACTGTTGGCCGCCGGCAAGATTCGGATGGCCGGCATCTCCAACGCCGACCCCGACCAGATCCGGCTCGCCGACAAGGTGCTGGGCGGGCGGCTGGTGTCGGTACAGAACCAGTTCTCGCCCGCGTTCCGCTCCAGTGAGCCGGAACTCAGGTTGTGCCACGAGATGGGCATCGCGTTCCTGCCGTGGTCCCCGTTCGGCGGCAGTTCGCGGGCCGGTCGGCTCGGCTCGTCGTTCTCGGCCTTCGCGACGGTGGCGGCGGCCCACGACGTCAGCCCGCAGCGGGTGTGCCTCGCGTGGATGCTGGCCAAGGCACCCGAGGTGATCCCGATTCCCGGCGCCAGCCGACCGGAGACCATCCGGGATTCGGCGGCCGCGGTCGACCTGGTCCTGACGGATGACGAGCTGGCCGCGCTGGACGCGACCGACAAGGAGACCTGATGCGGTATCGCCAGCTGGGCCGGACCGGGCTCTCGGTATCCGAGATCGGTTACGGCGCATGGGGAATCGGCGGCTCGATGTGGATCGGCGCCGCGGAGGACGAGTCGATCAGGGCGCTGCACACGGCGATCGAGTTGGGTGTCAACTTCATCGACACGGCGCGTGGCTACGGTGAGAGCGAACGAATCGTCGGCCGCGTGGTACGCGAGCACGCCGGCTCGGACCTGGTGACAGCCACCAAGGTGCCGCCGAAGAACCTGCGGTGGCCGGCACTGGACGGTGTCGACCCGATGGACGCGTTCCCCGGTTCGCATATCAGGGCGAGCCTGGAGACCAGCCTGCGCGCGTCCGGGCTGGAGGCGTTCGACGTGCTCCAGTTCCACGTGTGGAGCGACGAGTGGGTCGGCCGGGGTGATTGGCTGGAGACCATCGCGGCGTTGAAGGCGGAAGGAAAGATCCGTCACTTCGGCATCTCCATCAACGACTACCAGCCGAACAACGGCGTCGCCTTGGTCCAAAGTGGACAGGTCGACACGGTGCAGGTGATCTACAACGTCTTCCACCAGGAACCGGCGGATCGTCTGCTGCCGGCGTGCGCGGAGCACGGCGTCGGCGTCATAGTGCGGGTACCACTGGACGAGGGTGGCCTGACCGGCCGGATAACCGAGAACACCGAGTTCCCGGACGGCGACTTCCGCAATCGCTACTTCGGCGGTAACCGAAAGGCCGAAGTGGCCCGGCACATCGGGGCGCTGACATCGGAACTGGGCGTCGGCTCGGACGAGGTCGCGGCGGTCGCGCTACGTTATGTCCTGGACGAGCCGGCCGTGTCAACGGTAATCGTGGGCATGCGATCGACGACGAACGTCGAGCGCAACGCGGCCATCAGCGACGGCAACCCGTTGTCGGACGAGTGGCGTGCCGTACTGGCCAAGCACCGCTGGGAGCGCAATTTCTACCAGCCGGCGTGACCGGCCCCCACCACCGAATGTGACCCGCCGGACGAACGAGAGCGGTCTCCCAACCGAGGTGCCCTTTCGCCTCCGGGAGGCTCGGCCTGAACCACGCGTTCGCCCAGTCCTTCTGCATCATCCCGATACGGGCAGCTTTAAAGCGGTTGTTGGGGGTTTGGGTGAGTAGCCGGGCGGAATCGCACCGCCCGGCTCTCCGAGAACCGTGCATGACACTCTCGCGTCACACGGCTCCTATCGCCCGACCAGCTATGGTCTTACCCCCCAGCTCCAATGCCTGAACATGCCAGGATAG
>DASXXM010000243.1:0-23599 GCA_036503065.1 Pseudonocardiaceae bacterium | reverse complement strand
CTCTGTATGCCGTACTATCCCACCAAATACGGCGAATATCGGGTCATAGTGGCGGGTGAGCTCGTACCCGGATGTACACTCAAGCTGCCGGCAGTGGGGGACTGGCGCCCCGAATCGGCGAGGGGCGCAAGCTTCGAGCGGGTCGACCCGCCGCCCGAACTGGTGGACTTGGCGCTACGAGCCACCCGCACGATCGGGCTCACCCTGGCCGGCCTCGACGTTGTCCCGACAGCGACCGGATACGTCATTCTCGAGGTCAACTCCAACAACGGCGGACTGAACGCCCTCGGCGAGGAAATCCATCGCGCGACCATGGATGCCATCTACGATTGGGTCGAAAAGCGAGTCACGGAACACTGACCGCCACGCCGTGCGCCGGCCAGCGAGCGCTCCGGCGACCATCCCGACATGGCACGCGGCCTGACCGGATTCCGACACGTTGACAAAGGTGCTAGTCACGCCGCCGAATCGAATTTCGGGCCCCACACGGGTAGTGGTGCGTGTCATCGGCGGTGAGTGTGCCACACGTCGGGTACCCCGCTGCGCCAAGTCGGCTCGCAACTGCCGATGCAGGCACGGATGGTGGTACCGACCACGACGCCCTTGGCGCCCTGCTCCTTGAGGGCCATCGGGCCGGTGATCTCGACGTGCTGGTCCGTCGGCAGGCCGGTCCCGTCCCGGATCGGTTTCGGGCCGACTTCGAAGCCCTTCGGCAGGTAGCCCTCGTGCGTTTTCAGTGCCGTCCATGCCTTCGTGTCGGTGACGGTGATGAGGTACTTGATGTGCCCGTCCACGAGTCCGGCGCTCACGGCAACGGTGTTGCGCGGATGGTCGGCACCTATCTGCTTGAGCTGCCCCTTGATGTCGTGGGCGGCCTGGTTGAGCAGTTGTCCCTGCGAATCGTTGAACGCGGTGGTGAATTTGGTGACGTCGGTCGAGCACTGCGGGTGATCCAATCGCTGTGCCGGGGCATCCGGTGTGGCCGCGTGCGGCGCGGTTTCGGTCGTGTGGCGCGGGATCGCGTTCTCCGACCGGACCGACTCGGTGGCCGTGGCGGGCTTGACTGCCGGCGCGGTTTCGGTGGCCGGATTGGGCTTGGCTGCCGGCGTGGCTTCGGTGGGCTGTGCGGGCCTGCCTTCCGAGCGCACTTCGGCGGCGTGGACCGGCTGCGTGGTGTCGAACGAGTGGCTGGCTGCTCCCTTCGGGGCCGCGGGGACTATCGAGTCGCTGGCTGCTCCCTTCTGGGCCACGGGGACTATCGACATGACGGCCTCCATCACCTGGCCTATTCGCCAGGCGTCTTCCAGACTGGCGCCCATGCTCAGTGCGGTTGTCATCGCCACACCGGCGAAAGATCCGACGCCACCGGGGTTCGTCGCGTGCGCGAGCCGTTGCGCGTCCGCCGCCATGACGTCGTAGCCGTTGGGTATGCCGCCCGGACGGTAGGCCGCGCGCTGTTGGGCATTCCATTGCTCGTACGACTGTTTGCGCTCGCGCGTCTCCGGCTCGATCGTCGTCTTCGAGACGCTGCTCTCGGACCAGGCATCCTTGCGTTCGGTGTGGTCGGCGGGCAGGACTCCTCGGTGGATCAGGTCTTTGCGCAGTTCGACGTAACTGAACGAGAGCGGGGCGTGCGCGCCATCGACCAGCTTTTTGATGTCCATGTGCAGCGCCGCGCCGATCGCTTTCTCGGCCGCGGCCTCCTCCTTGGCCGAATGCCCCGTGTCCAGCGGCCCCTGCCGGGGGTCGACCGGACGATGATGCGAGTCCGGGGCCGGCTGTGGTGCTCGTCCGTCGGCCGGATGCGCCGAGAACCCGGCCGCGCGCGGTTTCCTGTCCAACCCGTCAGCGGCGGTGGGTTGTTGTTTCGCCGGTCCGGTGGCCAGGCCTTCTGGGAAACCCGCGTTGCGCAGGTTCTGGTCGAGCGTGGCGGCGACCGAGCCCGCTGACGGCTGGTTGTGGCCGGTGTCGGCCATATAGTTGATCGCGAAGGGACCGTGCCCCGTCGGGGGCGTTCCGACAGCGGGGACCGGGGTCGACATCGGCTGCTGGCGTGCCGGGGCCGGCTGTGCGGTGCCGGTGGCGGCCGGTTCCGGGATGGTGTGCCGGTCCGGGCTCGCGTCGGCAGTGCCGGCACCCCGGTCCGATGCGCCCCGGGCCAGGGGATCGACGGGGACGTTCCGGACGACGCGGTGGTCGGCCGCGTTGGCTGAATCGGGTCGGACCGGGTCGACCCGCTGGGGCGTGGTGTCGTGGCCGGACGGTGTGTCCCGAGTGATCATCATCGGCTCGCCGAAGGACACCAGACGGTCGGGACCGATCAGCCGGCCGAGGTCGGCGGCCAGGCCGTCCATCCCGCGCCGGTCGGCCTGCGGACCGACACCGTTGGCCTGCCCGGCGCCGGTTCGCCGGTCCTCGGCGCCGGCCGCCGGTGTGATGTGCTCCGTGGCGGCTCCGGCCGGAACCTCCCCGAAGGATGACGGGCCGGTCGATCGGCTCGTCTCGGACCGTGTGTCGGCTGCCGCGTCGGGTTTCGTCTCCGTTGATGTCTCGGTCGGTGTGCCGGGTTGCACGTCGGCCGGTCCGGTGGCGTCCTGCCCGGTCGCGCCGGGCTGACCGGCATCCGGAGTCGGCGGAGTCTCGCCTGCGGACACCGGCGCGTCGCCGGGCATCGCGCCGGGGACCACGCTGGTGCCATCGGCAGGCCGGTCGACATCCGGGGCCGCGTCGGTTCCGGCGCCTGAGGTGTTGTCCGGGCGCCCCGCACCATTGCCGTCCGGTGGTCCGCTCGGCCTCGAACTATCGCCATGGTCCGGCGTGCCGGCCGGTTGTCCCGGGGAATCCTTGGCCGATCCCGCCGGACCGGGCCGATCACCGTCCACAGCGGACACATAGCCCCGACCGAAGCCACCGGGTGCCGTCCGGTCGACGTCCTTGACCGGGCCAGGCTGGCCGTCGGGCCTGCCAGCGGCGGCGTCCGGGCGTACCGGCTGGATATCCGGCCGTTTGGGACGATCGGGGGGCGGCTGGTTAGGTGGCGGTGAATCCATCGCACCCATTAGGCGGTCTCCGTCAGCGAAGGGAAATGAGCGAGGGCCCAGTCGGCGTCGTCGAAGGACTCCAGCAAAGCCGGCAGGCCGGTCGTGTCGGCGGCGGTTTCGATGGCCGACGGGCGGCGGGTGCCGTGGCTGACGGCGTCGACGGCCTCGGTGTCGTCGAGGTCGCGCAGCAGCCGGCTTTCCACCACGGCGAGTTGCTCCTCGGCGGTCCGGCCGGGAACGGCCCGATGGAAACGGTGCTCCCACTCGGCCGTGCGCGGGTGGCGATCCGGTCCCGGCGCGGACCGCAGCTCCCGCCGGACCAGTGCCCAGCGGAACGGGGTGGCGAGGTACGCCAGCGCGTCGGCCGGGCAGGGTGACGGCAAGCCGCGCAGCAGTCCGGCGAGCGCGTCGCGGACGTGGCCGGCCAGCGCGTCGGCACCGGTGTCCGCTTGCAACGACGCCGACCGCACCGCCACCGCGTCATCGACCGCGTGCGAGAGGGCGCAGTCCACCAGGCGCGCGGGGTGTCCGGCGGCGGTGAACGCGGCCAGCACGGCGGCCGTCGGGGTCGGCGTGGGCCTGCCGGCCACATGGGCAAGCACGGCCAGTTCGGCCCAGACCGTCAGCCACGGCTCGGTGGTGCGCAGGTGGGCGGCGGCCCGCATCTCGCGCAGGGTGCACGCCACCGCCCGGCAGTCGGCGCCGCAGGTGGGGCTGCGCCGGCCGATCAGCGGACCGACCGGGGCGGCCACGCCGGCCGACCGTCCCTCTACAGTGGACCCGTCCGGGACTCGGACCAGCACCGGGCGGTCCATGCCGTCGGCGAACACCGCGGCCTCGCCGGGCGGGAGGGTGACCAGGTAGCGGGACTGGGCATTGTCGATGTTCATGGTGGCGCCGACGGTGTCCCGGTCGTCCTTGGCCGGCAGCCGGTGTACGATCTTGACCGCGGTGTTCTTGATGACGTCCGGCGTGAGCTTGCCGGGAATCTGCTCGGCGATGATCAGCCCCTCGCCGTACGCGCGCACCTCGGCCAGCAGCGCGGCGAACATCTCCACCGCGTGACCCGCGGCCCCGCCGGCGCCGGGCTCCGGGCGGCGCAGCAGCCGGTGGGCCTCCTCGATCACCGTCAGATGCCGCAGCGGCGGCGCGGGATTGCCGTGCGCCGAAACCCACAACTGCTGGGACAGGCGCAGCAGCACCGCTCCCATGAAGAACGCCTTGTCCGCGTCGTCGCCGACGTGCTCGATCTCCAGCACTACGTTGCGCCGCAGCAGTTGCCCGAAGTCAAGGGGGTGGCCGCCCTCGAAGAACCGGCCGGCCGTACCCAGCCGCAGGCTGCCCAACCGCACCTTGATGAAGCCCTGCACGTTGTCGGCGATCTCCTTGCCGTAGCCGATCTCGCCCACCACGGCGGTCGCGACCCGCTGCAGGTCGGCCAGGGTCGGCCAGCGCGGCGTTGCTCCACTGTGGACACTCTCGCCGAGGGTGAGGTCCCAGCCCTGCTCCTCGTAGCAGCGGGTGAGTGCGGCGGCGAGGATCTGCGGGAACGGCTCCTGGGCCTCGAACGCGGCCAGGAACAGGGCCCGCAGCAGGTCGGCGTGTGGCTGGAGCGGGAACCCGTCGGCAGGGCGCAGCGGGTTGAGGCCGGCCGGGGCGCTGTCCGGGTGTCCTGGCCGGATCACCACGACGTCCTGACCCACTTCGGTCAGCCGCTTGGCCATCAGCGCGTACTCCGCTTTGGCCGGTTCGATCACCAGCCAGGGCAGGCCCGCGCGGGCGGCCTCGGTCAGCAGATGCCTTACGGTCTGGGACTTTCCGCTACCGGTCGCGCCGCAGACGAAGGTGTGCCGGTTGAGCGCGCGGTCGCTCAGTCGCAGGTCCTGGGTAGCCAGCCCGCCCTCGTCCAGGACCGGGCCGAGCCGCAGGCCGTCGTCGCCGTCGGTGTGCTCCGGGGTGACGTCGAAGGTGTGTGGCTCGACCAGGCGCAGGCCCGGCAGCTCCCGCTCCGGCGGGCGGGTGAGCGCGACCAGTAGTTCCGTACCGGCCGCGATCCCTACCGAAGAGTCCATTGTGGATGACCATGGGCCGGCCGGGGCCATGGTGTAGGGGAGTCCGTCCAGTTCGGCCGCCGCGCACAGCATCGCGGCCGCGGTCGTCGCGCCGGCCGGGTTGTCGCTGCCGACCAGCACCTGGATCCGCCAGCCGCCGCCGGTCTGCGCACGGCTCAACTCGCGGTGCCGGGCCTGCTTACGCTCCAGTTCGACCCGTTTGGACTCGCCGACCTCACCACGCGACAGCGGCAGGATCTCACCTGCCAGCGCGCGCAGTTCCGGTTCGAGATCGCCCGCGGCCAGCGGTTCGGCCAGCACGAGCCAGGCGAACGGGCCGCGGACGTGCGCCACGTGCCCGTCGAAGGAGCCCCTGCGGACGGTCACCGGCTCCGACCGGCCGCCGGCAGGTGCCCACAAGGCGTCCGGCCGGGCCACGCAGGGTACCCAGCAGGAGAACGACGCGAGCATCTTCTCCGCGTCCGGTGTGGACAGTGCGGTGCCGGCCGCACCGGGCGGGAACAGCAGCGCCATCGGCCCGGCTTCGGCCCCGCCGCCGGCCGCCGGTGGGAAGTCAGGCCGTCCGCCGAGCAGGAAATGCAGCCGCCGGCCGTCGTCGACGGTGCGCATCCAGCCGGTGACCAGGGCCGCCCTTGGCACGCCGGAGGCGCGTAGGTCGACGTGTGCGCCGGCCAGCGCGGCGGCCAGCGGACCGGTCGACGCCGACCGCCGCCGGTCCGCCCGGTCCTGCTCGGGTTTCGGCACCTGGGTCAGCCGGTAGAACCGAAACCCGCGCCAGTCGATCATTGGTCCACCCCTTCGGCGCGACCTAGTGCACCATCGGCGTTGCCGACACGCGGTCCAGCAGGCAGATGCCGGGGTTGCAGTCGGCCAGCACCACCCGCCGGTCGCTGCCGGTGTTGTCCACCAACAGGAAGGAGGTCTCCGGCAGACCGAGGATGCGCTGCGGGTCGACGGTGAACTCGTACACCCGGGTGGTGCCGGTGGACGTGCTCACGTTGTCGGCGTTGGACCAGTTGCGGGTGCCGGTCCAGGTGTGACCGCGCGAGTCGGCGAGTCCGGTCGGCCGGCCCTGGGTGCCGGAACGGCGCTGCTTGCTGTTGTTGCTGGCGCCGGTGTTGGCCGCGAAGCTGTCCCCGCCGCCGTCGGTGAACGTGCTGCCGACCTGGCGGGTCACCTGGCTGATCACGAACGTGTGTTCCTTACCGATGAACTCGGCGGCGATCGCGGCGTCGCGGTGGTTGTACATCTTCAGCAGGCACACCGCGCCGCCGGTGCCGAGCACCTTCTCCAGATCGCCCTGCGGCTGGTCGATCATCAGCATCAGCCGGACCTTGGCGTAGCGGGCGTGCTCGGCGAGCGTGCGCACCGCGGTGGCCCCCAGGTGGTCGACGCCGGCCACCACGAGCAGCCCGCCGCGCCAGTTGGTCATCGCCCGCTGGGTCACCTGCAGCAGCAGCCGGTCGATCAGCTCCTTGCGGTCCCCGCGCCCGCCCTCGGTGGAGATCAGCGTGACGGCGTCGCCGGTCCACAGGGGACTCCCGTTGGCCAGTTCCGGCAGCAGGTCGAGCCTGCTGGCCAGGAACCGTAGTTGCCTTGTGGTCCACTCGTTCTGGTCGATGTCGCCGATCTGGCCGACCAGCCGGTCGATCTCCTCTGTCGTCAGCAGGTCGTCGCCGGTGCCGCGCAACAGCACGCGCACACCTGCGGCGATTCGGGCCGGACCGGGTGTCCCGGCCAGGCAGTCCAGCACCCGGCGCAGCACGTCCAACGCCATCGCGCGTTCTTCCCGTCGGTCGCCGTCCGACTGCTCGGTCAGCGGGGCACTCAGGCAGTCCGCCAGATCCCGGCCGGTGAGGCCGCCGAACATGTGCACCCGCGCGTGCTGGTCCAGCCGCACGGCGCTGGTCGGGATTCGGGCCGCACCGGCCAGTGCGACCAGGTTGTCGCCGAACTCCTGACCGGTCAGGTCCAGCACCGTGACCCGGTCGCCCGCGGCGAGCAACGACGACCCGACCATGGTCAGCAGGCTCGCCCAGCCGTGCCGGTGCGGGTCACCGCCGAACACGTCCACCCGGGTCGGTTCGGACACCGGGGCGACCGGGAACCACCGGGCACCATTGCTGTGGGCCGCCATCGCCGCGGCCGCCTGTGCCGCGGCGTCCTGGTGCCGGCGGACGGTCTGCTCCCACTGCCGCAACGCGTCCTCGTATCGCATTCGGTCGGCGTGCCGCGTGGCCTCGTAGGGCGCGTGGAAGTTCCGGATGGCGCGGGTGGCGTAGTGCACCCCGGAGAGTGCGCGCAGCACGCTCGCGGCGAACAGCGCGGCCACCGCGATCAGTCCCACCCGGTAGACCTGCGCGGCCGACGACCCGAGTTCGGCCACGTGCGCCTCGATCACCACCTGGTAGGTGACGAACGCCGACACCGCGACGACGGTGAACGCCAGCCGCCAGACGACCCGGCTGATCGCCTTGGCCCGTGCCGCACGCAGCCCGCTGGTGTCCGGTGATTGCGGTTGCACCCAGACCGGGCGCGGCGGTGGCGCGGGCGGGGCGGTCACCTCCACCGGCACCACGGCCGCCGCCTCCCAACCCCACCGCGCGGGCGGCGCGAACAGTCTCGGCGCGAGTTGCCGCGACCACTCCGCCGCACCGGCGTCGGCCGGGCGCGTCGCCGTCATCGTGGGAGTACCGCGCCCCTCCCGGGCCGCCCTGGCCGCCGCTTTTCCCGCGGCCACCGCGGTGCGGTGGTCGGCACCGCGCCACTGGGCGTCCTGTGCGGCCGCCGCGGCCGCGGCTATTTCCCCCTGGTTCCCGCTGACCAGCATCTCCGCGAAGTGCGAGTGCCAGTTGGGCTGCGGGCTGTACGGTCCGTTCACACCGTCCTCCGGATCACAGGTGGTTCAGCCACCGCATGATGTGGTCGAACCACTCCGGCTGCACCTTGCTCAGCACGAGCAGGAACAGCGCGGCCACGACGGCCAGCACGGCCAGGGTCACAACCAGCCCGATCAGCCGGCCGAGCAGGCCGAACGCGCCACGCACCGGGCGCACACCGGACGTCATGTGCCGACGCGCGGAGGTCAGGCCGTATTGGGTGGTCTGCTGCGCTGCCCGTGCGGCGGCGTCCGCGCCGGCCCGAGCCGATGCCTGCTGTGCTTGTTGGGCGGCTTGCTGGGCTTGGAAGCCCGGATTGGTCATCGTCGTGTCCTTCCACGGCGGCGAAAGACTGTCGCGATGAGCCTCGTCGTCTTCGGCGTCCGGCACATCCGGGCCGGCACTGGTCGTCACGGGGCCAGGTTTCAGGGCCAGCCCTGATGCGCAGGCCATCGGTGCCGGACGACCATCGTGGCGGTGGGCAGTGTGTTGATCGTGGACGACAACTCCGCGTTCCGTGCCGTCGCCAGGGCGCTACTGGAATCCGGCGGTTACCGGGTGGTCGGCGAGGCCGGCTCCGCGGCCACGGCGGTCACCGCGATCACCGCCACCCGACCGGACGTGGTGCTGCTCGACATCTGCCTGCCCGACCGGGACGGCTTCACCGCGTGCCGGGACCTGCACGCGGCGGCGCCCACCGCGGTGATCGTGTTCTGCTCGGTTCGCTCCGCCGACGAGTACGGCAACCTGGTCAGCCGGTCGTCGGCGGCCGGGTTCCTGGCGAAATCGCAACTCTCCGCGACCGCGCTGGCGGCAATCGTGGCCGGCGCCGGTCAGGTGGTCGACTGAAGGTAGGCCAGCACGGCGAGCACCCGCCGGTGGTGCTCCGCCTCGATCGGCAGGGCGAGCCGCTGGAAGATGCTGCGTACGTGCGTCTCGACGGTCTTCGCGGTCAATTGCAGCTCGCGGGCGATCGCCGGGTTCGACCGGCCCTGCGCCATCAGCGCGAGTACCTCGCGTTCCCGCGCGGTCAGGTCGCCGAGCCGGTCACGCTGCCGACCGCCGGTCAGCATGACCGACACGACCTCGGGGTCGAACGCGCAGCCACCGGCCGCCACCCGGCGCACCGCGTCCAGGAAATCGTCGCCGGACGCGCGATCCTTGAGCAGGTAACCGATGCCACGCGCGCCGTCGCGCACCAACTCGGTCAGGTGAGCCGCCTCCAGGTGCTGCGACAACAACAGCACGCCAACCTCGGGGCAGGCCCGCCGGATGTGTACCGCGGCGCGCAACCCCTCCATCCGGTGCTCCGGTGGCATCCGGATGTCGACCACGGCGAGGTCCGGGCGCAGCGCCGTGACGGACGCGAGCAGCGCGTCCGGGTCCCCGACCTGATCCACGATCCGACAGTCGTTGCCCGCCAACAGTTCCGCGAGCGCGGCCCGGAACAGTGGCGCGTCGTCGGCGAGTATCACCCGCAGCGGCTCGGCCGGCGCGCTCACGCCGAAACCACCGGCAGGCGGGCCGTCACGGTCGTACCCGTCCCCGGGGCGCTGCGCACGGTCAGCGTGCCGTCCACAGCGGACACCCGGTCGCGTAGGCCGAGCAACCCGGTGCCGGCCGCGAGGTCGGCACCGCCGACGCCGTCGTCGAGCACGGCGAGCCGCAGGCCGGTGTCCAGCCGCACGTCGATGTGGATGTGTTGGGCGCCAGCGTGTTTGAGGGCGTTGGTGACCGCCTCGGCGGCCACGAAGTACGCGGTCGCGGCGATCGGTGCGGGCAGGTCGGGCAGTGCTGGCGCGGTCAGCTCCACCGGCTGCGGCGACCGTGCGGCCAGCGCGCGCAGCGCGGCGAGCAGCCCGAGATCGTTGAGTACCGACGGGTGGATGCCCCTGGCCAGCTCGCGCAGTTCGGCCAGCGCGTCCTCGAGTCCGTCGGCGCTGCGCCGCAACAACTCCGCCAGCTCGTCGTCCGGTGTGGTACCGCGCTCCATGCGTTGCCTGGCCAGCCGCAGCGTGAGTGCCACGGTGACCAGTCGCTGTTGCGCGCCGTCGTGCAGATCTCGCTCCACCCGGCGTCGTTGCTCGTCGCCCGCCGCCACGATGCGCGCCCGCGACGCCCTGACCTCGACCAACTGCGCGCGCACCTCGGCGGCCAGGCGCTGGTTGTCCAACTCCAACGCCGCTGCTGACGTCACCGCTTCAAGCACGTGCCGATCTTCGCGCAGCGCGGGGTCGTGCATCAACACGGCCACCTGGCGTCCGTCCCGCCTGACCGCGGTGACCGCGCTGCCCGGCGGCACCTCCAGTGGCCGGCCGTGGCTGTCGATGTAGCTGCTCTCGTTGTCCTGGTCCGGCCGGGTGTAACCGATCCGCAGCGACGGGTCGCCCAGTGCCTTGGCCAGCAGGTCCCGCAGTTGCGTCGGTGGCGATCCGGACAGCCGCACCAGGAGATCCGCGACCGAGGTGCGACCGAGCCGTACCCGCCATACGCCGGCCAGGAACGCCACCGGCAAGGCCAGCATCGCCACGTGCGCGATCGCGATCAGCACTCGGTGCGACCAGGACGGCCCGGTGCCGAGCATGGCGTCCAGCACCGATGCGGCACCGCCGACGAGGCCAGCACCGAAGACCGGGGCGAGCACCCGGCGGGCCGGTGCCGACGCCAGCACCCACCGCCGCGCCAGCACCGCGACCACGGCGGCGCCCATCGCCAACTGGATCCCGTCGATGATCCGCTGCACCGTCTGGAACGGCAGCGGCCAGGCCAGCAGCAGGTTCGGGGTGAGCGACGGCAGCGACAGCGCGCTCAGCGGGACGATGCCGAACACCATCAGGTACCCGGTCGCCGTGAGTCCCCGGTCGATCCGGGAATGCGTTGTGCCGCTGGGGAAAGTCAGCAACAGGTGCACCAGGAACCCCATCGACGCCGAGCGCACCAGGAGCCCCGCGCTGTGTACCAGTGGGTCGATCGAGACCTGTAGGTCTTCGGCGAACCAGCCGATCCCGACGGCCACCAGCAGCAGCGCGATCCGGTTCCTCGGCTGCCTGGCCGTCGCGATCACACCGGCTATCAGGTAGAGCCCACCGACCGACGCGGAGAACTGCGTCGTGGTGGCAGCCGCGTCCCGGCCGGACGCGGTCATCGTGAGCACCAGCGCGCCGAACACGGCGCCGGCCGCCGCGAGCAGCGCGAGCGGCCACACCGAGGAGCGCACCGGCAAACCGCCGGTCACCCCCTGCTCGACCGCCATACCCGGGGAATCGCCGCCCGCCAGGAAAATGCTACGGCCGGGTCTTTCGCCATGTCGCCGGTTCTGGTATTCGGGGTGGATCGTCGTCGGCTCGTCCCATCGTTTCACCTGGCAGCGGGTCTGGACGCGTTGCTCAGGTAAGGCTAACCCAATTTCTCGTCACCACCTCTACCGCTATCGACCCTGAAGCGGGGCAACGACCCGGAGCCGGCCGGCTCCGTCGCTGGTTGCGCCGCCGTCCGGTCCGGCGGCGGAGCCAGAGCGGCGTGACCTCTTCGGATGCGAGGTTGTGGTCAGGAGACCGTGCTCCCAATTTGCTCCCAAATCACCGACGACCCGCCGATGAAGATCATCAACGGGCCGTGAACATGCCGCCTGACCAGCGGATGTAACGGTGGTGGGCGATACTGGGACGGGTAAACCGTGGCCGCGAGTTCGGCACCTGGAAGCTCGCAGAGGTTGCTGGATCGCCTTCTGATCGTGAACGAACGCCACCTCAGAAGCGTCCTGCTGTCCTACTTGCTTGCTCCACTACAACCAGGCACGGCCGCACCGGACACTCGCTCAGTGTGCCCCAACTCATGTCAAGACATCTCTACCACTCACAGACCTGCTCAGCCGCGAAGTCCACCGTGAATCCGTCGTCGGCGGCTTGATCAACGAGTACCATCTCGCGGCTTGACCGGCTTACGGTACCGCGACGGAAGTGCTGGTCATGCCACTGAATCGTGTTTTCGGGCCCCAGAAGGGTAACGCACGCCTGCAGCTGGCCGGTATAGCCCTGTCGATCGAGCTCAGCCCTGAAATGCACGGACGTCCCGAAGAAACAACGGAGTCGCGACACACACAAGCGTCAGTACGCCAGCGGTGATGAGTGCCGAATGGATGCCGACCACGGCGGCGATCGGACCGATGCACGCCATGCCGATCGGCCGGAGAGCCATGGAACCGAACCGGTCGACGGAGTCGACTCGCGAGAGCATGTTGCTGGGCACACGAGTCGCGATCGCCGTCGACTCCAGGGCCTCGAAGTAGGCGATGACGATACCCGCGACGAATTCGGTGGCCGCGATGATCAGGGTGGTCGCCGGAAGCGCGAGTAGCAGCAGGGTCGGCCCGGAGCCGAGCAGCAGCAATGAATAGCCGGTCAGGAGGGGCCGCTTCGGCCGTACGCGCATCGCCAGGGCGCTGCCGACGATGCCCCCCGCGCCCAGCGCGGCCGAGATCGCCGCCCACGCGGATGGTCCGCCGAGCTCGCTGCGGGCGACAAGAGGGCCGAGCACGCTGAGGGTTGCCAGCAGGAAGAACTGGAAGGCGCACGCGCTCGCGATGAGGGCACTCAGCCAGCGTGTCTCCTTGACATATCGGAGTCCGGAGATGATCTCGGTGCCGAGTGACCTGCCGGTGATGGTGACCGCTTGCTTGCCCAACGCACCGGCTCGTCCGATCAGTATGGCGCTGACGAAGAAACTCGCGGCGTCGAGAACAAGAATCCAACCGGGGTTGAGCATCAGGAGTAGCAGTCCCGCGAGACCGGGGCCGACTACTTCCGCGGTGTTTCCGGTGATCGCGAAAAGGGCGTACGTGGCTTGTCGTTGATTGCCCGGGGCGACGTACGCGATGGCCGCTGTCGACGCCGGGTTGAAGAACGCACTGGTCGCCCCCACCAGTGCCGCGAGCGCGGCGATGCGCCAGATCGCGGCCGAGCCGCTGACGAAGAGCAGTCCGGTGAGCAGCTGTGCGACACACGCGACGCTGTTGCTGAATATCAGCACGGCGCGCCTGGGGTACCGATCGCCGACAACGCCACCGAGCAGGAGCAGCAGGACCTCGGGTGCGACCCGGGCCGCCAGGACGATACCCAGACCGGTGGCGCCCCCGCCGGAATCGAGGACCGCGAAAGTGAGCGCGACCGGCACGATCATGTCACCGAACACGGAGATGGTCCGGGCGGCAAAGAGCCGCCGTAACGCCGGAATACGCAGCAGTGCCGTCGCGGCGACCTCTGGCTTCGCCGTCTTCGCTGCTGTTCCGTCGATCGTCATGCTTCGGCCGTCTTCATGGCAGCTCGGCACTTTCCAACATGGCCGGATCCGCAGCGCGTACGGCGGCACGCCGAGCTTGGTCCCAGGAGCCGAATGTGTCGTTGCACAGCGGCGAATCGGCCGTCCGCGAAATGGACATTCCCCACAGGGGTTCCAGTCGTGCGCCGCGGGCCAGCTTCGCACGGTAGGTTGCCATCCCCATGTCCAGCCGCCGGTAGCCGTGTTCGATGGCGAATCGGATCATTTCGTAGATGAGGTTGAAGTACTCGAACGCTCGCTTTGTCGCTCCGTAGTTGAATCCCGCGCTACGTGTGTAGACGACGCCCTCCCACACGAACACCAGCGCGGCTCCGATCACCTCGGCGCCGTCCCGGATCGCGAGAACGTGGCCGTGATCGTCGGCGCAGGCCGCGAGTGTGCGCAGTTCTGCCGCTTCGTCCGCGGCGGACGACTCGTGGCCGTATCGGCGTTCGAGCCGGGAGAAGAGGTCCGCGGCGACGTCGATCCAGTCGCTGAGACGGCCCTCGGCGATCGTGTAGCCCTGCTCACCAAATGTCCGCATCTCCCGGCGGATGTTTCCGCTCCGGCGGCCCATTGCGTTCACATATTCGTCCATCGACGACCAGGGCACGTCGAGTACGGCGTTGGCGCCCGCGATGTAGAAGGGCTGGTCATCAGCGAGCGCCGCACGGAGCTGTGCCGCACCTCGCGGGTTGAGGTAAAGAGCCGACAGCGATGCCGCGTCGACCTCTCGTGCGTGAGTCGTGACAGCATCCAGGAGCAGTGCGAGAACATCGCGCTGCTGATTCGGTTCGATTGTCGTGTCGACGAGGAATTCGCAGCTGTATGCGGCGCGGGAGCCGATGAGGTAGGGCGGCGACCAGTCATCCTGGTTGAACTCGGCCCCCGATCGGTGCAAGAACTGCCCGAACGGGTCGTAAAAGCCACGGGAGCCGGGTTCGTCCCAGTAGACGGGGCATACGCCGCGTAGGATTCCCGCGCCGTCCCGGCAGGTCACATATGCGGTTCGGTCGTCGCGCTGAAGTTCCACCGCCTTGAGCCACGGCCGGCTCACGTAGAAGGTGCGGCCTGCCGTCAGCGGGTGCAACTCGTTGTCGCCCATGGCATCCAGCGTCGAGACGGTCTCCAGGCGATAGGAGCCACGGTCCGTATCGGCCAGGCGTCCTGGTGCGGTGAGTGTCAGGGCTGTCGTCATTGAGTCTTCGCTTCCTGGAGGATGGCCGGGAGCGCGGTGACGAAGGAGTCGAGCTCGGTCTCGGTGATGATCAAGGGTGGCGCGAGGCGGAGTACATCGGGCCGCACGGGGTTGACCAGGAAGCCCGCGCGTTGGGCGGCAGCGGCGACGGCGGTCGACAGCGGCCTGGTGAGGCGGATGCCAAGCAGCAGGCCGGCTCCGCGAACCTCGGCGACGAGGGGCTGGTGCAGGGACCGGATGGCGTTGGCCAGGTGTGCACCGAGTCGGCGGACGTGCGTGACGATGTCGTCGTCGGCGATGGTGCGGAGCACGGCCAGGGCGGCCGCGCAGCAGACCGGGTTACCGCCGAACGTGGTGCCGTGCTGGCCGGGGGACAGGAGCGCGGCCGACGGGCCGACCGCGATGCACGCGCCGATCGGCAGGCCGCCACCGAGTCCTTTTGCGACGGTTATGACGTCCGGCGTGATACCGGACCGCTGGTGTGCGAACCACTCGCCGGTGCGCGCTATGCCGGTCTGCACCTCGTCGACGATCAGCAGGGCACCGGCGGACGCCGTGATACGGCGTAACGCGACGAGATAGTCCGACGGTGGCACGACGACTCCGGCCTCGCCCTGGATCGGCTCGACGATCACCGCTGCGGTGTCCGTGTCGACCGCGGCGGCCATCGCGCTCGCATCGCCGTACGGCACGTGCACGACGCCGGGCGGCATCGGCTCGAACGGGGCGCGCTTCTCCGGTTGGCCGGTGAGCGCGAGCGCACCCATCGTGCGGCCGTGGAAACCGCCGGACGCGGCGACGATCGTCGGCCGGCCGGTCCGGCGGGCGATCTTGAACGCGGTCTCGTTGGCCTCGGCGCCGGAGTTGCAGAACAAGACCCGGCCACTGTCGGCCACCCCGAGCAGCTCGACCAATCTCTCGGCCAGCTCGACCACCGGCGGGGCGACGTACAGGTTCGACACGTGCCCGAGCGTCGTGATCTGCTCGGTCACGGCGGTGACCACGGCGGGGTGCGCGTGCCCCAGCGTGTTCACCGCGATCCCGGCCAGCAGATCGACGTACTGCCGCCCGGTCTCGTCCCATACCCGGGCGCCACGCCCGCGCACCAGCGTGAGTTCTGGTACGCCGTAGTTGTCCATCATGGACTGTTGCCAGCGCCGGCTGCCGTCGACGGGCAGCTCGATGACCGTGTCCATCCCTGCTCCTAGTCCTTCTCGACGAGCGTGCCGAACTGGTGACCGGGGAAGAACGTGTGCAGCACCGCGTGCGGCACCCGGCCGTCGATCACGGCGGCCCGTGGCACTCCGGCCCGCACCGCGCGCAGGCACGCCTCCATCTTCGGTGCCATGCCGGCGTTCAACCGGGGTAACAGCGCGGCGAGCTCAGCGACGGATATCTTGTGCCGCAACGAGTCAGGCCGCGGCCAGTCGGTGTACAGCCCAGGAACGTCGGTCAGCACGAGCAGCTCACCCGCGCCCAGCGCACCGGCCAGCGCCGCGGCTGCCGTGTCCGCGTTGAGGTTGTGGATCACGCCGCCCGCGTCCGGCGCGACCGGCGAGATCACCGGGATCCGGCCGGCCGCCAGCGCGTCCAGCACCGGCCCCGGGTTGATCGAGTCGATGTCTCCGACCAGCCCCACGTCCACCTCCTCGCCGTCGACGAGCGCGGGTCGCCTGCGGGCGGTGAGCAGACCACCGTCCTCTCCGGACATTCCGACGGCGAAGGGGCCGTGCGCGTTGATCAGGCCGACCAGCTCGCGCCCGATCGACCCGACGTGCACCATGCGTACCACGTCGATGATGTCCGGTGTCGTGACCCGCATCCCACCGCGGAACTCCGACGGTGGCACGCCGAGTCGATCCAGCATCGCGCTGATCTGCGGCCCACCGCCGTGCACCACCACCGGCCGGAGTCCGGCGAGCCGCAGGAGGACCACGTCCGCCGCGAAGTCCCGCTTGAGCGTCTCGTCACGCATCGCGTGCCCGCCGTACTTGAGCACGACGACCGCACCACTCATCCGCCGCAGCCAGGGCAGCAGGTCGACCAGCGCACCGGTCTTCGCCGCCAGCTCGGGGTCGAGCTCGGTGGTCTGGACCGCGGTCATGTCGTGTACGCGGAGTTCATGTGGACGTACCGGTGGGAGAGGTCGGTGGTGAGCACGGTGGCCTCCGCGCCCCCGAGGTTCAGGTCGACCAGGACCTCGATCTCCCGGCCGGACAGGTCGACCAGCGACTTGTCCACGTGCGGCGCACTGCCCTTGCACACCTGAACGCCGTTGAGCGTGACGTCCAGCCGATCAGGGTCGATACTGACGGAGCAGCGTCCGATCGGGACGATGACCCGGCCCCAGTTCGCGTCCGAGCCGAAGAACCCGGCCTTCACCAGGTTGTCCCGCGAGATCGCGCGGGCCACGGTCTCCGCGTCGTTCTCGGTGAGCGCACCGCGGACCGTGATCGTGATCTCCTTGGTGACGCCCTCGGCGTCGGAGTGCAGCTGCCGCACCAGCGAGTCACACACTCGCAGCAGCGCGTCGGCCAGTTCCGCCGCGTCGACCTCGACCCCGGAAGCACCCGAGGACAGCGCGATCACACAGTCGTTCGTGGATGTCGAGCCGTCGACGTCCAACCGGTTGAAGGTGAGGTCGACCGCACGCCGGAGCGCCGCGTCGAGCACCGCCGGCTCGACGACCGCGTCGGTCGTCACCACCGACAGCGTGGTCGCCATGCTGGGGGCGATCCCACCGGATCCCTTGGAGAAGCCGCCGATCGACCAGCCGCCCGCGCATCGCAGCGCGGCCTGCTTGGCAACCGTGTCGGTGGTCATCACGGCAGTGGCCGCAGCGAGATCGTGGTCCGGGCCGGTGCCGAGACCGTCGATCACGGTGTCCACACCGGCCAGCAGGATCGGCAGTTGGAGCCGCTCGCCGATCACACCGGTCGAGCACACCCCGACGTCTTCCATCGGCACGCCGAGCCGGTCGGCGACCTTCGCGGCGGTGTCCAGGGTGTCCTGGTAACCGCCGGCGCCGGTGCAGGAATTGGCGTTGCCCGAGTTGAGCACCACGGCGCGGAGCTTCCCGTCCCGCAGCACCTGCGAGGACCACCGGACCGGTGCCGCCGGCACCTGGTTGCGGGTGAACACCCCGGCCGCGACCTCGTTCGGGCCGTCGTTGATGACCATGGCCAGGTCGGGCTTGCCCGATTCCTTGAGCCCGCACGCTATGCCGGCGGCGCGGAAGCCCAGGGGGGTGGTGACACCGATATCACCGTTGATCGCGGTCATGGAGCGACTCCTGTCAGTGGTAGTCCGGTTCCTTCTGGAATGCCGAGCGCGAGATTCATGCACTGGATCGCGCTACCGGCAGTGCCCTTGGTGAGGTTGTCGATCGCGGCGATGGCGATCAGCCGCCCGGCGTTGCCGTCCGCGACGACCTGGAGGTGGGCGGTGTTGGCGCCGAGCGTCGATGCGGTCGTCGGCCAGGTTCCGGCCGGTAGCAGGTGGACGAACGGCTCGGTGTCGTAGGCGGCGGCGTAGACCTTGCGCAGCTCGGCATCGTCCAGCGTCGGCCCGGCGAACGGTGCGCTGCAGACGGCCAGGATGCCCCTGGGCATCGGCGCGAGCACCGGCGTGATCGACACCCGCACGCCGGTGCCGCACGCCGCCGTCAGGCTCTGTGCGATTTCCGGGGTGTGCCGGTGCGCGCCGCCCACCGCGTACGGGCTTGCCGCGCCCATCACCTCGGACCCGAGCAGGTGCGGCAGCGGCGATTTCCCGGCGCCCGAGGTTCCGGAGAACGCGACGATGACCGCCTCGTCCGTCACCAGTCCAGCGCCGAATGCCGGCACCAGAGCCAGTGCCACGGCGGTCGGATAACACCCCGGAATGGCGAACCTGCGGGAGTTCCGCAGACGATCGCGCTGGCCCGGCAGCTCCGGCAGGCCGTACGGCCATACCCCCGGGTGCTCGCTGTGGTACCAGCGTCGCCATGCTTCGGCGTCCGTGAGCCGGAAGTCGGCGCCGCAGTCGACGATGACCACGCCGGGGTCCTGCTTCTCCAGCGCCATGGCAATCGGCGCGGACTGCCCGTGCGGCAACGCGAGAAAGACCGCGTCGTGGCCGGTCAGCCTGGAGATCTCGGTGTCCTCGATGAGACGGTCGGCCAGCGGGAGCAGGTGTGGATGATGCCGGGCGATCGTCGTGCCGGCGCTTTCGCCCGCGGTCAGCGTTCCGATCTCGACGTCGGGATGCGCCAGTAGCAGCCGCAACAATTCACCGCCGACGTATCCGCTGGCCCCGACGAGCGCAATTCGCAGTTTCACGGGCTTGAGTATCGCGACCCCACATCAATTCGCGGTCAAATACACATCAACAGACGGATGGGTTGCTGATTGCCGGGTCAAGGGCGCAAACTCTGGGCCATGATTGCCAATCCTGTCCCGACGGTCATCTCACCGGCTCGGGGTACGGCGCTGATCGTCGCCGCGTCCTGCTGTTTCGGGTTCGCCGGACCGATAGCGCGGTCCGCCATGGACGCGGGATTGTCGCCGCAACAGGTGGCCAGTGCCCGAATTGCTCTCGCGGCGGTGATTCTGCTGGTGGGGACAGGTCTGGTGCGGCCGGGGGCGCTGCGGCTGCGTCGACGGGACCTCCCTGTCCTGCTGACGTACGGGGTGGTCGGGGTGGCCGCCTGTCAACTGCTCTACTTCGTTGCCGTTTCGCGGTTACCGGTTGGTGTAGCGATGTTGCTGGAATACCTGTCGCCGGTGCTGGTGACGTTGTGGGTGCGGTTTGTCCGGCACACCGCCCTGCCGGCGGCTGCCTGGCTCGGTGTGACGCTGGCGTCGGTGGGGCTCGTTCTGGTCGCGCAGGTCTGGCAGGGTGCGGCGCTCGACCTGCTCGGCGTGCTCGCGGGGCTGGCCACGGCTGCCTGCTGTGCTGCTTACTTTCTGCTCGGCGAGCGGGGTGTGGCCACGACCGACCCGGTCGGGGTGACCACCTGGGGGCTTGTCGTCGGTGCGGTGACCATGCTCACGGTGTGCCGGCCGTGGACCATTCCGGTCCGGCTGTTGGCGGCGCCGGCCCGGTTCGGCGTCGTGCTGCTGCCGGTCTGGCTACTGCTGGTGGTCGTCGCCGTGGTGGCGACCGTGGTCGCCTACCTGACCAGCATGGCGGCACTGCGGCATCTGCCGTCCTCCGTGGTGAGTGCGTTGTCGTTGCTGGAACCCGTGGTTGCCACCGTGCTGGCGTGGGCGATGCTCGGGCAGCGGCTGTCGCCGGTCCAGGTCGTCGGCGGCGTCATACTGTTGGGTGGTGCGCTGATCGTGCGGCTCGCTCCTCGGCCGACGATCGCGAGGTCACCGTGGCCGGAAGGCCACCGGGAGACTGCTGTGGCCGTACCGGAAGCTCGAGTGGATCCGGGCCGGAGCGGCGCGTAGTTCGTACTCGGCAACGCACTTGGTTGCCATGGCACCGCTCGCGCCGGGCGCGGCGTCGTTCCGGCGGCAACGACGTCAGGTTGTCCTCAGTAAGTGCCGGTACCAGTCGACGCAGTGGGCCAGCCCGGTCTCGAACGATTCGCCTGGTTCTTGGCCGACAACGTTCCAGACGTGGCGTGACTCGTACCATCGGTCGTGCGCGAACATGGCGAGGTGCCGTTGGGAACGCCCGTCCTCGGGTAGGCGTCGCCGGATGGCCGCGATGGACATGGGGCGATCCGGGATGTCCAACTCCAGCGCGTTGGTGATCGCCTCGACGAGCGTGGTCACCGGTGTGGGGTTGGGGTGGTTGACGTCGATGGCCGTGCCCCGTTGCAGGCGATCGTCCGCAAGCGTGGCGAGGGCGCACAGCGCTCGGGCGAGATCGTCGACCTTGATGGTGGAGATGCGGGCCGGGCAGTCGATGCGGCCACCAGCGCTGGTCAGGAGGGCCGCCAGCGCGGGGACGAACCAGCGGTCGCCGTTGCCGTAGACCAGGTGCGGCCGGACCACCCACCCGCCGCTGTCCCGGACGAGTTGCTCGGCGGCGAGGCGACTGCGGCTCACCGCCGATGCCGGCTGGTAGTCCGATGGCGGCGGCGCGACACCGTCGTGGCGGCCGTGTCCGTACACCGACGCGGTGCTCACATAAATGATACGGGCCACCCCGCTTCGGCGAGCCGCGTGCACGAGCGCGGCCGTGCCCGCCGCGTTGACGGCCCAGCATCGCTGCGGATCGTCACCGACGTAGGAGGCCGCGTGCACGATGGTGTGGACCCCCTGGCAGATGTCGGAAAGGGAGGTCCGGTCGGTCAGGTCGCCGATGACGAATTTCGACGGCCGCTGTCCGGAGTGTCCGTCGGGAGCGCGCCGAACCAGCGCACGCACGTCGATGTCGGGATGGACATCAAGTGCACGTAGTACGGCGGATCCGATGAAGCCGGTGGCGCCGGTCACAAGAATAGGCGGCGTGTTCACGACAATGCGTGGTGTCGCCGGGCACATCCCCTGGCGGCTACGCTGGGTGATGTACAATAGTGACAAAGGCAAACCAACCGACCGGTTCATTCGGTGTTCCTATGGGCCGACAGAGGGGAGCGCTTGATGCCCAAACAGGAACGTGCCGAAGTCACCAGGCGTTCGATCATCCGCGGAGCGGCGGAGGTTTTCGACCGGTATGGATACGCGGCTGCCACGCTCAGTGACGTGATCGGACATGGCGGGGTGACCAAGGGAGCGCTGTACTTCCACTTCAAGTCGAAGGAGGACGTCGCCCGCGCGGTGGTGGAGGAGCAGCACAGGCTGTCGGTCGGCCCGACCCGTGACTGGCTGGCCCAGGACGGTAACGGCGGTTTGGAGGCCGTCATCAGGGCGACGCAGCTGTTGGCGGTGCAACTGACGAGCGACGTGGTCGTTCGGGCGGGCATTCGGCTGACGCTGGAGCACGGAACATTCGGTGCCCTGCAGGACGACCCGTACATCGAGTGGGTCGCACTGGTCAAAGAGTTGATCCAGCGGGCCATCGACGAGGGTGATGTCCGGTCACCCGTTGGCGCGGAGGAGTTGGCCCGCTTCATCTGCGGGGCGTTCACCGGGATCCAGATGCTCTCGGAGGTGTTCAGCGGACGGCAGGATCTGCGTCGTCGTGTTGAGGAGATGTGGACCATCGTGTTTCCGTCTCTTGTTCCGGCTCGGAAAGTTCAGCATTTCCGTCGGATCGCCGCTTCGTTCCCGGACGAGCCCACTGAGGACGTCGCGGTGTCGTGACGGTCTTTGTCGTACGGCCGATGGCGTTGGATGCACCTGGTGGTTAGGCCGCCAGCGCGATGCACTGCCGGGTGCGGCGGATCTCGATGATGCCGGACACCGCCGTCTGACCGTCCTGCGTGACGGTCACCGTGAGGGCCGCATCGGTGGACGTTGCCTGCGGCGCAGTGGTCACGGTCACGATCGACGGACGGTCAAGTTCGAGGTATCGCGTGAACGTGATGTCACAGCCGGTGAGCTGTGCGTCCGGCCAGCCCAGCAACGCGCGGCCGGCCTGGCGGAACCCTTCGAACACCAGCATCCCGGGGACGTGGTCCTGTGGGTGATCGAACAGAACCGGATGGTCGGTTCGGACGCGCAGGGGCCAGACCCCGACGCCGAGCGGAGCGCCGAGCACGACGTCCGCTTCGGTGCTCATGCCGACCGCGTGTGGGTCGGCCGGTAACGGGGCGGTGGTCGAGTCCGCCGCGGTCAGCGTGCGCTCACCGCGCAGTCGGCGATACACCGCTGGTGCGACACAGCGCATCCAGACGGACGCCGTGCCGAACGGCCGGCCGTCGTGCCGGAACCGCGTATCGAGTCGCATGTGCACGGCCGACGGGGTGCGCCTGCGCAGGTCGACCATCTCGGCCTCGACGACGATGTCGGCCGGGGCGAGCCCGGCACGAAGTCCGCCCGAGTGGGCCGAGATCGCCATGCGATCCATGACGAACTTCCAGTCCAGGGGTACGCCCTCGGCGCTGTGCGCGAGTAGGATGCCGGTCTGCCGCAGCGTCTCGGCGATCAGCATCGTGTCGTGGTGGCCGTTCAACACCCGGTAGAGGCTGTGCCCGCGCGGCCACTGCGCGGCACAGAGATACGTGCGGTCGCCGGTGGGGCACCAGTCGGTGAGCAGCACCTCGGCCAGGGCCATTCGATGCACCAGTTGGCGCGACACGATGCTGTTGAACGAGAGCTCCACCTGCGGTGACGCGAGCGCGTCGCCGAGTGCCTGTCCGGGATCGATCGTCATGATTGCAGTCATCGGGACTCCTCCGTCGCTGCAGGGCGCGGGCCAGCATGCCACGCAAACAAACCAACCACAAGGTTTTCTTCGTACTGCCACCGGACCGCCGTCTGGACCATCCGGGTGTGGCCCGAACGACATGTCGGGCGTCACGATATGCCTCATAAGCAGGAGGAGTCCATGGCGAAGGGGCGAACGGCAGGCATCGGTGTCATGACGCCGGGTCACCGGCCATGCTTGACAAAACGGGCCGGTTGGTTTGTTATATCGCTAGCTGGCCGTGGATGGACGCGGCGGGCCACCGCACGGACCCTGCCCATCGGACTCGCCGGGCAGGTGATGGACCGGCAGCAGACGGCTCGGGGAAGGACTCAGCATGCTCACACAGGCGCCGCCGCAGGAACTGACCAGGCGACTCGCCGTGGAAATCCGGCGAACGGTCATCGAGATGAGCAGTTCACCCAACGGGGTTCACATCGGCGGCAGCATGTCGATCGCGGACCTGCTTGCCGTTCTTTATGGTGCGGTGCTTCGGCAGCCGGCCGGCGCGGGGTCGCCGGACCATCGCGACTACCTGATCCTGAGCAAGGGACAGGCGTGTGCGGCCCTGTACGCGGCGCTCGCGGCGACCGGGGTCATCCCGAAATCGGAGATCGAGACCTACGCCGAACAGGACAGTCGGCTGGCCGGTCATCCGATGCGGAGTCTGCCCGGCGTGGAGTTCTCGACGGGCGCGCTGGGGCATGGGCTCTCGCTCGGCCTGGGCGTCGCCATCGCCGGGCAGCGTTACGGGCACGACAACCGGGCATTCGTGATCCTGGGCGATGGGGAGCTGCAGGAGGGCTC
>DASXXM010000242.1:0-4429 GCA_036503065.1 Pseudonocardiaceae bacterium | reverse complement strand
CGGTCGGCGTGGGCGCCGGTCGGGCCACGGCGGGCCGACTGGCTGACCAACCTGCGCTCCAGGCCGCTGGCCTGCCACAGCTGCCACAGCACCTGCTCGATGCCTTCGTCAACCTTCGACCTGGCCAGTGCCAGCAACGCGGCGACGCGACGGACCGGATAGGCCGCACCCTGCTCCAACGCAGCAAGGGCATCCGCCGACTCGATCACCTCGACGAGCAGCTCGCTGCTGGAACGGCCGCCGCCTGCCGCCAACTCCAGCCGACGCAGGCCACGGCGCAACCGGCGCATGGACAGCGCGTCCGCACCGCCGAGTGGGCCGGCCAGCAGCAGCGCGGCGGTCTCCTCGTCCAACGCCTGACCGGACGCGGCCACCCGCACCAACTCCAGGAACGGCCGGACCACCGGGTGCTGGGCCAGCGGCAGCGCGTCGGCCGGCACCACGAGTGGCACGCCGGCCGCCAGCAACGCGCGGTGCAGCACCGGCAGCGAACGCACCGCCGACCGGACCAGCACCGCCATGTCCGACCACGGCACGCCGTCCAGCAGATGCGCCCGGCGCAACTGGTCGGCCACCCAGCCTGCCTCCTGCGCGGCCGACGCGAACAGCCGGACCTCCACCCGACCAGCGGGGCCGGGCGGTCCGTGCAGGTCACGGCGTGGACCGGCAGCCGGCATCCGGTCGGTCATCCGGCGCACGGCGGCACGGACGGCCTGCGACATCCGGTGGTCGACATGCAGCACGACCGTCCGGTCGCCGCTCGGATCAAGATCGGCCAGCAGGCTCGCCGCCGCGCCCCGGAACGAGAACACCGCCTGGTCCGGATCGCCGAACAGGACCGACTCGTGCGCGGTCCGACCGACCCGCACGATCAGCTGGAACTGTTGTGGATCAAGGTGTTGCGCGTCGTCCACCAGCAGGTGCCGGACCCTGGCCTGTTCCCGGTCCCGCAGCGAGGCATCGGTGTCGAACGCGACAAGGGCGCTGGTGACCAACTCGGCCGCGTCAAGGGCGGGCGCGGCGCCGCCGAAGCTTTCCGCGCCGACCGCGCCGCGCAGCAGCGTGACTTCCTCGTACTGCGCGCCGAACCGGCCCGCGGCCACCCACTCCGGACGGCCGTGCGCGTGGCCCAGCTCGACCAGGTCCTCCGGACCGAGGCCACGTTCCGCCGCACGCAGCAGCAGGTCCCGCAGTTCGGCGGCGAAACCGGGCAGTTGCAGCGCGGGCCGCATCCGCTCCGGCCAGTCCGCCGCGCCGAACTCGGCGACGTCACCGGCGAGCAGTTCCCGGATCACCACGTCCTGGTCCGGGCCGGCGAGCAGGCGCGGCGGCGGGGTGCCACGCAGGTTCGCCTGGAGGCGCAGCACACCGAAGGCATACGAGTGCACGGTGCGCACCAACGGTTCCCGCGCGATCCGCAGGCCGTCGCCGGTCAGCCGCCTGCTGATCGCGGCCCGCAGCGCGATCGCGGCCCGCCGGTTCGCGGTCAGGACCAGCACGTTCTCCGGGTCCGCGCCGCCGCGCAGGATGCGGTCGGCGGCCAGTTCCGCGGCGAGCGTCGTCTTGCCGGTGCCCGGCCCGCCGAGCACTCGCAGCAGGCCGCCACCGTGACCGATGACGCGTTCGGCGCCGCCGTGCCGGGGTGGCGGCGGTGGTGCCGGCGCGCGCACCAACACAGGTGCCAATCGAGCCGACGCGGAACTCATCGGAAGATGGAACCACGACCGCTGAACCGCCCGGCGCACGACTGGCCCACGGGCGTCAAAATTGTGTCAGTATCCAAGCTTCTCAGCACTGTCGCCAGGGGGTTCTCCATGCAGCCCACCAGCAGGCCAGCACCGGCGCCGGTCGCCCTCGTCCCGGGCCACCCGTGTTGGCTGGAGCTGGCCACCGCAGAGCCGGCCGCCGTGATGGACTTCTACGCCGCGATCCTGGACTGGGAGTTCGAGCAGCGAGTCGACTCGGGTGGCCTGCCCTACTACGTGGCCACGGCCGGCGGCGACCCGGTGGCCGGTATCCGGCCGGTGGCCTGGCCGGTCAGCGACTGGACGGTGTTCCTGTCCACCGGAAACCTGCCCGGCCTCGTGCACCGGTCGGAACAACTGGGCGGCCGGACGGTCGAGACCGACCACGTGGTGCCGAGGGTCGGCATGAAAGCCGTGATCGAGGCGCCTGCCGGAGCCCGGTTCGGTGCGTGCGAAATCGGCCCGGACTGGACGTTCACCGCGGGCATGCCCAACTCGTTGGTGTGGGCGGAGTTCATCACCCACCTCGCGCCGCAGGCGGACCAGTTCTTCGGCGAGCTCTTCGGCTTCAGCGGCCGCCAGTTCGGCGACGGCGCCGCCGACGACTACATGGTCTGGTACGTCGGCCAGGACTCGGTGATCGGCCGGGTGCGCATGATGCCCGGCACACCGGCCGACGTGCCGGCCCGCTGGATCGCACACTTCCGGACGCCACCGGACCGGGAGTTCGACGAGGCGGTGCACATCGCGCACGACGCGGGGGGCCGGCTGCGGTTCAGCCCGTACACGTCGCAACTGGGCAAGGTCGCCGTGATGTCGGACCCGACAGGCGCCCGGTTCGCGCTGATCGACCCGGCGCTGGCCACGTCGGGCGGCGGCACCCGCGCGGACGACCCGTACGACGACTGATGCCCACTCGATCATCCACTGTGGATGGTCCGGTGGCGCGGCTTCGCGCCGGGCTGTCGGTGGTGGATGCGACGATACGGCCATGGCGCTGTACGTGCACGAATTCGGTCCGCCGGACGGGGTTCCGCTGCTCGCCGTGCACGGCCTGACCGGGCACGGTGGCCGTTGGCGGCAGCTGGCGCGGACACAGCTGCCCGGATTTCGGCTCGTCGCGCCCGATCTGCGTGGGCACGGGCGGTCGACGCCGCTGCCGCCGTGGACGCTGGAACAGCACGCTGTCGACCTGCTGAGTGTCGTCGACGCCTTCGGGTTGGACGCCGTGCCGGTGCTGGCGCACTCGTTCGGCTGTGCGGTCGCGTTGCATCTGCTGCGGTTGGCGCCGGGGCGGGTCAGCAGGCTGGTGTTGCTGGATCCGTCGGTCGGGATCGATCCGGCCGTGGCGCTGGACGGCGCCGGCCAGCCCACCCGTGTCTTCGCGGACCCGAAGCAGGCGTGGGAGGCGCAGCGGCAGGACTGGCCGACGGCCACCGACGAAGCCGTGACCGACGAGGTAGGCGAGCACCTCGAACGGACCGCGTCCGGGTGGCGGTTCCGCTACCTGCCGGCCGCGGCGACGACCGCGTGGAGCGAGATGGCCCGCACGCCCGCGCTGCCCGGCCCCGGCACGCCGACGCTGCTGGTCCGGGCGTTGCGGTCGCAGTACGTGACGCCGGCGTTCGTGCACGGGTGCCAGCTCGCGCTGGGCAGCGACTTCGAACTGGTGCAGATCGACTGCGGGCACATGATCTATCTTGAGCGTCCGGACGAAACCGGTGCCCTGGTCACCAAGTTCGTCGACTGAGGGGCGGCGCATGGACGAGCAGATTCACGAGAAGATCCGCACGGTGGTCGCGGCCATCCCGGCCGGCACCGTGGCAACCTACGGCGATGTCGCGGCACTGGCCGGCGCGCCGTCAGCCCGCCTGGTCGGCCGAGTCCTGTCCGAGGACGGCCACGACCTGCCGTGGCAACGGGTCCTGCGCGCCGACGGCACCACGGCCCCACACCTGACCCGGGAACAACTGGCCCTACTACGCACAGAAGGCGTCCTGGCCGACGGCGAACGAGTCGACCTGCGCCGTTACCGATGGTCGGACGCAGCCGACGCGATCGCGGCCGCCAACGCCGACCAGCCGGGCCTGTTCGACTGAGGCGTCGCGCTGCCGTTCTGCCAACCCGCGCCACTGCCCATGTGGCGACCTCAGGCTGTACGGCTAACTCATTGGGCATGACTCCATGCGGTGGTGACGTGTCTCCTTCACGCGCATGGCTACAAGTCGTCCAGCAGGTACGGAATCAGTGCGCGGAGCACGATCGCGGCGTGCCAGGCCGCGCGGTGGTGGTGTTCGTCGTTCTTCTCGCTGGTGGCGTGGTCCGAGATGCCCCGGACGATCACCCAGCCCTCCGGATGGCCCGCGTGTTCGTGACAAAACTGGGTCAGGCCGCCGGACTCCATGTCCACCGCGAGAACCTTGTCGTTGAAACTGGTCAGGTAGCGTCTGATCTCGGCGTCACGGTCTGCGATCACAGCCTCGCCCGAGCCGATGGGTCCAGTCAGTACTCGAAATGGCTCGCCGTCAGCCGGGGTGATCTCGGCGGTCTGGCCGTGTTCGGTAAAGAATCGGTTGACGGCATGGCCAATCTTCGCGGGGGCTTCCCGTCCTTCTCCTCGGTGGTGGGTCCTGGAGGGCATTTCCTTGCGCAGGTCGTAGTAGACGACCTTCGTGGCCACTACG
>DASXXM010000241.1:0-7613 GCA_036503065.1 Pseudonocardiaceae bacterium | reverse complement strand
CGTCGAGCGGGCCAGCGCGCTGCTGGAGTTCGTCGGCATCGCGGACCGGGCCGCGGACAAGGCCCGCAACCTGCCCTACGGCTACCAGCGGCGCCTCGAGATCGCCAGGGCCCTGGCCACCGAGCCGAAACTGCTGTGCCTGGACGAGCCGGCCGCCGGCTTCAACCCCGCCGAGAAGGAAGATCTCATGGGGTTGATCCGCAAGATCCGCGACGACGGGTACACGGTGTTGTTGATCGAGCACGACATGCGACTGGTCATGGGTGTGACCGACCGGATCGTGGTGCTGGAGTTCGGCAAGAAGATCGCCGACGGCCTGCCGGCGGAGATCCGGGAGAACCCGGCCGTGATCGCCGCCTACCTGGGGGTGCCCGACGATGGCGTTGCTTGAGCTGGCCGACGTGTCCGTCCACTACGGACGGATCGGCGCCCTGTCCGGTATTTCGCTGAGCGTCGAGGCGGGCGAGATCGTGAGCCTGATCGGTGCGAACGGCGCCGGCAAGACCACCACGATGCGCGCGATCTCCGGCATCCGCCCGCTGTCCGCGGGCCGCATCCAGTTCGACGGCGAGGACATCACCCGGCTGCGCGCCGATCTGCGCGTGGTGCGCGGGATCTGTCAGGCCCCCGAGGGTCGCGGCGTGTTCCCCGGCATGACCGTCATGGAGAACCTGGACATGGGCGCCTACGCCCGCAAGGACCGCAGGAAGCTGGCCGCGGACTACGAGCGGGTGTTCGAACTGTTCCCGAGACTCGCCGAGCGGCGCAAGCAGACCGGCGGCACCATGTCCGGCGGTGAGCAGCAGATGCTGGCCATCGCGCGGGCGCTGATGTCCAAGCCGCGGCTGCTGCTGCTGGACGAGCCGTCGATGGGGCTGGCGCCGCAGTTCATCCAGCAGATCTTCCGGATCATCACCGAGATCAACCAGCAGGGCACCACGATCCTGCTGGTCGAGCAGAACGCGCAGCAGGCGCTGTCCCGGGCGCACCGGGCCTACGTGCTGGAGACCGGGTCGATCGTGAAGTCCGGGACCGGTGCGGAGATGCTGGCCGACCCGTCGATCAAGGAGTCGTATCTGGGCGTGGCCTGACCGGTTCGAGGCCGCCGCCACCGGGCGGGTTGTCCCTGATGACGCAGGTCAGCCGGGCCGTGCAGGTCCGGTGGCCCTGCTCGTCGGTGATCACGGTCTGCCAGGTCGACACGCTCCGGCCGACGTGCAGCGGCGTGCACACGCCGGTCACCAGGCCGCCGAGAGCCGCGCGGTGGTGGGTGCAGGACAGCTCGAGGCCCATCGCGGCCCGGTCCGGGCCCGCGTTCACGGCGGCGGCGATCGAGCCGAGTGCCTCGGCCAGCGATGCGTTCGCACCGCCGTGGATCAGACCGTAGGGCTGGCGGTTGCCCTCGACCGGGAGCGTCCCGACCACGCGGTCCTTGGTGACCTCGACCAGTTCCAGGCCGATCTTCTTGTTGAACTCGCCGATCATGCCCATCATCGCCGCGGCGAAGGCCGAACCGTCCTCGGTAACTGTCACCGGCACCTCCGCCACATCGGCCGATCGGGCGCTGATCGGGCCCTGAACAGTGCTGTCGTGGTCTCACCCTAGACTCGCGCCGTGCCCGCCAAGTCCGAGACCCGCGCCACACCCATCCGCACCGCGCCGCGGTTGTTGCTGCTCGACGGCCACTCACTGGCCTATCGGGCGTTCTTCGCGCTGCCCGCGGAGAACTTCCGCACCCAGACCGGGCTCACCACGAACGCGGTGTACGGGTTCACGTCGATGTTGATCAATCTGCTGCGCGACGAGCAGCCGACGCACATCGCGGTCGCGTTCGACCTGTCGCGGCAGACGTTCCGCCGCGAGGTGTACGCGGAGTACAAGGCGGGCCGCGGCGCCACCCCGGACGAGTTCCGCGGCCAGGTCGCGCTGATCCAGGACATCCTCGGCGCGCTGAGCATTCCCTGGCTGAGCAAGGACAACTACGAGGCCGACGACGTCATCGCCACGCTGACCACGAAGGCCACCGCCGAGGGCTACGACGTGCTGGTGTGCACCGGCGACCGGGACTGCCTGCAGCTGGTCACCGACCAGGTCACGGTGCTGTACCCACGCAAGGGTGTGTCCGAGCTCACCCGGTTCACGCCGGCCACGGTCCAGGAGAAGTACGGCCTGTCCCCCGCGCAGTACCCGGACTTCGCTGCGCTGCGCGGCGACCCGTCGGACAACCTGCCCGGCATCCCCGGTGTCGGCGAGAAGACGGCCGCCAAGTGGATCCGTGACTTCGGCTCGCTCGGCGACCTGATCGACCGGGTGGACGAGGTGCGCGGCAAGGTCGGTGACGCGCTACGAGCGCACCTGTCGGCCGTGCAGCTCAACAGCGAGCTCACCGCGCTGGTCCGGAACGTGGAGATCGGCGTCGAGCCCGCCGAACTGGAGGTGCGGGCCTGGGACCGGGAGGCGCTGCACAAGCTGTTCGACGACCTGGAGTTCCGGGTACTGCGTGACCGGCTGTTCGCCACGCTGTCCTCGGTGGAACCGGAAGCCGACGAGGGCTTCGAGGTGCGGGGCGGCCCGATCGCGCCGGGCGCGCTGGCCGACTGGCTGGCTCAGCACGCCGGTCCCGGCCGACGGGTCGGGCTGGCCCTGCGGGCCACCTGGGCCGCTGGCACGGGTGACGTGCGCGGCATCGCGCTGGCCGCGGCCGACGGCGACGGCGGCGCGGTCGACGTGGAGACGCTGACCGAACAGGACGAGCGGGCACTGGCGGCGTGGCTGGCCGACCCGACCGTGTTCAAGGCGGGCCACGACATGAAAGGCCCGCTGCACGCGCTGCGCGGCCGCGGCTGGCGGCTGGGCGGCCTGACCAGCGACACCGCGCTGGCCGCGTACCTGGCCAAGCCCGGCCAGCGGACGTTCGAACTGGACGACCTCGTGCTGCGCTACCTGCACCGGGAGCTGCGGCAGGACGAGCCGGACAACGGCCAGCTCTCGCTGTTGTCCAGCGAGGAGGAGGACGCGGAACGCCTGGCCAAGGCCGAGATCCTGCGGGCGCGCGCGGTGGCCGAGCTGGCCGACGCGCTGGACGCGGAGCTGGTCAAGCTGGGCGGCGTCGAGTTGCAGGGCAAGCTGGAGCTGCCGCTGCTGCACGTGCTGGCCGAGTTGGAGGCGGTCGGCATCGCGATGGACGCCGAGCGACTCACCTCGCTGGAGGCGCAGTTCGCCGGGCGGGTGAAGCAGGTCGCGCAGGACGCGTACGCCGTGATCGGCAAGGAGATCAACCTCGGCTCGCCCAAGCAGCTGCAGGTGGTGCTGTTCGACGAGCTGAACATGCCCAAGACCAAGCGCACCAAGACCGGCTACACGACGGACGCGGACGCGTTGCAGAGCCTCTTCGAGGCGACGGAGCACCCGTTCCTGCAACACCTGCTGGAGCACCGGGACGTCACCCGGCTGAAGACCACGGTCGACGGCCTGCTCAAGGCGATCGGCGACGACGGCCGCATCCACACCACGTACAACCAGATCATCGCGGCCACCGGCCGGCTGTCCTCGACCGACCCGAACCTGCAGAACATCCCGGTGCGCACCGAGGAGGGCCGCCGGATCCGGCAGACGTTCGTCGTCGGCACCGGCTACGCGGAGCTGATGACCGCGGACTACAGCCAGATCGAGATGCGGATCATGGCGCATCTGTCCGGCGACGCCGCGCTGATCGAGGCGTTCCAGTCCGGCTTCGACTTCCACGCGGCCACCGCGGCCAGGGTGTTCGGCGTCGGCCCCGACGAGGTCAGCGGCGCGCAGCGGGCGAAGGTCAAGGCCATGAACTACGGCCTCGCCTACGGCCTGTCGGTGTACGGGCTGTCGCAGCAGCTGCGCATCCCCAGCGACGAGGCCCGCACGCTGATGGACGAGTACTTCGACCGGTTCGGCGGCGTGCGCGACTACCTGCACGCCGTGGTCGAGCAGGCCCGCAAGGACGGCTACACGCAGACCATCATGGGCAGGCGCCGGTATCTGCCGGACCTGAACAGCGACAACCGGCAGCACCGCGAGATGGCGGAGCGGATGGCGTTGAACGCGCCGATCCAGGGCAGCGCGGCGGACATCATCAAGGTGGCCATGCTCGGCGTGCACGACGCGCTGGCAACGTCCGACCTGCGCAGCCGCACCCTGCTCCAGGTGCACGACGAGCTCGTGCTCGAGGTGGCCGACGGCGAGCACGCGGCCGTCGAGGCGCTGGTCCGGGCGTACATGGGCAACGCGTACGAGCTGCGCGTGCCGCTGGAGGTGTCGGTCGGTTTCGGCCGTTCGTGGGACGACGCGGCCCACTGAAACAGAGTTGCCACAGCCCGTACCCTGGCCTGATGGGGATGCTCGGACCTGCCGATTCATTGTCCTGTCCCATCAACCGGATCGGGGTCGCGGGCCCGTCCGGTGTCGGGAAGACCACCCTCTGTCGCACGATCAGCGAGCGGCTCGCCGTGCCCACGGTCGAGGTCGACTCGCTGTACCACGGTCCGGAGTGGACCCGCCGCCCCGAGTTCGAGGCCGACGTCGACCGCTTCACGTCCGGCCCCCAATGGGTGATCGAATGGGGCTACAACGCGGTGAAGTCGATGTTGAACGAGCGGATGGACCTGTTGATCTGGCTCGACCATCCACGATGGACGGTGGTGCGGCGGGTCGTGTCGCGCACCGTGGTCCGGCGGTTGCGGCGCGAGGAGCTGTGGAACGGCAACCTGGAGGGCCCGCTCCGGACGTTCTTTACCGATCCGGACCATATCGTGCGCTGGTCATGGCGGGTCTACGGTGAGTACTCGGCCAAGATTGCGGAGTTGCTGGGCAGTTCCGCGGGTGAGCGGCTGACGGTCGTCAGGTTGTCCGGCCAGCGGGCGGTCGACGCCTGGCTGGCCGGCCCGTTCACGGCCGCCGCGCGCTCGATTCGGGAGGTGCCGTCATCCCCACCGTCGGAGGAGTAAGGGCGAGCGAACCGGCCAGCCACAACGGAACCACCCCGTTCCGACGTCGCGGCGAAGGCACCACGACCCGACATGCCCTGGTCATCGGCGGCACCGGCATGCTCGCGGCGTGCACGTCGGCCCTGGTCGCGGAGGGCTGGCACGTGGTCCTGCCCAGCCGCCGCTACGCCCCCATCCCGACCACCCCCGGAAACGCCGGCACCGGCCGCGCGCTGTGGGTGGCCGCCGACTGGTCGGACCCGAAGGGCCTGGCCGAACGGGCGAAGCGGGCACTGGGCGGACCGGTGGAGCTGCTGGTCGCGTGGGTGCACCGGGAGCACCGGCCCGCGGTGCTGTTCGCCGTCGAATCCCTGCTGGCCCCGGCAGCCCCCGTGGTGGAGGTGCACGGCAGTTCGGCGGCCGTGCTGGTGGGCGGCTATCCGGAGCCGGTGCTGGCCAACCACCCGACGCAACAGGTCGTGCTCGGCTTCGTGCCGGTCGGCCGCACCAGCAGAAGGCTCTCGCACGAGGAGATCTCGGACGGCGTACTGGCGGCCGTGCGGCGGGCGCTGTCGGACAAACCGCCTGCCGTGCACCAGGTGGGCGAACCGCGCCCCTGGTCGCAGACGAATTCCTAGCGGCGGCGCGCGAACCGACGCGGCACCAGACGCCGTTTGTCCCGGGCCGCCTGGTCCGCGACCGAAGCACGCAGGTCGATCACGTACCGCGTACTGCGACCGGACCCGAACGTGTCCTCGTAACGCCACCCGGCCTCCGCGCAGAACCGACGGAGATCCCGATCCTCGAACCCGGTCGTCGGCAGGCGGGCGAGCAGAAACTGGTCGTCGTCCACCAACAGCACCGACTTCGGCGCCGCGAGGCGAACCAGGGTCGTCGTGGCGGACGGCAGTTCGTGGCGGAGACCGGCCGCGTCGACCAGCGCGGGCCCACGGTCGTCCAGGATCAGGCCGCCGTTGTGCCACCAGCCCGCCGTCGGCGCGGGCCCGTCCGTGGCCAGCCACCGATCCACCTTGCCGGAGATGCCGCGGGGCAGCGGATGTGTCGCGGGCCGGGGCCGCACCCACAACCGGGCCGGGCCGAGGACAAGCTGCTCCGGCGCGTACTGCCGGGACTCCTCGCCGCGCCGGATGGCACGCAGCCAGGCCCACCCGACGCCCATCGGGATCGCGGCCAGGAAGTCGCCGCCGACCAGGATCGCCAACAGCCACGGCCACGCGATGCCGGTCAGCGCGAGCATGGCGACGGTGCTGATGACCACGACGGCCCCGATGCCGGCCCAGCCCATCATGCGCTGCGGCGAGTGCGGCGGCCGCCTGCGCATCCACTCGATCAGCACCGGCAGCGCGACCGCCAGCGCGACACCGGCGATCACCCACGGCCAGCCGTCCGATCGCATCACGCCTCCCCCGTAACCGCGTCCGTACTCACCGCAGTGCCCAGCCCGGTCGGGTCTCCCAGATCGTCCACAAAGGACGATAACCCTGGCGTGGCCAGAAGACCGAGGACAGCGGGTTGGGCGGGTTGTAGTAGAGGTACGTGCCCGTGGCGCCGACTCGGTGCAACTCCCGGTGTACCAGAGCCATCAGCGCCTGTCCCACCCCGGTCCCGCGCACGCCGGGCAGCACCGACACGGTGTTGACGTAACCCCAGCGGCCGGCCGGCACCGGGAAGCGGTGGCGGGCGCCCGGATTCGAGTCCGTCACCCAGCACTCGGCGAGGCCGACGGCGACGCCGTCCCGTTCCACCAGCCACACCGGGTCGCCGTTGCCGATCCGGTAGCGCAGCGCGGACCGTTTGATGTCCGCGGCATCCGGGCGGACGATCGTGCTGCCCACCAGCGCGGAGTAGGCCATCTCGGCCAGCGCGAGCTGCGCGGCGATGTCGACGTCGCGCACGGTCGCCCTGCGGACCACCAGATCGGGTGGTTCGACCGGGTCCGGCGGCACCGGCGAGCGCCGGACCGCGAGTACGGACAGCGGTACGAAACCGTGCTGGAGCAGCACACCGCTGCCCTCCGCGTCCCGGCTGGGCCACGTCACCACGCATGCCGAATCGTGGCCGGGCGGCGCGGACGAGCGGTCCATCAGCCGCCGCCACGCCCCCAGCAGCGCGTGCAGGCCGGGACCGGGATCGTCACCGACGAAGGGGAACAGCTCCCACGTGTCCCGGGCGGACCACAGGCTGGTCGGCGCGCCGGGGCCGTGCACCGACCTGGCGAGCGTGCCGGCGACCCGCCTGCCGGAGGGCAACGCGGCGGCGAGCGGCTGGCCGTCCGGTTCGGCCGCGGTGCAGACCAACAGACCGTCCAGCCGCGCGAACCGGGCGGTCTGGGCGTCACGGAGGTCGCGTACCGCGGTCATCGGGTCAGGTCCGTACGCAGCAGAAGATCGCCGTGCCGGGGAACAGCCGCCCCCGCAGTGGACTCCACTGTCCCCACTCCCTGTCGTGTCCGGCGGGCCATTCCGGCTCGATCAGGTCGGTCAGCGTCATGCCGGCCGCCACGATCTGCCGAACGAAGTCACCGAGCGTGCGGTGGTGCTCCACGTAGGTGGCCCGGCCCTCGTCGTCCACCTCCAGATACGGGGTGCGGTCAAAATAGGACTGCGACACGGTCAGGCCGCCCTCGCCCGGATC